>ONPM01000095.1 GCA_900319715.1 uncultured Prevotella sp.
TCATGGGGAAACTGTTTCAATGCCGTACTTTCTAATGATTCAGCCTATGATCCTCTCTTTGAAATGATTAGCATATACCAGAAATATAAACAGTCATAAAGCAATATGTAGCTCTTTTTTATTCGATTCTTGACTTTTTTATGTTATTATGTCAAATACTCGGATAAAATGATTATCTTTGCACCGGCTTAGAAGTCTTGTAAGAGACGGAAAAGCGGTGCTTTGATTCCAGAATCGGCAAAATTCATCATATACAAAGCACAGGAACAGCTCTACAGTGGGCTGCTTTACTGTGTGTATATGAGCGTTTGCCGACGTCTGGAATCGCATGGTGGGCAGCTCACTTCCTTATGCCCTATTGATTATACAATACACCCAACGTATAGCTGAGAAGAAATTCTTAGTATTTGGCAGGGTACTACCGATCGAGAGATTATGTAGTACCCGTTTTCAGCAAATATCATATTTTGCTTTTCCCATATTGTGCAATTATCATTTTACCATAATCACATATTATACCATTTTCATATTTGCATTTTATATAATTATCATATTTGTATAATATTATATATTGTAGTTCTGATATTTTATATTTATACAAAAGTCATATTAGTATAATTTGCATTTATAATGATTGTATATTATACAATTATAATATTCTATATAATTGATATTCAGATATTTGTATAATATCATATTAAACAAAGTTTAACTTCATATTCTTTTAGAAATCATCGTGGTTTCAGACTTTATTCCTAACTTTGCACTGAGGATTAGGCAAATGTATTCGGTAGTTTCTTAGCAAGTTGTATTTTTGTGGCCACAAATCCTCCTGCGGATGGATTCGTACCTCAAAAATCGACTTGCCTGTGCTTCGACACAGGAGAACGATACTCGCAACTCGTATCTATAACAGAGCTATATGGACAAAAGAACAATAGTATGCAAAGTGAGGCTTACTCCAGAAGAGCATGAACTCTTCCTAAATAAGGCATCCAGCTATGGTAACATAAGTGCCATGATTCGCGATGCAGTGCGCCAGTTCAACGACATCGGTACAGTCCGACGCATGGAGGCATTGAACGAAATGACTGACTTATTTCGCAAGTATCAGCAGGATCTCAGCTGGCTTGGCGGCAATTTCAACCAGTCAATGAAACGGGCCAATGAACTCGCCATAGGTCATGAGCTCCGCCAGGAATATTACGATCAGGTTATCCTGCCCCAAGTCCGGCAGGTACTTTCTTTTCTCGAAGACGTCAAGTCAGAACAGCACTTGATTGCTCAAAAACTCATCAAACATAATCCACAAATATGATATTTACATATTATCATAATTGCATATTAATATATTATTATAAGAATATATTTGCATTTTGTGCAATCTACATATTTATATATTATGTGAATAGTATAATATGCTGTTTGCATAATATCATAATTATATATTAGTATATTAGCATATTATATAAATTGCATAATATGATAGCAACCATCCTTCCATCCAGTACCAATTTCCATGCTGTAGAATACAATGAGCGCAAGGTCGCTGAGGGGAAAGCCGAACTTGTGGAGATGCTCAACTTCGGCTACATTAGCAACATGGGCGAATACTCCACAGAAGACCTGATAACCTTCCTGAATGACTATTCCGCTCAGAATACTCGTATTCAGAAGCCTCAGTTCCATATCGCTTTCTCCTGTAAAGGCCATGAGATGACCCATGAACAGTTGGTCAGCTTTGCCAGAGGGTATCTGAAAGAGATGGGCTATGGTCAGCTTGGGCAACCTATACTCATCTATGCCCACCATGATACCGACAATAATCATATCCATGTCATTACCAGTCGTGTGGCTCCTGATGGCCAGAAAATAGACAACAACCATGAACGCCGGCGTTCTCAGGAGGTTATCAACCGCCTTTTGCAACAGAGCGAGAACGAACGAGTAGGAGAGTCCACAGAACAAGCCTTGCAATACAGCTTCACCTCCGTTCCTCAATTTATGGCCATCATCGAAACCCTTGGTTACGAATGCTACAAGGAAGATGGCGATATTGTTATTAAACGGGCTGGCATGATTCAAGAAAAAATAAGCGAGGCTTTTATTGAGTCGAAATGCCGAAAGGATTACTTTCAGGATCAGCGTCGCAAATATCAGTTACGGGCTGTCATCAAGAAATACCGTGATATGTGTTCCAATAAAGAGGAACTACAGCAGATGATGCGCGATAAGTTCGGTGTTAGCCTCGTTTTCCTTGGCTCTAAGGATTCACCCTATGGTTTCTTCATCGTCGATCATCACACCAAGTGTGTTTTCAAGGGTGGTGATGTCCTGAAACTGAAAGATGTCTTGCAGTTCCAGTCTGACGAAGAGCGCTTCAGCAAGGCAGAAGCCTTCATCGATGCAATGCTGGAGGACAATCCTAATATGACTACAAGGGAAATAAACAAACTTCTCCGTCGCCAGTTCGGTACCAAACTTATGAATGGTTCTTTATTGTTTAAAGGCACTTCCTATGTACTTCCAGAGCATATCCAGCAGACCCTTCACTCCAACGACCGCCTGTCATGGCTCCAGTCGTTCCACCCTGCCAACGAGACTGAGGCCGCTATCCTTTGTGTTATGGGAAAATATGGTCATCCAGACCGCCTGACCCTTGGTGACGAAAGTAAGAATAAGGAAAGAATCACCCAACAACTGCATGAGTTGTTCGATAATACTCCCGATGAATCCCTGCGTGACAAACTTCATGAGGATGGCTATTACATCGTCAATGATAACGACCAATACTATTGCATTGACTTTGCTAATAAGGTTATCCTGAATATGGAGGAAGCTGGTCTTGATGTGAGCCGAATGAGAACTAATAACACTCAGCATGAACTTTCTCAATCTCAGTCAGTTCAACAACCAATCCACAAACCCAACATCATTCAGGGAACCCGTAAAGTCCTACAGCAGCAAGGTGGTTCAAAGGATGGCAACAGAGAGCATGAAGTCGGTGGTCACAGCAACTATGATGACATCGATGATGAGCATAAACTGAAACGATAAAACTCTCAATCATTTCTCACCTGCTGTCAAAAGATCATCTATTTTTATGCCAAATTTGTTAAATCACGCATGATTCCGCATTTTTTTGAGTACTTTTGCAGTCAGATATTATAAAATGTACATTATAAATAGAAGATAGATGAAACAACAATATGCAAGGGTATCAGTAGAAATGCCCGAGAACGAAAAAACAAAATCCCTCCATCAGGAGTTGACATACGAAATCGAGAACCGTGACATCAACGAGGAATACACTGTGAAATTCTAATCACGCGACAATGACGGAAGACGACAACAAGAAGATACGGGTTGAACTTGACCATGAGCATAAGGTTATTCACCTTGGCTGCTGGTTCTATGACCTCAAAGGAGTGCTGATAGCAGAAGCCACCGAAGAGGACAAGAAGAAATACTACTGCGATAGGTTTATGACCTATCCCATTGTCGATGACGACTGGGCTGTCCGTGAAGACGACTGCTTGAAAGATGGCATCGCAGCACTAACCATCGGCAAGAAGGGTGATACGATTCCCCTGATTAAGCTCAGCGAGGTTCTCGACCTTAACGTAGATGAGCGTAGCGGTGACTATTCTGACATCCTCATCGATGTTGAACGTCATGGCATCACCGTTTCCAACCGTCAGGAGGATAACCCGCAGGAAGAACTACCCGAGACGATCACGCTTGAAATAGACAGAATGAAGAATCCGGAAACCTTTCGCGTATATTCTGAGTGGAAAGGGTATTACATCCCTCACAGGTACTGCCATGTCGGAAAAGACGGCAAATTGTATGATGGTACAGAGGTGAAAGAGAACGAGACAAAAGGCCCGTATTCAAGCATGATCTATCAGCTGGCAAATGATGTCAAGGGCCTCTCCTGGTTCTTCAACAATCAACGTCTGAAGGTTCGTTGCCTGGCTGCCAGGTCCTATGACGAGGACGAGACCGATACCGACAGGCGCATTCCTGACGACTGGCATCAGGCCGTCAAGACGCTGGAGGATGATGTTAACAGCGAGGTACAGCGAATGCGGGATGAATATCCTGATGATTATTTCCGTTCTAAACTCCCCATCGTATAAGTATGCCTGAGATTAAGAAAGAAACAATGGAGAACTACCTTCAGTTGGCGCGTGATGCCGTTCAGCAGAAGGACTATGATACAGCCACAGACCATCTTATCTCTGTCCTCCAGTTCGACAGCAGCAACAGTGAGGCCTTTGGCATCATGGGTGACATGGCGTTCTCAAAGAAAGATCTCAATACCGCCGAAGGCTACTATCTCCGGCGTCTTGAACTTGCCCCAGAGAGTTACGAGGCCCACAAGGATATGGGACGCTTGTACCTGGAGCGTTGCGAATACGACAGTGCCATAGAGGAGTTTAAAACGGCCCTGCAGTTCAGCAAAGATCATGGAGACCCCTATCTGTATATAGCCTCCATCTATTACAATCTTGGGCAATACGATGAAGCATACGAGTGGCTTTACCGTCAGGTCTTCGAAGTCAAGGTTGAACAACCCCAGTCCGATAGGGATATGTACAACCAGGTGTACTATGGCGTTTCCTATACCATCAGCCAGAACAAGTCCATCGATGAACTCGATGACCTCATTGGTCAGATGGAGGCCAAGTACAATGTCAGTATCACGACCCAGCTCGTCGTTAATCCTGATGCGCCGCTGATGCCTTTCCGCAAGACCGGCGAACGGAGTTATGAAATCGACTACGACCTCGACTCTGGCGACAAGTTCTATGAAGTGCTGAGTTCATTGCTCCTGCTGGATAACTATCTTGGTGGCGAGCATTTCGACTTTCATCATTTCCTGATGCCAACCGATGACGGACGTGATCAGTTCGAAGCGATGACCCGAAACACGATGGATGCCGACTCCACGCTGTCTATGGCCGATTTGCTCAACTATCTGGTGGTGGACATCCGAACTAGTCTGATTCGCATTTATACCGATGAAGTCATGCACATCACCCCGGAGTTTAAGAAATACCGCCCCGTGCAATGGCTCGGAATGGGTAATGCCATCGCTCAATCCTATGGCTATATCACGAAGCTGGAGCGTATTCATGCACCCCGATGGGTTGTCTACACCCACAAAGTGCTGTTGTACCTGAAGTCGGTACAGCTCTTTGAATATTTCAAGGCCTGCGACAAGAGAATAGATTTCACATCCCAACTCGTTGAACACAAGATGGGATGCGCCATCTATAATGAGCATATCAATATGAAGAATCAGACAAGGCGCCGTGACTGGATGGCATTCTACAAGTCGTTTGTCAATCAGATTTGTCCCGCCCTCCGCTACTACGTGAAGCTTGAAGAGATATAAAACAGGGATTTAAGAAAGTCTTCCTTTATATCAACAAATAGACGATGACGCAACAGATGGCAGCGACAGGGAATAGTCCCAAGCGGAACCATGCTGCAACGATGCCTGCCAACAGCGCAATTATTCCTGGCAATGGAGTCGGCGTAGCCAGAATCATATCTGGGAAGGTCATCACGGCCAACGTGACGTAAGGCACATAATACAGGAAGCTGCGCACAAAGCGGTTGTGTAACTCCCCTTTGATCAGTACCATTGGTGTCACGCGGATCAGGTTGGTGATGACAATAGCCAGGAGGATATATATGAGAATACTATGCTGTTCCATCGTCTTCTGTTTTTATAGGTTTTAACCATGCAGCGACAGATGAAATGACAATCGTCAGCACCACCGTTCGCATACCACTGCTCCACTCGCCGATAACAGGAGCCACAGCACACAAGCCGCTTAACACGAAACTGGCTATCAGCGCATAGAGCACGTTCCGGTCTTTATGGGCAGGTGGGATAATAATTGCTAGAAACATGCCGTAGAGCGACATACTCAGGGCTGTTACCATCGGCTGTGGCAACAGACTGCCAGCCATGATGCCCACAGCACACCCCGATGCCCAGAATAACGTAGATATCAGGGCTGCCGAGTAAGTATAAGCTGGAGGCGTATAGCCCGGATGGGCCACAGAGATGCCAAACACCTCGTCAGTCACGCAGCAGGCCATCAGTATGCGGTGGAACCATGATGTACCTGGGGCTATCTTCTGTGACAGTGCCGCACTCATCAGCATATAGCGTAGGTTGGCCACCAAGCACATGGCTATCACCTCTACGTATGCTGCCTGTACCGCTACCAGCGTGTATGTGCCATATTCGCCAGCCGAAGCACGGGTAAAGAAACTGCTCAGGAATCCCAAGGGTGCTGTCAGTCCTGCCCTCGCAGCAATGATGCCAAGCGAGAACGTCACGGCAAAATAGCCCATCGCAATGGGTATGCCGTCACGCAAGCCGTGGATGATATGTTGTCTATTGCCTGCCATTCAGTATCTTTTTCACGCTCCAACTTCGCATTGTCTTCCCGTTATAAGTAAACTCCCGCTCATCGAACACCTCGAAACCACACCTTTTATAATATGCGATGTTTTTATCAGAGTTTGTGAATAGCACAAGCTCCTTGCCGCCATGTGTCCGGATGAAATCCTCCATGTAGCCAATAAACTGCGTTCCTATGCCAATGCCTTGTGCTGACGGGTCAACGGTTATTGAACTGAGATACCAGATTCCTGTTCCTGTAGCCTGATATTCGTGACAGGGTCTGCCTGCTGCTGCATCCATTGCCAGCCAGTCATCCAGCCGCCGTCTGTTAACTCCAATATACACCAGAGGCCAGCCATGTATCAGATACTGAAAGTCTGACGGCTTTTTGTAATCTGGCGCATTGACCTGGGCCACAGCCACAAGTTCACCATTTCTCTTAGCCACCAGATAGTGTGTCTTCTTGAAGTTTGTCAGGAATTCCCGATAGACGACACCTCTTAGTACCTTTCTTCTTTCTTCCAAGTCGGGGAAGTAGTTCGTAAAGTACTCATAGTCCTCGAAAGCCCTGCCCACCAGTCGGACAGCAGCCCTCAGTTCATTTCGTTTCAGTATGTTGAAATCAACAGTCATTGTTTTAACTGTTCATATTATTCCTCTATCAACTCAAAATGCTGGAAGTCCTTGCACGATGTCCAGTCACCGCCCCACTCGAAGCCGGCATCAGTGAAGAGACGGAAGCAGAGGTCGTCGTGGGTGATCTTATAGGGGAAGTCCCATGTGCGGTCGCAGTAGGCCTCGGCAGTGGCGGGCTGAATGAAGCGGGTGCCATCGGTACGATCCTTGTAATAGGGGTTATAGAGTGTGTTGATATCAACGGCCAGGCCACGGGCATGCTTCGAGAGCTTGATTGTACCAGCGATGGCACGATAACAGAAGCACGACGAGTTGTTGTCACGCATCTGTGTTTCGTCGTCGGCATCATACACGTCGGGTAGGAGCATCCGCTGGATGGGATACTTCGCATCGAACAGTTGGCGCAGGATGGCGGCCACACGATCGGCAATCTGCACGTTGACTATCATTTCGCCCACATGCATCTGATTGTCGTAGTCCCAGTGTAGGGCGCGTATATGTCGCAGGTCGTCACGCCCAATGTAGGGGTTCTCTTTGTAGGTCTTGCCCTGCATGCGTGCCCACACACCATCAGGGATGGGTTCGGCAGCAAAACATTTATCTATTCCACCGAAAGCTTTCACTGCTTCGGCAGTCACCGTCCGTCCTGCCTGCCAGTTCTCCAAAGCCGAAGTATCAGGTTTGACGGCATTATCACTATTGCTACATGACGGCATTATCACAAGACCGCAAGTGACTACAAAGATGGCGGCCAGCATCCAAAGTTTTTTCTGTTTCATTTCACATTGAGTATTTCATCGAACATAAGTTCATTGTCGAGCCATAGTTATTACGAATAATATTGTTTCATCAGTTTATGTACATAGAAGCCGAAGAAAATCTTCTCGATAAAGTTTGACTTCTGGAAGACGTTGCGGAGAATGACGTCGAGGGCGGCGAAGCGTCCGGCCTGGGCATCGAAGGCAGCGTGGTCGTCTTGTCCAGTGTATTCCTTGGCAAAGGCATCCCAGAAGCGGTGAAACTGTTCCTGGGTCATGTGGAATATATCCTGCACACGCTTCATGGGAGCGTAGATGTGGCAGATAAGGAAAAGGTGGCCGATGTCGAACATAGGGTCGCCATACCCAAAGCGATCCAGATCAATCCAATAGTAATCCGCTGCAGCCTGGATGAGGTTGCCTGTCTGGAAATCACCATGCACGCAGTGAGTATTCTCAGGGATGGTTTCAATAAAGGCTCGCATCTTCTCTATGTTCCTCCTACTTACAAAAGTGGCCCTCTCAACGGCCAGTAGTGCCTGTGCCTTCCTGCTGGGGAAGAATTCGGTGTCGCAAGGCTTAGCGAATAGTTCCTTCCCTTTGTGGCACAAGAGCCGGGCCATCTCTTCGGTGCGCTCGGGTTCGTCGTGGCAGATGCGTGAGAGGGATTTCTTGCCCTTGATGCGCTGCGAGATGGTGCCGTATGCATCTCCTACCTGTACGATGCGATACATCGCGGGTACAGGAATTCCGAGACTGGCAACAGCCTTGGAAACATCGTATTCGTGCTTCACGACTTCCCATGTGCTCAAGCGGGCGTTATTCACCTTGAGGATTTCGTCCGAATCAGCGGATGTAACATAAGTCTTCCCGTTGCCGCCCTCGCCAGTTTGAACATACTCGGTCAAGTCTATCTGTTTGTATGTATCCATTTTTTAGTTCCCTTATTATTCTTTATAATCTACATCACCAACCTGGTGGCAGCACGATGTTCTCTACGTAGTGAGCCTTCTCGAATAGTGGAGAGATTTCATCATCGGTGAATCCTGCAATGCCGCAACCGATGCGAGTCACGAGGAACGTCATGTTCTTGTTCTCCTTGGCGAACGCGATAAACTCGTCCACATACGGACGTATGGTCTCTACGCCGCCCTGCATTGTCGGGATGGCATAGCTCTGACCCTGCAGACCCACGCCCTGACCCATGATGGCCCCAAACTTGCGGTAGGCGATATAGGCCGCACCACCGCCGTGCATACCTTTGAGATTGCTGCCGAACACAAAGATTTCGTTTGGCTGCAGCTCCGTGATAAACTCTGGTGTTGTCCTTTTCTGTTCCATAACTTCCTCTCTGATAAAGTCCATATCCTCGCAAACCATCGATTCTGCTATATCGGCCATCGAACCTGACATAGGCGGTGCTGGCATCGACATCCTGGCTTCGCCCATCGTGGCCTCCCTGCGTAGGATGGCCATTTCGTCCATCACCTCCGGCATATCCAGGTCCATGTCGAAGTTCTTCCTGAAATACGGCACGATGATTTGCTCCTTCAGTTTCTTGTACTTCTGCGAGATGGCCGACGGGGTCATCCCCATCTGCGCTGCAATCTCCTTCGACTTGAATCCCTGCAACAGCAGCATGTCGATAATCAGCCGTTCTTGACGGTCTAGCGGAGCATGGTCACATACATCCTCTACCATCCGATTGAACTGCAACCGCAGGTCGCTGGTCACATCAAACGACATCAGATAGTCCTCGAACGTGATGCTGCCGTACTCCTTGCGGTACCATTTCAGCGCATCGAGCACCACATAGCGGAACCCGTTGATGAGCCACGTCTTCAGGCTTACGTTCGGTGAATGATCCTCCAGCGGATTCCAGTCGTGCTCCATCAGGTACAGCGCATACTGGTGAGCCAGCGACATGAAGTCCAGGTTTTCCTTCTCACGCAGCTGATACCGCTGGTCGAAGATG
>ONPM01000116.1 GCA_900319715.1 uncultured Prevotella sp.
CCTGAATTATTCATAGCTCATATAATATTCCCACGTTGGGACTGAAATGTTCCCACACTGGGAACAAAATATTCCCTTCTTGGGAACAAAAAGCAGGCATATTAGTTATTTGAGGTCTACAGTTCTCTTTTTATTACTCAAGCTCCTCTTTTATCGTCCTCAACCTTCGTGTTGCGACATGCAGATATGCTGCAACCTTCGCTGCATATTAGTTTGTCCTGAAAATCTGGAGTATTACATGAACACCAACGCTCTTCGGAATTTATATCTCATCGGGTTATCCCTCTGGTATTCCAATTTGATTTTGGTTTTCAACTCCGTAATCTTTACTGGCATCAGTATGAGTTTCTCCCTGAATGTCTGTATGGTGACATTGGCCATCTCTGTTTTCCTGAATAGTTTCTGCTTTGCATCCAACAGTATGACATAGGCAGCGGCATGCAGGAAAAGTCGGAACTGGTTGGCGGAAAACCTGTTGCATGACATTCTGTCTGCCCTAAGTCCGTCCTTCATTTCCTTGATGCATAATTCACAGTCTGCTCTTTTACAATAGTCCTTCTCGTATAGCCGCTTGGCAGTCTTCTCCTTCATGTCTGTGACGATAAACCTGGTCTGGCATCCCTGCTCCGTGTGCTCGATCTTGACCACTGTCCACTGCTTGCACTTCCAGTTTGAAGCAGCATATTCAAGGGCATGGTACTCTTTGATGTCCTCCGGATTCTCTTTGTAACGCTGCATGACATCCTGTTTCCAGTCCTCCACAAGACGCTGCAGGGGCTTGTAAGCCTTGTATCCAAAGATATAGTGCAGTCTTGGCTGTGTCATGGCCCATTCCATGAACTCATGCCCGGAAAACATCGCATCACCACGGATAATGATCTCAGTGTGCTTCCACTGTTTACGGAGCTTTTCGATAAGCCTTTTAAGCAGACCGCATACATTTGCCTGTTTGCTGACACGACCAGGACGCAACAAGGGAAGAACCAGGCGCTGGCTTTGGGCCTCGAATATGAACAACGGCATATAGCAGTACTCTCCATAATAGTTGTTGAACAGGGTAAGCTGTTGTGCCCCATAGGCATTGGAATTACTGTCGTCAATATCGAGGATTATCCTCGTTGGCTCTTCCTTATAAGAAGAGATAAAGTGATTGACGAACAGATTACCTATATCCCACAACTCTTTATGGGAAACGTGGTTTTCAAGGCGTGTCATTGTCGGCTGTGAGCACAGGTCACGATCCTCAGGAGTATGTCCCACTGCCAGTTTCAGCATGGCATCATGACGCAGAAGATCACAATCATCAGCATCCTCATATCCTGCTGCAATCTGGAGAATCCGCTGTTTGACGAGGTCTGCCATCGTATGCACTGTGAAACTGGGATTTCGCCAGTCATTAATCAGACCTGACAGACGAGTAAGGAAATTGCTGTTTCTCGCTGACTTTGTCAATAACGAAAGGCCACCCAAAGAAGAAAGCTCTGGGGCTGAAAACGACACCTCGACCTTCTTTTCCACCTCAAACAGGTCCAAAAAATCTATTTGGGCTTGTGTATTTGAAAAAATTGTGTTACCTTTGCACATTGGAACGTATATATTGCTTTGATTATCAACAACTTCAAAGGTAATAAAAATCTTGCAGGTGTGCAAGAAATACGTTCCTTTTTTTGTGCACTATGAATAATTTAGGCTAAATATTGAACGAAGACCTCAATGCTCCCTTACGGGGGCATTTTTTTATATGTTTTAGCAAAAAAAGGGGGTAAAACCTCTAATTACAGACTAATTTGCCCCCAACGAAAGTTATGGAAACCATACGAAAATAAAGCTTAAACAACTATGAATTCAGCTTTTAAACTTTCCTTTTACTTTCCCCTAAAGGATTCTTTGAAAGAAAAAAGCAGTTGCGAAATCTTCGTAACTGCTTGATTTTCAATGCTTTTTCTTGGTAGCGGGAGCCGGGATTGAACCGGCGACCTCATGATTATGAATCATGCGCTCTAACCAGCTGAGCTATCCCGCCATCATCTCTTTCGTTAAGCGGGTGCAAAGGTACTGCTTTTTCCTGAACTAACAAAATTTTTAGAGAATTATTTTGTGCTTCCACGGAAAATTTGTACTTTTGTGCCGAAATAGAGCCACAGATTAGACAGATTGCGTATGGGAAAGCAACGAATAGACATTGAATACCCCTTGACAACGAAGTCTCACAATATCGTATGGGAACAAATCAGCAGCGCCCATGGGCTGGAGCGATGGCTGGCAGACCACGTAGAGGAGCACAACGGCGAGTACACCTTCACCTGGGGCGAGCCCTGGAGGGAGCAGGATGTGCGTAAAGCCCAACTGATAGAATATGTGAAGTACGACCATATCCGTCTGAGATGGGAAGACGATGAGGAAGCAGGCGATGAGGACAATTACTGGGAGATGCGCATCGAGAAGAGCGAACTGACGAACCATCTGAACCTGTTGATCACCGACTTCGCTGATGACGACGATGTCGACGGCCTGCGTATTCTGTGGGAGAGCAACCTCGACAGGCTGCATCGTGCCAGCGGGCTCTGAGAGAAAATAGAAGTGAAAAGGAGGAAGATGAACAAGTGAAAAGATAAAAGAGGTGTTTCGAATCAGGAAACTCGACATATTTATCATTAAGCAGTTCGGACTGCTGTTCTTCGGAACGTTCTTCATCTGCCAGTTTGTGCTGATGATGCAGTTCCTTTGGCGCTACGTAGACGAACTGATTGGCAAGGGACTGTCGCTCGAGGTGATGGCCCAGTTCTTCACGTATATGGGCCTGATGCTGATGCCGCAGGCCTTCCCGCTGGCCATTCTTCTGTCGTCGCTGATCACCTTCGGCAACCTGGGTGAGAGTTCAGAACTGACAGCCATCAAGGCGGCAGGCATCTCGCTGATGCAGACCTTCCGTCCGCTGGTCGCCATCGTCCTGCTGATATCATGCATCTCCTACTATTTCCAGGATGTGATAGGCCCGAAGGCCAACCTGTCGTTCTATCAGTTGCTGCTCTCCGTGAAGCACAAGAGCCCTGAACTCGAGATTCCGGAAGGCATCTTCTACGACGGCCTGCCTGGCTCGAACATCTATGTACAGAAGAAGAACATGGATACAGGCATGCTCTATGGCATCATGATCTATCGCCAGACAGGCAGTTACGAAGACCAGGCCATCATCCTGGCCGACTCAGGCATGATGCAGTCGACGGAAGAGAAGAAGCACCTGGTCCTGACGCTCTATAGCGGAGAGTGGTTTGAGAACATGCGGTCGCAGGATCTCGCTAACAGCGCCAACATCCCCTACCGCCGTGAGACCTTCTCGACGAAGCGCATCGTGCTCGACTTCGACAGCGGACTGAACATGACAGACATGGCCGATGTGGCAGGCGATGCCCGTATGAAGCCACTCAGGAAACTGTTGCACGACATCGACTCAATCAAGGAGCATAACGACAGTGTGGGCTATTCTTTCTACATCGAAGCCAAGCGCTACGGCCTGCGGTTGCCGTCAGTGAATGCGGAAGACTCGGTGAAGATCATGAAGGAAATGGCTAACGGCAAAGCCAACTTCGACTCCATCTACGAGCGGCAGTCGCCCATTGACCGCCAGTCTGCCGTGAAGAGTGCCCTCGCCAGCGTGCAGTCGGTGAAGATAGATATGGAGATGAAGGCAGAGTATGCCCGCAGCCTGCACAGATACTACTACCACCATCAGTTGGAGGCCATCAAAAAGTTCACCCTATCGCTCTCGTGTCTGATCTTCTTCTTCATCGGTGCTCCCCTGGGAGCCATCATCCGCAAAGGTGGTCTCGGCGTGCCCGTCATCGTGTCGGTGCTGGTATTCATCATCTATTACATCTTCGACAACACAGGGTTCAGGATGGCCCGCGAAGGCCAATGGACCGTAGGCTTCGGGATGACCATCTCGACATGGGCCCTCGCCCCCATCGCCGCCTTCTTCACTTATAAGGCCAACAAAGACTCGGTGGTGTTCAATATCGATCTCTACAAGAACCTCGCCATGCGGATGCTGGGACTCCGGACGAAGCGGCACATCTCCAGCAAGGAGGTAATCATCGAAGACCCCGACTACCGCCTCGACGCCGAGCGACTCGCAGCCATCAACGACCACATCCTCCGCTATCACGAGAACCACAAACTACTGCATTGGCCGAACCCCATCAACGTGTTCTTCCATGCAGGCGACGATCAGGAAATCGAAGAGATCAACGAGCGACTGGAGGAAACCATCGAGAACCTGAGTTATACGAGAGACAAGTTGATACTGACGGAGTTGAACCATTATCCCATCATGGCCACCCACGCCCATACCCGTCCCTTCCGTAAGAAATGGATGAATGTGGTGACAGGCCTGTTGCTGCCCGTCGGCGCCTTCTTCTACTTCAGGATGCTGCGTTTCAGGTTCCGCCTTTATAAGGATCTGCGCACCATCCGACTGACAAGCGAGAAAATCATCCCACGAGCCAAAGAACTTAGTGGGAACTAACTACTATATAATATAATAAGGTGTAAACATGACCGAAGAAATGAAACTTAACACGATAGAGGAAGCCATAGAAGACTTCAAGAATGGAGAGTTCGTGATTGTGGTCGACGACGAGGACCGTGAGAACGAAGGCGACCTGATCATCGCCGCTGAGAAGGTGACGGCAGAGAAGGTGAACTTTATGCTGCTCCATGCCCGAGGCGTGCTCTGCGCCCCCATCACGATAGAGCGCTGCAAGGAACTCGACCTGCCCCATCAGGTACAAGACAACACCTCGGTGCTGGGCACGCCCTTCACCATCACCGTCGATAAACTTGAAGGATGCACCACTGGCGTATCAGCCCACGACCGTGCTGAGACTATCAAGGCACTGGCCGACCCGGTCTCCAAGCCAGAGACCTTCGGACGGCCAGGACATATCTGCCCGCTCTATGCCCAGGAGAACGGCGTATTGCGCCGCAGTGGCCATACCGAGGCTGCCATCGATCTCTGTCGCATGGCAGGGCTCTATCCTGCCGGTGCCCTGATGGAGATTATGAATGAAGACGGCACGATGGCCCGTCTGCCAGAACTCATGGCCTTCGCTAAGGAATGGAACCTGAAGGTCATCAGCATCAAGGATATGATTGCCTACCGCCTCAGGAAAGAGTCACTGATAGAAGTCGGCGAGGAAGTGGACATGCCCACGGACTACGGCCACTTCCGTCTCGTGCCCTTCCGTCAGAAGAGCAACGGCCTAGAGCATCTGGCACTCATCAAGGGCGAGTGGAAGGAAGACGAACCCGTACTGGTGCGTGTCCATTCCTCTTGTATGACGGGCGATATCCTCGGCTCAAAGCGTTGCGACTGCGGCGAACAACTCCATAAGGCCATGCAGGCCATTGACAAAGAAGGCAAGGGCGTCGTCATCTATATGCAACAAGAGGGACGCGGCATCGGACTGATGAACAAGATTGCCGCCTACAAACTTCAGGAAGAGGGACTCGACACCGTCGATGCCAATATCCATTTGGGGTTCAAACCTGACGAACGTGACTACGGCTGTGGCGCACAGATGCTACGCCATTTAGGCATCCACAAGATGCGCCTGCTGACAAATAATCCCGTGAAGCGGGTAGGACTGGAAGCCTATGGCCTGGAGATTGTAGAGAACGTGCCCATCGAGGTGATACCCAATCCTTATAACCTACGCTATCTCGAAACGAAAAAGAATCGCATGGGACACACGCTGCACCTTAAGTGATAAGCAAGGAATGAAGAGGGAAAAGAGAAAAAAGCATTGCCTTTAACTCCTTTTAACTCCTTTAACTCCTTTAACTCCCTAAAAACTTGTACTTTTGCATCCAAATATAAGAAACCAATGGCACAACTATCCAATCGTTTACAGCGTCTGGCACCATCAGCCACGCTGGCTATGTCGCAGAAAAGTTCTGAAATGAAGGCTCAGGGCATTGACGTGATTAACATGAGCGTCGGTGAACCTGACTTCAACACTCCAGACCATATCAAGCAGGAAGCCAAGATGGCCATCGACGAGAACTATTCGAAGTACTCGCCAGTACCAGGTTACCCCTTCCTGCGCCAGGCTATTGCCCGTAAACTGGAGCGCGAGAACCATCTGCATTACACTCCGGAGGAAATTCTCGTGTCGAACGGGGCCAAACAGAGTGTTTGTAACACGGTCATGGCGCTGGTGGACGACGGTGAAGAGGTGATTATCCCCGCCCCCTATTGGGTCAGTTATCCGCAGATGGTACTGCTGGCAGGTGGAAAGCCTGTATTCGTAGAGGCCGGCTTCGACCAGAACTTCAAGATGACCGCTGCACAACTGGAGGCTGCCATCACGCCGAAGACACGCATGCTCATCCTCTGTTCGCCAAGCAACCCCACGGGCAGCGTCTATAGCCACGAGGAACTGAAAGCCTTGGCAGATGTGATTCTGGCTCATGAAGACCTCTTCGTCCTGGCTGACGAGATTTACGAACATATTATTTATACAGGCAAACATGAGTCGATAGCACAGTTCCCTGGCATGAAGGAGCGCACAATCATCGTCAATGGTGTATCAAAAGCCTATGCCATGACAGGCTGGCGCATCGGATATATCGCAGCACCAGAGTGGATCGTCAAAGGATGCAACAAGTTGCAGGGACAGTACACCAGCGGCCCCTGCAGTGTGAGCCAGAAGGCAGCAGAGTTTGCCTATATCAGCGACCAGCAGTGTGTAGAAGACATGCGTCAGGCTTTCGAGCGTCGCAGAGATCTGATTGTGAAGTTGGCCAAGGACATCCCCGGCCTGGAAGTGAATGTGCCCGAGGGCGCTTTCTACCTCTTCCCCAAGTGTTCCAGTTTCTATGGCAAGAGCGACGGAGAGACGAAGATCAACAACTCCACAGACTTTGCCATGTACCTGTTAGAGAAGGGTCATGTGGCAACCGTCGGAGGCGATGCATTCGGCGACCCGGAATGTTTCCGGATGAGTTATGCAACGAGTGACGAAAACATCATCGAAGCAATGAAACGAATCAAGGAGATTGTGGCGAAATTAAAATAAAAACGAAATTTTCATAGTTAAAAGTTATTAATTAGCCAAATATCACACTTAATTTTGTTACCTTTGCGAGGTGAATTTAAGATAGACTATATATAAACTTTCATTTTTAATAACTAAAAAATTAAAATCATTCAATTATGGCAACAACAACAAAGGCTGCAGCCCCAGCTAAAAAATCGGGCTTCCAAGGTGTTAAAGCTGCATGGATTATCCTCGTGATTTGCGCTCTTGCAGGTTATGGTGTATGGTATTTCGTTATGGGTAACCCCGACAACTTCGTCGGCGGCGACCGCTCAGGTCATCCCGCAAACCTTCTCGGTACAGTGTATAAGGGAGGTTTCGTGGTAGGTCTGATCCTGACTCTTCTCTTCACTGTGATCTGCCTCGGTATCGAGCGCTTCTTCGCCATCAAGACCGCTTCTGGTAAGATGAACCTCGCCAAGTTCACCGCAGACGTGAAGGCTGCCATCAAGGCACAGGACTTCGCAAAGGCAAAGGATCTCTGCAACAAGATGCAGGGTACCGTTGGTAACGTGGTGATGGCTTCTATCAACATGTACCAGACCGTTGAGACTGACGACACGCTGAAGAAGGCTGCTAAGATTGCAAAGATCCAGCAGGCTCACGAAGAGGCTACTCAGTTAGAGATGCCTACTCTCCAGATGAACATGCCTATGGTCGCTACCATCGTATCTCTGGGTACCCTGACCGCTCTGTTCGGTACTGTGCTCGGTATGATCGGATCGTTCCAGGCTCTGTCTGCAGGTGGTGGTGCTGACCTACGCTCTCGACGAGATCGGTTTCACTATCTCAGCTACTTACGATTCTAACCACAACGAGGCTTAATCTTTATCCATTTTTTTAACGCATTAAAAGCATTTAGAGAATGGCTAAAATTAAGATACAGAAAAAAGACATCTGGATTGACATGACGCCAATGTCAGACGTGATGACGCTGCTTCTGTGTTTCTTCATGTTGACATCAACATTCCTGACACCGGAACCAGTATCAGTCACCGCGCCTAACTCTGTGTCAGAGCTGAAGATTCCTGAGCAGGACGTGCTTAACATTCTGGTGACCCCAGAGGGACGCGTCTATTGCGGTACGGAAAACAAGAACAACATGCAGGCTATGCTGGATGCCATGACCGATAAGTTCGGTATCCAGTTGAACTCCGAGCAGATCAAGCACTTCCGCGAGGATGCCATGGTCGGTGCCAGCATGTCTCAGCTCGCTGCTTACCTGTCTCTTGAGCAGGAGAAAATGGCAGAAGAAGTCCAGAAGCTCGGCCTGCCGCTCGATAGTATCGAGAACAAAGACGGCTCAAAGGGCAAGAGCGAATTCCAGGAGTGGGTCTCTGCGGCCCGCGATGCGAACCCTGACATCAAACTCGCCATCAAGTGCGACTCTAAGACTCCATATGGAACCATCAAGAAATTGATGTCAGAACTTCAGGATATGAGTGAGAACCGTTTCCAACTCATTACGAATCTCGATGTTAAACGTTTAAACGAATAGTAGTATTATGGCAAAAAAGAATCTATCCAAGCAGAAAAAGATGGATACCCGCGTGAACTTCACGCCGATGGTAGACATGATGATGCTTCTGATCACCTTCTTCATGCTCTGTACTACGCTGGCCAAACCGCAGGCTATGCAGTTGACCATGCCGTCAAACGATGACACGAAGAATCTGAATGAGGAAGACAAGCAGGTGACGAAGGCTTCTCACACCATCACCCTCTATCTGGGTTCCAACGACAAGGTGTGGTACATAGCAGGTCTGCCCAACTATGACGACCCCTCTTGCGTAAAGGAGACCACCTATGGTAAGGATGGTATCGAGAAAGTCTTGAACGAGCACACGACAGAGGAAGGTATCAACCCTGTGGCTAAGATTAAGATGGCCAAGAAGGAACTTGATGCCAAGAAGAACGAGTACAACTCAAAGATGACCGACGAGCAGTATCAGGAAGCCCTGAAGAAGTTGAAGAAGGGTGAACTCCCCAACGGCGAGAAGGTGCCTACGATGACCGTCATCATCCGTCCTCTCGACACTGCTACATACGAGAACATGGTGGCAGCTCTTGATGAGATGCTGATCAGCAATATTGATAAGTACGTCATTGACAATGTCGACAAGATGAGTGACGAAGACAAAGCACTCATCGAGAAGGCTGGCGTCAAGTGATTAACCCCTAAAAAGTAGAAAGAACTATGGGAAAAATAGATCTTATAGACAATGGCTGGGTTGACCTCGTATTCGATGGTAAAAACCAGGCTTATGGAGCTTATCAATTGCGCAAGGACACAGGTAAACGTAACCTGAAGGCCCTGATTACCATGTTCCTCATCTTTGCCGCTATCGCAGCCATCGTGATTGCAAAGGTCTCTATCGAAAACTACATCGCTTCGCAGAATGCTGCGATCGAGGCAGACGTAGAGCTCCAGAGCCTGGCTGAGAAGAAAGAGGCAAAGGCTGAGAGAAAGGAAGAACCCGAGGTTGAGAAGATCGAGATTGAGCGCGTCAAGAGCTCTGTGGCTTTCACCGTACCTGAAATCAAGAAGGACGAGGAAGTGAAGGAAGAGCAGGAGATCAAGTCTCAGGACGAACTTCAGGAGACCAACACCGCCATCGGTGCCTTCAACGTAGAGGGTAACGATGAGACCGCTGGTGAGGTGCTTAAAGCAAAGGAAGTCATCGCAGAACCCGAGCCCCCAAAGGTGGAAGAGACCAAGGTGTTCGACGTTGTGGAGGAAATGCCCCAGTTCCCTGGCGGTCCCTCAGCACTGTTCGAGTATCTGTCTAAGAACATCAAGTATCCGGTTGTGGCAGAGGAGAACGGCGTACAGGGTCGTGTGATCGTGACCTTCGTCGTCGAGCGTGATGGTTCTATTACCGATGTGAAGGTCGTCAAGTCTGTTGACCCCTCTCTCGACAAGGAAGCTACTCGCGTGGTTAAGTCCATGCCTCACTGGATTCCTGGTAAGCAGAACGGTTCTGCAGTACGTGTGAAATACACCGTTCCTGTAACCTTTAAGCTTCAGTAAATGATTTGAAATGAACGCATTCAACAAAATAGTTGGATTAACATTAATTTTAGGCTTGTTCCCCTCCTGTGGGAACAAGCCTAATCCTGAAAAGGAAGAAGCTTACCAGAAAGCCGCCTCCATATTCACGGCTGACGAAAGTTTCTATCCCATCTTAGACGAGGAGCTGTATTATTTTACAACACAGACCCTCGACTCCATCACACCTCTCTACATCAACGAGCAGGATGCTGTCAAGAAACTCATGACAGAAGAGACTTGGCTGGCTTTCACTACCCGTGATTTCACGGAAAAAGAGCGTCAGAACCTCAAAGATCGCCGCTTCCTGCCCAGAGCTATCCCTATAGCCTACGACGGACTCGCTATAATCGTCAACAATGCCAACCCCGACACGTGTATTACCGTCAAAGACTTTGCACGTGTACTAAAAGGTGAAGTGGAACAATGGAGCGATCTCTATCCACAAAACAAGCTTGGAATCATTGATGTCGTCTTCGACAATCCTTTGTCAAGCACTGTCCGCTGGTGCGTCGACTCCATTCTCGACGGTCAACAGTTCAGTGCAAAGAACATCGGTGCCGTAAAAACGAGTGCTGCCGTTATAGACTACGTAGAGAAACATGAGAATGCCTTAGGCATTATTGGGAGTAACTGGCTCAATGACAAGCGCGACACCACCAATGTCACCTTCAAGAAGAATATAACCGTGATGGGCGTATCCAAGATGGACAGTGCAAAGCACTATAACAGTTGGAAGCCCTATCAGTACTATCTATACAACGGCAATTATCCTTTATGCCGCACCATCTATGCACTGTTGAACGACACTCGTCCCAGTGGCATACCAACAGCCTTCACGCACTTCATCCAGCTACCGAAAGGCCAGATGATTATCCTGCGGTCAGGACTACTACCCCGCTCGGCAAATATGAATGTCAGGAACGTCATCGTTAAAAAAGAGTGAAAAAGAGTATGTTCAATTAAACGAAAAATGATTTGATACATCATAACATCGAGAGACAATTAACAAGAAGTATAACTTAAATAACAAAGGAATTATGAAAACGATCAAATATTTAGTAATGGGTATGCTGCTGGCAGGTTTCAGCACTACCGCAAATGCACAGGAAGAAGAGCTCAATGCTGCTCTTCAGGGTATTAAATCCAAGGCTCCCAACATAGCCGAGTTAGCAAAGACAGCGTACAAGAAGAACAAGAAAAACGCAGAGGCCCTTATGAAAGTTGCCCGCGCCTACTACGAGCAGAAGGACACCGCTGGCGCCATTCTGTTCGCCAACTACGCCAACGAGGCAGGGAAGCCCAAGTACCAGTATGCTCCAGCCTATCTTCTCTTAGGCGATATTGAGGCCTCTTACGGTACCGATGGTGGTAAGGCAGCCGGTTATTACAATCAGGCCATCAACTTCGACCCGAAGAATCCTGAGGGTTACAAGAAGTGGGCCATGGTATATCGCAAGATCAGCCCCTCACAGGCAGCCAAGAAACTGCAGGATATGAAAGCCATGTGTCCTAATGAGGACATTGATGCCTTCACCGCTCATATCTATATGCTCGCAGGTGACGAGAAACAGGCTTATGAGAACTATGCAAAGGCCGACGTCAGCAAACTCGACAAGTCTTATCTGAACGAGTATGTACGTGCAAGCTACTTCACAGGTCATTTCGAGGACGCCCTCAAAGCCGCAGAGGCAGGTCTGAAACTCGAGCCGCGTAACCCGACATTCAACCGTCTGGCTATGTTCTCTAACTACGAGTTGAAGAAATATGATGATGCTAAGGCATACATCCACAAGTATTTCAACGAGACCGACAGTGCCAAGTTCTCTGAGTACGACCATTTCTATACCGCACTTATCTATCAGGCCCTTGAGGATAAGGAAAATATGTACGCCCAGTATGACAAGGCTCTTGAGCTGGTAAACGACTCGTCTATGATCAAGCGTCATGCCATCTTGAAGAGTGTTTCCGACAGCTATCTCAAAGATCAGCAGTTCGAAAACGCCATCAAGTACTACAACGACTATCTCGCCTGCAAGCCCGACCTGAACTCAGACGACCATGAGGGTCTGGCCAAGATCTACTCGAAGTATGCTGATGCCGACGAGGCTCGTAAGCCGGAGCTGATAGCCAAGGCTATTGAGGCTTACAAGACAATGGGAGAGAAATTCCCAGTACAGCAGATCTATGCCGCCTATCAGTGCGCTACGATGAACAACAAGCTCGACAAGACAGGTGAGAAGGGACTTGCAAAGCCTGAGTACCAGAAGGTTGTTGAGTTGCTTGAGAACAAGGCTGACCGTGACAACAGCGAGAACACCATGCTGAAGTACAGCTACCACTACCTGATGTCGAACGCCTTCCTCTATGGCAAGAACAAGGCTCTG
>ONPM01000080.1 GCA_900319715.1 uncultured Prevotella sp.
CTCTCTCTCATATTCTCTAAAACACAAACGAATCCTTTTTATTTGCTCATCAGTGCGACGGCTTTGGTCTTAACCACTGAAGCGAGCGACATAACTACATAATTGAAGATAATCATAACTTAAACCCTTTCTTTAATTTTAAAATTGTTATCCTAAATGTTACCTTTGTTTCTTAAATCCGATGCAAAGGTACGGCTGTGTTCGCACACAAACAAGTTTTTCAGTCCAAAACACTTGTTTCGGGCCTTCTTCTTGATGTGTGTCAAACCCACACTCTTAAGCCTGAAAATGCAATCGTTTGCATCCTTCAATTCACATTATCTGAACCCATAGGATGACAACGGGCGAATATTTTTCGTAACTTTGACCCAGAAAAAGTCGACACAGGTCAACTTGCAATTAACAATAAGCGAACGCTACCTATCAATTGTCTAACAAAAACCAATTTATAATATGAGAATCAACTTTCATCTGGAGTATCAGACCACCTTCGGCGAGGAACTGATGGTGAACATTCTGACGGACGGTAAGCCCGAAGAACACAAAATGGGTACACTCGACGGTATCCATTGGTCAACAGAGATCAACAAGGTCATGAAAAACGCTGATCACATTGATTACTACTATAGTGTGATGCGTGGTGACAAACAGGAGCGCACGGAATGGCTCGTAGAACCCCATCGTCTGGAGTTCGCAGCAGAGAAAGGCGTACGCTACACAGTGTACGACCACTGGCTCGACATCCCAGAGGATGCCTACCTCTACTCGACAGCCTTTACAGAATGTGTGGCTGCCAGGAAACTGAGCATGAGTCCACATACATCGTATGCCAAGACGGTGCGGCTGAAGGTGCGTGCCCCACAGTTGCGCAACAACGAGCGACTGGCTATCATGGGTGCTGGTGAAGCACTGGGTAACTGGGAGGCACTGCGCGCCATCGACATGACAGAACACGAGAACAACGAGTGGGCCATCAGCCTCGATGCCAGCACCCTGCCTCAGACTTTCGAATTCAAGTTCGTGGGACTTGATGATGAAGAGGACGTGACACCCCTTTGGGAGAATGGCGAGAACCGCAAAGTCACCCTGCCGGAACTGGAACAGGGCGAGGTCGTGGTTTATGAGTTGTCGCAGGCTGTCTTCCCCATCTATCCCTGGAAGGGAGCAGGAACAGTTATCCCAGTCTTCTCGCTGCGTAGCGAAGGCAGTTTCGGCGTAGGCGACTTCGGCGACCTGAAACAAATGGTCGACTGGTGCGCAAAGACAAAGCAGCGTGTGTTGCAGGTGTTGCCCATCAACGATACGAACATGACGAAGACGTGGCAAGACTCCTATCCCTACAACAGCATCAGTATCTATGCCCTGCATCCGCAATATACCGACTTCCGACAGTTGCCTGCCATTAAGGACGAAGCCAAGCGTCAGGCCTTTGAGGCATTGCGTCAGGAACTGAACGCCCTGCCACAGATAGACTATGAACGGATGTTCGCTGCCAAGATGGACTATCTGCGAACAATCTTTGCACAGGAATGGGCAACTGTACAGCGTCGGGATAGTTATAAGAAGTTCTTCGAGCAGAACAAGGCCTGGCTGGTGCCTTATGCAGCCTTCTGCTACTATCGTGACCTCTATGGCACGGCCGAGTTCCCCACATGGCCCAAGGAGGCAACCCTCCAGAACACGCAGAAATCGACCTTCAAGGGTAAGAAGGAACTCAACTTCTGGTATTTCGTGCAGTATAACCTTGATGCCCAGATGCATGAAGCCCACGCTTACGCCCGCAAGAACCGTGTGATCCTGAAGGGTGACATCCCCATCGGCATCAGCCGCGACGGAGTGGAGGCCTGGGTGGAGCCTAAATACTTCAACCTGAACGGTCAGGCTGGTGCTCCGCCAGATGCCTTCTCTGCAGACGGTCAGAACTGGGGCTTCCCCACCTACAACTGGGACGAGATGCTGAAAGACGACTGTTCTTGGTGGGTGCGGAGGTTCCGTAAGATGGCTGAGTATTTCGATGCCTACCGTATCGACCACGTGCTGGGCTTCTTCCGTATTTGGGAGATACCCATGCCTGAGAAATCAGGACTCATGGGCCAGTTTGCCCCAGCCTTGGGCATGAGCAAGGAAGAAATCGAGGCTTACGGTGTGCCCTTCAGGGAGAACCTGTTCCTTGTAGACCACAAGCGTAATGATCGTTGGCATCCGCGTATCGCCGTACAGTATCAGGAAGGCTACAACCAGTTGAATGACGGTGAGAAGTACTGTTTCAACCGTCTCTACAACGACTACTTCTATCATCGCAACAACCAGTTCTGGTACACTGAGGCGATGAAGAAACTGCCTAAGTTGACACAGGCCACCCGTATGCTCGTCTGTGCAGAAGACCTTGGTATGGTGCCCGACTGTGTGCCCTGGGTGATGAACGAACTGCGCATCCTCTCTTTGGAGATCCAGTCGATGCCCAAGGATCCGACGACACGTTTCGGCAAACTGTCGCATAACCCCTATCGCAGTGTAGACACCATCTCTACCCATGACATGTCTACCCTTCGTCAGTGGTGGGATGAGGACGAGGAGCGTTCACAGGCCTACTACAACACGACGCTGCGCCGTAGTGGGGCTGCCCCCCGTCCGTTGCCAGGCTGGCTGGCCAGAGATATCGTGAGCCGTCACCTGACGTGTCCGTCGATGCTCTGCATGATCTCCTTCCAGGACTGGATGAGTATCGACGAGAAACTGCGTCTGCCCGACGAGAATGCCGAGCGAATCAACATCCCCGCCAATCCTCGTCACTACTGGCGCTATCGCATGCACCTCACCATCGAGCAACTCCTAGCCGCCGATGACCTCAACAACGAAATCAGCACATTAATTATACAAAGCGGAAGAAAATGAGACAACGAATTGCACGTATTTCACGAATGATCGTATTGGCCGCCTTATTACCAATGATGGCATGGGCAGGCAATGTCAAGTCGCCGAATGGCAACATTGAGTTAAAGTTTTCTGTAGATAACACAGGCCGTCCCGTCTATGAGATGACCTACAAAGGCAAGGCCGTCATCAAGCCTTCTTTCCTTGGCCTCGAACTGGCCAAGGACAAGCATGCCTCGATGGGTATGAGAGAGACAGACCTCATGGACGGCTTTGCACTCGCCAAGGAAGAGACCTCAGAGTTCGACGAGACCTGGCAACCCGTCTGGGGCGAGACCAAGGACATCCGTAACCACTACAACGAACTGGCCGTCACCCTTCAGAAGACTTGGATGGAGCGCAGGGTTCCCAGGAACATGGACGCGCAACAGGAGCCCAAACAACATCGTCGTGAAATCATCATCCGTTTCCGTGTCTATGACGACGGTATCGGATTCCGTTACGAGTTCCCCCAACAGAACGACCTGAACTACTTCATCATCAAGGAAGAGCGCTCAGAGTTTGCCATGGCAGGCGACCACATGGCATGGTGGCTTCCTGGCGACTACGACACCCAAGAGCAGATGACCCAGCAGACAAAACTCTCAGAAATACGCAGCCGTATGAAGGAAGCCGTCAACTGGGACAACTCCTCTGTGGCCGTCTTCTCAGAGACAGGCGTGCAGACCTCGTTGCAGATGAAGAGCGACGACGGACTGTATATCAACATCCACGAGGCCGCCTGTCAGGACTATGCCACGATGCACCTCGAACTCGTCGATGCCGAGACCAAGCACCTCTCTGAGAAACTCATGGGCGGCAGCAATGCCTATACCCCTGACCCCAAGCCGTCAGTCTGGCCCCTGCCGAAACCCCTTACCTTCGTCAGCCATCTGACACCTGATGCCACAGGCCTGAAGGGAGCCATGCAGACGCCTTGTGAGACTCCATGGCGCACCGTCATGGTTTCTGACGATGCCCGCGACATGCTCTCCAACAATCTGATCCTCAACCTCAACGAGCCCTGTAAGATTGAAGACACATCCTGGATTCATCCCACGAAGTATTGCGGCGTTTGGTGGGAGATGATTGTCGGCAAGTCGAACTGGCACTACACCAATGACTTCCCCTCAATCAAACTCGACCAGATCGACTGGAGCAGCGTAAAGCCTCACGGCCGTCACGCCGCCAACAACGAGAAGGTGAAGCGTTACATCGATTTCGCAGCCAAGAACGGTCTTGACGAAGTGCTCGTAGAAGGATGGAACGTTGGTTGGGAAGACTGGGCGAACATGTGGAAGCGCGATGTCTTCGACTTCGTGACCCCCTACCCCGACTTCGACATCAAGATGCTCAACGACTATGCCCACTCGAAAGGCGTGAAACTGCTCATGCACCACGAGACATCATCATCGACCCAGAACTACGAGCGCCATATCAAGGAGGCCTATGAACTGATGAACAAGTATGGTTACGATGCCGTGAAGACAGGTTATGTAGGTGATATCATCCCCCGTGGCGACCATCACTACTCACAGTCGATGAACAACCACTACCTCTACGTCATCAAAGAGGCCGCCAAGCATCACATCATGGTGAACTCACATGAGGCAACCCGTCCGACAGGTCTCTGCCGCACCTGGCCTAACCTCGTGGGTGGTGAGAGTGCCCGTGGTACAGAGTACGAGGCCTTCGGAGGCTCCAACCCCGACCACACCTGCATCCTGCCATTCACCCGTCTGCAGGGCGGTCCGATGGACTACACCCCAGGCATCTTCGTCACGAAACTGAACACCTGGAGCGACAATACCAGTTGGGCCCGTATCACCATTGCAGGTTCGCTGGCCCTCTATCTGACGATGTACTCGCCTCTGCAGATGGCAGCAGACCTGCCTGAGCACTACGAGCAGTTCGACGACGCCTTCCAGTTCATCCGCGACGTAGCCTGCGACTGGGACGACTCCAAGTATCTCGAGGCCGAGCCTGGCGACTACATCACCGTTGCCCGCAAAGCCAAGGGAACAGACAACTGGTTCATCGGCGGCAAGTGTGACGAGAACGGTCATAAGACAGCCATCAAACTCGACTTCCTCGATAAGGGCCGCAAGTACGACTGTACCATCTATGCCGATGCGAAGGATGCCCACTACGAGACCAATCCGCAAGCCTACACCATCACCAAGAAGGTAGTTACGGCCAAGGACGTTCTGAAACTCACTGAAGCCCCTGGTGGCGGATTCGCTGTTTCCCTGATTGCGAAATAAACCAACAGGCTTATGAGAAACTATTTATTATATCTCTTCCTTTCGCTTACGATGGGGGCGACAGCCCAGACGGACGAGCAGGTAGACCTCAAGGCACTCTATCAGGAGATTGACGAGGCTATCAGCCAGTCGCCTCAATTCGTTGCAGAGCGAGGTCATCAGATTTCTGCATGCCAAGACAGTTTTCTGACGGCGAAGAGTACAGAAGAGCGTCTCCAGAAGGCCGAGAGGCTCTTCCTGCTCTATGAGCCCTACAAGAACGACTCCGCCCTCTATTATGCAGAGACGTGCATCAGCCTGGCCGACTCCCTCCATCGTTCAGACCTCATCGGAAAGTTCCGATCCCAGTTGGCTTTTCAGTGCTCCAGTTCCGGCAGGTACACCGAGTCGCTCGAGCAACTCCGTCTGGTCAAGAGGTCTGACCTCGACAAGAACGGGCTGTGCGACTATTACAATGCCTGGATGCATGTCTGCGGAGAGTTAGGCTTCTATACCCAGCGCCCAGATGTGCGCCAGAGGTATTACGATCTGCAGAACCTCTACCGTGACTCCGTGTTGGCGGTAGCCGATGATAGCAGCGAGCGCTATCTCCACTTGAAAATGGATATCCTCAGTGCCCGCCGACTGTTTCAGGATGCCCTGGAACTCAGCGACGAATGGTTCAAGAAGGTTGCCGACAACACTCACGAGAGTGCCTTTGCCGCCTTCTACCGTGCGATGGTATACGCCAATCTCAACAATCACGATATGACCTGCTATTGGCTGGGAAAGTCGGCACTCGACGATATCAGGTGTGCCGTGATGAACCAAGCCTCACTGCTGTTCCTGGCAGAGCGACTCGCTGATGACGGAGACATAGACCGTGCCCATCGGTATGTGGAGTTCACAAAGGGCTGCAACGTAACCTTCTGCCCACTTCTTCGCAACTACCAGGTCAATTCCGTGGTCCATGTTTACGAGAAGAGCAGTCAGGCGGCTCAAAAGCGGGCGAACACGATACTTATCGTCGCCTCCGTCGTGATCGTACTGTTCCTCATTGCACTCTTCTACACCATTTTGCTGATCAGAAAGACGAAACACAACAATAATAAACAATGAAGGCCTTGATATTTGCAGGATTACTGTCTTTGCTGTTCCCCAAGAAAATGGCAGCACAGGCATTTCAAGAAGTGAGTTACAGCCCTGAGAAGACTCAGTTTGCACTCTTTGCGCCCAACGATGCCAAGAAGGTCGTCGTACGTATCTATCAGTCAGGCCTCGGCGGCAAAGCCGTGAAGACTGTCAATATGTCGCGCACAGCCAACGAACAGTGGACGGCCACCGTGAAGGGAGACCTCATGGGTAAGTTCTACACCTTCGACATGGGCAACGGCGAGTGTCCAGGTGTCTTCGCCAAGGCCGTTGGTGTGAATGGCAAGCGAGGGGCCATCATCGACAGGACGAAGACCAATCCAGAACAATGGTGCAGCGACAAGCGCCCTATTGTCAAGTCGCCTGCCGACCTGGTGGTCTACGAGATGCACCATCGTGACTTCTCCATCGCCCGAGAGGATGCGAAGAATCCAGGCAAGTTCCTCGCTCTCACAGAACCTTGGGCCATCGATCACCTGAAGACGCTCGGCGTGAATGCCATCCATATCCTACCCAGTTACGACTATGGCTCTGTGGATGAGACGCGTCTCAACGAACCACAGTATAACTGGGGCTATGACCCTGTGAACTACAATGTGCCAGAGGGTGGCTATTCCACTGACCCCTACAACCCGGAGGTGCGCATCCGTGAGTTCAAGCAGATGGTGCAGGCCCTCCATCAGGCCGGCATCAGCGTGATTCTCGACGTGGTGTATAACCATACCTACGACATCGAGAACTCAAACTTCCATCGCACCTATCCTGACTACTATTATAGGTTTACAGCAGACAAGAAGTATTCCAATGGTTCCGGCTGCGGCAACGAGACGGCTTCTGACCAGCCGATGATGCGCAAGTTCATGATCGAGAGTGTGAAGTATTGGATCAACGAATACCACATCGATGGTTTCCGTTTCGACCTGATGGGCTGTCACGACATCGAGACGATGAACGAGATCCGCAAGGCTGTCGACGAGATCGACCCCACCATATTTATATATGGCGAGGGGTGGAGTGCTGGTGCCTGTGCCATCCCCAACGAACGGCTCGGCATGAAGGCCAACATCCCGCAGATGCCTGGCATCGCCGCCTTCTCGGATGAGATTCGCGACGCATTAAGAGGTCCCTTCGATGATGACTCGAAGACTGGATGGATAGGAACAGGCACCCGTATCCTGAAGTCCTCAGAATTGGCTGTCATGAAGGAGAGCCTGAAGTTCGGCATTGCAGGAGCCATCGCACATCCACAAGTCGACATGACGAAGGTGAACTACTCGAAAGCCCCCTGGGCTTTGGAGCCCACACAGATGATGTCCTATGTGAGTTGTCACGACGATATGTGTCTTGTGGATCGTCTCAAGGCCAGTCTCCCCGGCATCAGCGAGGCAGAGTTGATACGTCTCGACCTCCTGGCACAGACGGCTGTCTTCACCTCTCAGGGTGTTCCCTTTATGCTGAGTGGTGAGGAACTGCTGCGCACCAAACTCGGCGTACGCAACAGTTTCGAGTCACCTGACAGCATCAACCACCTCGACTGGGGCAACAAGACGAAATATCCGCGGGTGTTCGACTACTACAAGAACCTCATCGCCTTGCGTAAGCACCATCCAGCCTTCCGTCTGGGCAATGCCGATCTCGTCAGGAAGCATCTGGAGTTCCTCGATACCCCAGACAAGGTTGTGGCCTATCGTTTGAAGAACTATGCAGGCCGTGATGACTGGCGCGACATCATCGTGATCCTCAATGCCAACAAGACCGCAACGGAAGTCAGTATCCCTGACGGGCGATACACGATTGTCTGCCAAAACGGGGTCATCAACGAGCAAGGAATGGGTGAGACAACGGGGTGCAAGGCCTCTGTAGGGCCTCAGTCTGCATTAATTATACACAATTAACACTTTATTTATGGTCGTTCGGGGAAAATTGCTTATCTTTGCAACCGCATCAATTAAGCATTACTTTCTAACAAATACACAATTATGCAAAACGTACCTGTAATTAAGATTGGTATCGTGGCCGTTAGCCGCGATTGTTTCCCCGAGTCATTGGCAGTTAACCGCCGTAAGGCCGTTATCGCCGAGTATGAAAAGAAGTTTGGCAAGGAAGGCATCTACGAGTGCCCCATCTGCATCGTTGAGAGTGAGATCCACGCTCAGCAGGCTCTGGCTGATGTCCAGAAGGCCGGCTGTAACGCCCTCTGCGTTTACCTCGGCAACTTCGGTCCTGAGATCTCAGAGACCATGATTGCTGACTGGTTCCAGGGCCCCACGATGTTCTGCGCTGCCGCTGAGGAGACTCAGAAGGACCTGATCGACGGTCGTGGCGACGCTTACTGCGGTATGCTGAATGCCAGCCAGGCTCTCAGCCTGCGTAAGACCCGCGCTTACATTCCCGAGGAGCCCGTAGGCGATGCTGCCCAGTGCGCAGAGATGATCCATGAGTTCCTGCCGATTGCCCGCGCCATCGTAGGTCTGCAGAACCTGAAGATCATCAGCTTCGGTCCCCGTCCCAACAACTTCCTGGCTTGTAACGCTCCTATCCGCGCCCTGTATGACCTCGACGTGGAGATTGAGGAGAACTCAGAACTCGACCTGCTCGAGGCCTTCCAGAAGCACCAGGGCGATCCCCGTATCGACGACGTGGTGAAGGATATGGCTGCCGAACTGGGCACTGGCAACAAGATTCCTTCCGTACTGCCGAAGTTGGCTCAGTATGAGTTGACGCTGACAGACTGGATCGAGGGTCACAAGGGTTCTCGCCAGTTCGTGGCTATGGCCAACAAGTGCTGGCCTGCCTTCCAGACCATGTTCGGCTTCGTTCCCTGCTATGTGAACAGCCGTCTGACGGGCCGTGGCATTCCCGTGGCTTGCGAGGTTGACATCTATGGTGCGCTGTCTGAGTACATCGGAACCTGCATCAGCCAGGATGCCGTGACGCTGCTCGACATCAACAACACCGTACCTACCGACATGTACGAGGAGAGCATCAAGGGCAAGAAGTTCGCTTGCGACGCCTACACCGAGAAGGAGATCTTCATGGGCTTCCACTGCGGTAACACCGCTTCTTCTAAGATCTGCAACTGCCAGATGTGCTTCCAGCGCATTATGGCCCGCGCTCTGCCTGTAGAGGTGACCAACGGTACACTCGAGGGTGACATCCAGCCGGGTCTGGCCACTGTATACCGTCTGCAGTCTACGGCCGACACCAAACTCCGCGCTTACATCGCTCAAGGTGAGGTGATTCCTGTGGCTACACGCTCATTCGGTTCTATCGGTATCTTCGGTATCAAGAACATGAGCCGCTTCTATCGTCACGTCCTCATCGAGAAGCACTATCCGCACCACTGCGCCGTGATGTTCGGCCACCAGGGCAAGTATCTCTGGGAGGTGCTGAAGTATATGGGCATCCCCGTGGACGAGATTGACTACAACTTCCCGAAGGGCAACTTCTATCCCACAGAGAATCCTTTCGCATGATCCGACAGTAAAAGCTGTTTCGTATGAAGCGCTACACACTGATGATCCTCGCTGTCTGTTCGGCACTCACAATGCTCGCTCAGACAGCGAGAACTTTTACGCTCGACCTGACTGCCGACGGTCAGGCCAAAATGGTTTGTTTCCTCCCAGAAAAGCCCTGTGGCCGAGCCATCGTGGGCATTCCCGGAGGCGGATACTCCATGCTGTCGAACACCCACGAGGGCACACAGGCCTCAGGGTGGTTGAATCAGCGTGGCATCGCTTATTTCGTGGTCAACTACCGATTGCCCAACGGCGACCGTACGAGACCTATCAGCGACGTGGAGCAGGGCTTCCGTATCGTTCGCGACTCGGCCAGCCTCTGGGGCATCAATCCTCGCGACGTAGGCATCATGGGCTTCTCGGCTGGCGGCCATCTGGCATCAGTCATCTCTACCCACTCGGCCTTCGACGTAAGGCCAGACTTCTCGATCCTGTTCTATCCCGTCATCTCGATGGATGAGCGCGTCAGCCACAAGTGGTCGTGCATCAACTTCCTCGGCAAGGAGGGACAGAAGGATCCTGCGCTCGTCAGAGACTTCTCGACGATGAATGCCGTGCAGCGGCACATCACGCCTCCGGCGCTGATCATCTCGGCCAGCGACGACCGTCTGGTGCCATTCGTGACCAATGGACTGGAGTACTACAAGGCCATGCGAAATGCGGGCAACGAGTGCGCCATGTACGTCTATCCTACTGGCGACCACGGCTTCGGATTCGGCCACTGGTTCAAGTACCACGACCAACTGCTGACGGATATCGGCAACTGGCTCGATGCGCGTCAGGCTCCCAAGACGAATGCCACACGAGTGGCCTGCCTCGGCAACAGCATCACCGACGGCTATGGCATCGACATGGCTTCGGCCTACGGCTATCCCGCTCAGTTGCAGAAGAAACTCGGACAGGACTACTGGGTAAGGAACTTCGGTGTGAGTTCACGCACGATGCTCAACAAGGGCGACTTCCCCTACATGAACGAGCCTGCCTGGAGAGACGCGCTGGCGTTCAATCCCGACGTGGTCATCATCAAACTTGGCACGAACGACTCGAAGCCCGAGAACTGGCAATATGGCTCTGAGTTCAAGCAGGATCTGGAGCAGATGATCTTCACGCTCCGTCCCGACCTGAAGCAGTATGCCCAGATGCCCGCCAAGAAGGTTCAGAAGGCGATGGCGAAGGCCAAGGCAAAGGCCGCCAAGGCAGGCAAGAACGCCCCCGCCAGACCTCAGATATTCCTCTGCACGCCCATCCCCGCCTTCAAGCCGACGTGGAACATCAACGACTCGGTCATCTCCAACGGCGTCATCCCCATCCAGCAGGAGGTTGCAGCGAAGTACGGCCTGAAGGTCATCGATCTGCATACGCTCTACGCTAACGATGGCGACAAGATGGTCGACGACGGCATCCATCCCAACGACAAGGGGGCTGTCCGCATGGCCGACATCATCGCCGAGGCGCTGAAAGCAGAATAAAGCCTCATATATTCATCTGAGTCACACAACGAAATTTTCGTGTTTTATCTGCCACCCTGCCACCAATCACTTGGAAAGCCTTTAAACAAAGCGTATCCAAGGTGGTGGCAGATAGGTGGAATGAGGGTTTACACTGTTTTCTCTTAAAGAATACATTGTTTCCCCTGAGGGAAAACATCGTTTTCTCTCAGGAAAAAGACAGAAAACGATAGGTTCTAACACCGTTTAAGTACCCTTTGCTGCCACCTGCCCCCCATCTGCCACCACCCTAAAACACCTTTAAACACTGGTAATTCAAGAGACTGGTGGCAGGTGGCAGACAAAAAACACAGAAAACGTTCACACGTATACATCTGTGACCAGAGAGCGTAACAGAGATTGAAAATTCCGCTTTCTTTTATTGCTCTGGAAATCAGGTTATAGCGGATACCGTCAACCACGACTGTTTCTGCGCTTGCCAGCATGGACAGCAATGTCATAAGGGCGGAAAGCAATATCTGTTTCACATTGATAAGTTTTAATGATTGATGACAAGAATCGAAAGTGGACGTTCCGGTCTTTTCTTTAAAATGTCTTTTATTTCATTTGTTTGTTTTACGCCGCAAATATAAGCAATATTTCTGAAACTTGCAAGGTTTTTGAGGAAAATGCAATCGTTTTAGCAAGGGATTGCGAAAATTATGGGACGCAGGCATACGGCATAAGGAAATAATTCGTAACTTTGCCAACAGTTAGAGAATAAACTAAAGACTGATTATGCAAAGGATTTTATGGATGGCCGCATTCGTGCTGGCAAA
>ONPM01000049.1 GCA_900319715.1 uncultured Prevotella sp.
GTTATTATGTCAAAAAGCAAGGAAAGGAAAAGAATTATGAAAAGAACAAGTGATATTGGAATTGAGAAGATCAAGGAGTTTGAGGGTCTTCGGAAGGAGGCTTATCTGGATGCCGCGGGGGTGCCGACGATCGGGTACGGGCATACGCAGGGCGTCAGGATGGGCGACGTGATCAGCGCGTACTGGGCGGAGATGTTCCTCAAGGCAGACCTGTATGACGTGGAGAAACAGGTGAACACGCTGGGCGACTGGAACCAGCCGCAGTTCGACGCGCTGGTGAGTTTCGCGTACAACCTGGGATTCTATAAACTGAAGACGAGCACGCTGCTGAAGACCATCCGACAGGGTGGGTCGGTCAGGGCGATCAAGAAGGAGTTCAGACGGTGGGTGTATGCCGGCGGGAAGGTGCAGCCGGGACTCGTGAAGCGCAGGGAGTGGGAGGCGAGAAGGTTCTTCGAGCCGGACGAGATGGAACCGATGAAGGTCAGGGACTGGAGCGGATTTCATCATTCTTAGTTTACAGTTTAGAGGCTTTTTTTAGTTTACAGTTTACAGTTTATAGTTTATAGATGATTACATTTTTTTTAGTTTACAGTTTACAGTTTACGGTTTACAGATGATTACCATGTGGGCGGAGTGTAACGGATGATGCTGCGCTTAGAGTAATCTCTTCCCCTCCTAAGTTAGGAGGGGTTAGGGGTGGTCTGAACGAGGGCAGGGGACTCTCTCCCTAAACAGAGGGAGCCGGAGAGGGCTTATCGGCGCTCGTTCTTGCGTCCCGTTGGTAGCAAGCGGCAGTGCGCTCGTTCAGACCACCCCGCCCTCCGGGCACCCCTCCTAACTTAGGAGGGGAAGAAAAATGCAGAAGATGAAAGTATGAGTATGAGTAGAAAAAAGAACAAGAAATCTGAAGAGAGAATGGTATTGGTGGACGGGATGATGACGTTCGGGAGACTGGATGACGGCCGGCGTACGGTCGACTTCATAACCTATGAGAACGTCGACATCGCACCCTTCACGGCCATCTGTAAGTTGGAGGTGATGCGTGGGGGTAATGTCTACGTGACGGAGTACAAGCACGAACAATGAGTGTACGGATCGTGTTTTTGAAGGATGGGGCGAAGATGACACGCCCCGTCCTTACGAGAGAGGAGTATCTGGCGCTGCGCAACACGCCTGAGAACGCGAAGCACTTCTATGACGCGCGAGGGGGCGACGTGCAGGCGAAGGGCTCGCAGGTGCAGTTCTGCTACAACGACCTGCTGCCCGACGGGGTGCTCAAGGGCTGCTGCCACCCCTCGTCGACGTTTGCCCACGACATCGACTGTGAGAATGAGCAGGAGCAGGCGCGCATCAGGGAGGTGCTGATGGCGAAGAAAGACGAGATCGGACTGCTGGAGTTGTCGGGTTCGGCACGATACGGCCTGCACGCCGTCTGCCGACGGCAGCAGGGCAGGACGATCCGGGAGTGTCAGTATGCGCTGAGCATGGCCACGCAGACGGAGTACGACACGAACGCCCGGGGACTGGCGCGGGTGATGTATACGGGTCCGGCGACGGAGGATAATCTGTTTTATCTGGATGATAGGATATTTGAAGAGCCGATGAGCGTGGAGGAAAGCGAGAAGGAGTATCTGCGGCTGAAGGAGCGCGAGAGGAAGGGACAGGAAGAGGTGCCTGCGAGCGCGAAGAAGGCGGACAAGCATTATAGGCCGTGGGAGGCACCGGGTTCTCCCCCTAAGTTAGGGGGAGTTAGAGGGGGTCTGAACGAGGGAATGACTGAGGCACCGGGTTCTCCCCCTGAGTTAGGGGGAGTTAGAGGGGGTCTGAACGAGGGAATGACTGAGGCTGAAGGTTCCTCCCCTAAGTTAGGGGAGGCTAGGAGGGGTCTGAACGAGGGAATGACAGCAGGAGCGGCTGCTGGTGCGGCTGTTCAGACCACCCCGCCTGTCGGCACCCCTCCTAACTTAGGAGGGGAAAGCTGCGCGATGGCGGCGTTTGACATGTGCGCGGAACTGGCGGGACTGAAACCGGGGGCGATGGATATCTGGGGCGAACATAACTGGCACGCGAACCTCATGGCGGTGCTGTCGGTGGGCGTGGGGAAACTCATGAGCCGCGAACAACTGCTGACGGTGGTGGCGAAGCGGTTGCCGAACTACTCGCAGACGGAGGACTGCCGGAAACTGATCGACTACTTCTACGAGAAGTATGACGCCGACAAGGGGTTCATGAACGCCAGCCTGCGCCAGATCAACGCCAAGGCACAGACGATGTCGCCTGAGTCAGGCGACGACAGGGAGCCGAACGAGGGCTGTCCTGAGGATTCTTCAGACTCCCAACTCCCGAACTTAGGGGGCTTGCGGAAACTGCCGCTGGGCGTGAAAGACTCTATCGACGCCGTGGGACCGGGGATGACGATGCCGGTGGTGACCGCCATCTGCCCCTGCATCGGTGCGCTGGCGACGGGTGTGGTGCTCGACGTGCACGGCAAGAAGAAAGGTCTGAACATCATCGCCTATATCGCCGGCGAATATGCCTCGCGGAAAGGCGACCTGGACCCCGTGATCGACACCTGGATGTATGAGGAGATCGCCAAGAACCGCTTGTATCAGCAGCAGGAAGAAGATAACCGGACGAAGGTGCGCGCAGCGAAGAACAAGAAGGAGCAGCCCGAGGAGTTGAAACTGCCCGTGCGGTACATCACGCTGAACACGACGGTGGCGAACCTGGCGCAGCGCCTGGCGAACACCGACGGCAAGCACGCCTTCTCGTACACCCCCGAGGCCGACACGGTGGCGCAGAAATGGCGGTCGGCGATGAGCGACTTCTCGGTGATGCTGCGCCAGAGTTACGACGGCAGCCGCTACGAGCGTGAGGCCCGCTCGGCAGAGGCGGTGAACGTGCATATCGAAAAGTTGTTGTGGAACGTGACGATGTGCGGGACACCCGACTGCATCTATCGTGTGATACGCAACTACACCGACGGTCTGCTGAGCCGTTTCGCCATCGCCCGCACCCCCGACAACACCTTCTCGCAACTGGAGGACAAGCCGCCCGTGCTGACCTTGCGTCAGACGGAGCACATCCAGCAGGTGGCCCATCTGCTGCCGCTGATGCAGGGAGAGGTGGTGCTGCCCAAACTGGAGGCCCGTGGGCGCCGGTGGCTGGAGAAGATCCGCCTGGAGACGATGATGAACGACGACCGTGTGAAGGCCCGTCAGCGCTTCCGTCTCTGTGTGACGGCGCAGCGGATGACCTGCTGCCTGATGCTCTGCAAGGTGTGCGAGACGCTCATCCAGAAGCACGGCCTCAGCGGGGCGGAGGACTGTCTGAAGCAGCAGCCCACGCTCTGGAAGGAGATGCTCGTGAAGGCACAGACGCCGCTGTTGCTGGATGCCTTCGACATCATCGCCGACTCGCTGATGGAGAACGCCCTCTTCTTCTTCCGCAACCGCATACAGGACGCCGTCAGCAGCCGCGACTATCTCATCAACAGCGAGCGTCAGCGGGTGGGCAAGAACGACACCATCTACGAGCGCCTGGATGCGGAATTCGGCTTCGACGCCGCCTTCCAGCAGAGCATCGCCGTCAAGGGTGCCGACACCTCGCGCAACAGCGTGCAGCAGATGCTGAAGAACTGGAGAAAACAGGGGCTGGTCGTGCAGACGGAGATGGGAAGGTTCCGGAAAATCCAGCAATAGCGGGGGGCGTTGTCAAGATAGTCATTAGTCATTAGTCATTAAGGCTCGGCAGCCGATATCACAAAACATATTAAAATCTGATGGGAAAGTAGTCTGCTTTGGCTGGAAATTTGTACCTTTGCACACGAAATCGACAATTAGTCAGTATGAAGAAGAAACTCATCAGGCCTATTTCGCTCTTTGCGTTCTCGTGTGTCGTCAGCATAGGCACGCTGTTGCTGTACAATATCCCCTTCTTCCGTTACGTGGCAGCCAACACCAACGAGGATGCCGGCGGGAAAATGCTCCTGCTGGCATCGCTGCTGGTGATCATGCTGGTGCTGAACTTCATGATGACCTATCTCGTGATGTTCGTGCTGAGGGCTGTCGGGCGTGCGCTGCTGGCCGTCCTCTCGGTGATCAACGCGACGGCCGTGTATTTCATCTATACCTACAACGTGATCATCGACGCGACGACGATCGAGAACGTGTTCAACACCCGATACTCCGAGGCGTCGGGATTCTTCAGTTGGTCGCTGTGGCTCTTCATCCTCGCCTGCGGTGTCGTGCCCGCCCTGTTCTGCCTCCTGCAGCCCGTGGTGCGCGGTAAGGCGCGGCGGCTGGGCCTCGTCTGCGGCGGTTCGCTGGCCGCCGTCCTCGCCGTGGGGGCGCTCAATATCGGTCAGACGCTGTGGATCAGCCAGCACGACACGGAGTTGGGCGGACTGCTGCAGCCGTGGTCGTATCTGGTGAATACGGGCCGCGTGATGAGTTTCAGTCAGGACGAACAGGCCGAGGAGATCAAACTCCCCGACGGGAAGATCACGGACCGGGAGAAGACGGTGGTGGTGCTCGTCATCGGCGAGTCGGCGCGGAAGGCCAACTTCCAGTTGTACGGCTATGCGCGCGACACCAATCCGCTGCTGTCGAAGCGTGCGGGGCTGAAAGTGTATCAGGCCACCTCGTGCGCCACCTATACCACCGCCGGCACCAAGGCCATCCTGGAGCCCCAGGACAGCGGCGACCTGTATGAGTTGCTGCCGAACTATGCCTACCGTACCGGCGTCGACGTGTCGTGGCGGACGTCGAACTGGGGCGAGCCGCCCATCCACGTGCCGGAGTATCTGACGAACGAGGAACTGGGCGAGCAGTATCCAGGCGAGAATGTCTACTATGACGCCATCCTGCAGAAAGGCCTCCGCCAGCGTATCGAGTCGAGCCAGAAGGACAAGGTGCTCATCGTGCTGCATACCAGCACCAGCCATGGCCCCAAGTATGCCAATAAATATCCGAAGGAGTTTGAGGTGTACCGGCCGGTGGCCCAGAATGTGGAGGAAGGCGAGAAGAACGTCGGCAGGCTGGTGAATGCCTACGACAACACCATCCGTTACACCGACTACCTGCTGGACAGCCTGATCACTACGCTGCGCTCCATGAGTGAGTGGCACAGTGCCATGATCTTTATTTCCGACCACGGCGAGTCGCTGGGCGAGAACAAGATGTTCATGCACGGCCTTCCGATGAAACTGGCGCCCAAGGTGCAGTACGAGATACCGTTCCTGGTGTGGGTGTCGGATGGATTCAGAGACTACAAGCCGGAGCAGGACCTGCCAGCGGTGCTCGAACAGCACTACATCTTCCACTCCGTGCTCAACCTACTGTCGATCCAGTCGCCGGCATACAACGCGGCCTATGACATCTTCAAGTTGAGAGATGCAGGCGGGCGTTGACGACCCTTATTCGAGCATCACCTTGGAGTTCAGGCCGCTTGGAACGGGCGGCCAGTGTCCGTAGGTGGTCTGCCGGTAGTTGATGTCGACCACATTAATATCCTTGAACTTACGCCATTCCACACCCCTGCGGTCTAAGTCTGCAATACGGTTGGCAGGCAGGTTGGTCACCTCGATGCGCAGTTCGTTGTTGCCTTTCCGTAGGGCCTTGCGACAGTCGAGGATATAAGGCACCGCCCATGCACAGCCGAGAAACTGTCCGTTGAGCCAGACCCGGGCCGATTCACGCACATCGCCGAGGTTGATGGTGTTGTGCTGACGGGCCTGTCGGCCTGTCAGTCGGAAAGTCGTGGTATAGACACCTGTGCCCATCGTGACGGCGGCAGAGTCGTTCAGAACGGTCCATGTTTGGAGTGAGTCGAGCCGGAAGGTGCCTTCCACGCGCGGACTCTCTTCGATGAATGTCAAGGTCCACGGACCTGTGATTTCTACCGGTTCTGCCGGCTGTGACGGCGTTGTTGCTGGCGCCGTCGGCCGCGAAGAGGTCTGCAGGATGCGGCTCTCGCCCGATTTCAGGGCGATGTGCACTTGCCCGTCGTGAACCTCGGCAGGCATGACGTCGCCGTTCATCGGATTGAACCACGTGGCACCCTTGAAGTCTGCCGCCAGGGCTACGTCTCCATCAGTGTCGTCAGGAGTGAGGTTGACGATGAAATAGTGCCAGCCGTCAGCCGTCTTTCTGCGGATGGCGCGCAGGCCGAGGGCCGTCTTCATCGGCTCAGCCTTTGCAAACCGTGCCATCTCTGCTGGCGACTCCCCCCTGATGACGTAGTCGCTGATGGGCGATAAGAGTTGTTGCAGGCGGCTGTCGATGGTGGTATTGGCGGGGATGATCAGCGCCCGGTAGCGCGCACCTCCCTCGGTGACGAGGCGGCCGTCAGCGATACGGACTTTCGCCAACTGACGGTCGCTGATGTAGTCGCAGTCATAGCCGAGGCTGTCGATGGTGAGTATGCTCCTGATGAACCGTGGGGCCTTCTCGTCCATGGTGTGGATGTCGAACTGCATGAGCAGGTCTTCACCGCCACGGCGGTCCTTGCTCTCCCATTTGGCATCATCGTTGCGCGGTCCTCGCTGGCGCCACATATCCCTGACAGGCAGGTACACCAGGAAGTCATTGTCGGGCTCTCCTGACTGTAAGAAACTCTGACACCGCTCGATATACTTCATCAGGTAAGGGGCGTCGCGCCAGATGGTGTTGGTGGGGCTCATGTCGATGGAGGCATAGAACTTCCATCCCGGCCAGGGCTCGTCCTTCGGCGTGTAGCAGGAACCGTGGAAGTAGACGTGATTCACACCACAGGTGAACATCAGGTCGAGATCGGGTTTCATCTGCGACAGACTGGTACGGAAATGTTCTGTCAGCCAGGTGAACGTCTCTGACGAGGTGAGCGGCTTTCCCGTGACGTGAGCCGCCGACGAGGCATATTTCAGCATCGAGACGTCGCTGAAGTTCTTTCGTGTCATCCCGGGATCGGTACGGAGCCCTTTGATGCCGAATTCTGACAGTCCGAAGCCTTCAATCTCCGGGATGTCGACGGCCGCATAGAGGTCGAGCAGGTTGGCGGGCGAGCCGTGTGCCTGATTGCGCACTCTGACCCCATGCCGATGTGCCCACGACACCCACTGGCGGGTGAAGTTCTCGAGGAGCAGGTCGGAGAGCGTCTCCCGATAGTCGCAAAGCACCTGATTGCCATCGTCGACCACTCCCAGCAACTCGGGCAGTCTGGTGCGCAGGTCATAGCCTCGGCGCCGCTGGAACTCATCGAAGAGCGACGGTGTCCAGTTGGCTTTATACACCTCGTATGAATCGTTGAAGAAGGTGTGAGGGTAGGGGACGCCAGAGGTGGCAAAGGCCTGCTCGAAACGGTCCAGATAGTGTCTGACGGCTTCACGGTCGAAGTGATCCACCACCCAGCCTTCACCTCCTGGGGCAGCCCGTTTCACTTTCTGCCCCGTGCGCCCTATCTCCACATCGTATGTCTGCGTGCCATTGACCATCGTATCCTTGAAGATGGCCTTGCAGGCTGCCTGGTCCAGTGAGATGTGTGGACCGCCGAAAGGCCAGCCTGTGCCGCAGTTCATGTCTACCTCGATGCCTAACGGCCTGGCGATGTCTTCTACGGTCTTCAGCGCCTGCATCCACTCCGGGGAGAGGAAGGGGATGTCGTGCTGTTCATTGCCTCTGACACCATAGAGTGGGGTGATTTCCACGGCTCCGATCCCTACCCGTGCATATTCGGACAGGTTCCACTGCAGGTTCTCCTTGTCGACGGCCGAGCCCAACCACCACCAGCGGGTGCCAGGCTTAGCCTCTGGCCGGGGCTGCGGCCAGGTCTGGGCATTTGGTTCCTGTATCTTTAGTTTGTAGTACTCTGACAGTCCCAGGAGATAGCAGCCAGTGCCATAATCCTCGAAGTCAGGGACCTTGGTGAATGTGACAGGCTGCCCCGACGCGGGTTCTTTGCCCGTGCCTTGGCACCAGCCGAGAAAACCATCCTTGTGAAGGCATGACTCCAGAGCCTTGAAAGCGAGATCGCAGGCAGACAGATAGGCTGAATCTCTGAGCATCCCCTTTCTGATGCCCCATGCCATGCCGTAGAGGAAGAGGGCGGTGCCCGTCATCTCGGGTCCGGGATAGTCGGCATCCGACACGAGGCTGGCGTGCCAGAACCCGTCTTCATGCTGACACTTCAGGAGTGCTGCACTCATCAGCAGGAAGTCCTTCTTCAACTGCCTGTACGCCTTGTCTTTGGGTGAGAGCACCTCCATGCAGCGCACCAGGGCCGCATACACCCAGCCGTTGCCGCGGCTCCAATAGCAGTTCTGGCCATCTTTCTCCTTGTAGGGCGGTACGTAGTCCCGGTCTCTCCACCACAGTCCCTCTTTCTGGTTGAAGAGCCCACCGCCACAGGTGTTGCGGGTCCACTTGTAACTCCTCATGGCGTAATCCAGATACTGTCTGTCGCCCGTGGTGGCATACATCTTGACGTAGACCGGCATCGCCATCTGGATGGCGTCGATCCATGTCCAGTAGTCGGTACGGCCTGAAGCCATCTGGAGCGTCAGATTCTTCTGGATGGAGTCGAGTGTCCCCCTGCCGGTCAGCAGGTTCAGTTCGATGTAGGTCTGAGCGCAGCACTGGTCGTCGGCATTGGTGGTCGTCACCCCGTAGCGTGGCGTCCAACAGTGGAAGTCGGCCCATCTCTCTGCGTAGTCCAGATAGCGCTGCTGGGGATTGATGGCATGCAGGGCCATGAGTCCCTCGTAGTACACGGCCCTCGTCCAGAGTGATGAAGGGCGGATACGATTGACGTTGGTGGGGAGAGTAGGGTCACTGTACTTCGCCATGAAGTAGTCGTTGGCTTTCTGTGCTGTTTTCAGGATGGCTGTCTGTGCAGCGGCCATGATGATGCTGTTGCATGCCAGGGCAAGAATCCAAAACCGTTTTATCATATCGTTCGTTATTGATGAGGTCGTTTGTCCTCTGATTGTTGGTGCAAATATAAGGATAATCCGTGTAATTCCAGCATAGCATCATATGTAAAAATACTTAATTTTCATGATTGGCCCGAATTTATGAGCGTATTTCGCAGAAAAAACACTATCTTTGCCACCAGAATACATAAAACTAACAGCGATGAAAGAACAATACTTTGCGGACAAGAGCCGCTACGACAATGGGATGAAATATGAACGTTGCGGACGTTCGGGTGTGATGCTGCCACAGGTGAGCCTCGGCTTCTGGCATAACTTCGGGAGCGTGGACCCCTACGAGCGCAGCCGTGAGATCACCCACTACGCCTTTGACCACGGCATCACCCATTTCGACCTGGCCAACAACTACGGTCCCGTGTACGGATCGGCCGAGGAGACCATGGGCCGGCTGATGGACGAGGACTTCCGCCCTTACCGCGACGAACTCTTTATCTCGTCGAAGGCAGGCTATGACATGTGGCCCGGGCCTTACGGCGACTGGGGCAGCAGGAAGTATCTGATGGCCAGTCTGGACCAGAGCCTGAAGCGCATGAAGATCGACTACGTGGACCTGTTCTACAGCCACCGCTACGACCCCGAGACGCCGCTCGACGAGACGCTGCAGGCCCTGGTGGATATCGTGCGTCAGGGCAAGGCCCTCTACGTGGGCATCTCGAACTGGCCGTTGGAGCCGCTGAAGTATGGCTACGACTATCTGAAGGCCCACGACGTGCCGCTGCTGATCTATCAGGGACGTCTGAACATGCTCGACCGTCAGCCGCAGGAAAGCGGCATCCTCGACTTCTGTGCCGACAACGGTGTCGGCTTCATCGCCTTCTCCCCGTTGGCGCAGGGCTTGCTGACAGACCGTTACCTGAACGGTGTGCCGGAGGACTCTCGGATGTCGAAAGGGAAGTTCCTGAAGGAGTCGATGCTGACACCGGAGTTGCTCCAGACGCTCCGCGGCTATCGCGAGACCGCAGAAAGCCGTGGCGAGACCATCGCAGAGATGGCGCTCAGGTGGATACTCGAGCAAAGAGGCGTCACCTCGGTGCTCGTCGGAGCCAGTTCGACGGCGCAGTTGGAAACCAACCTCCGTTGTGTGACTGCCAGATGAGACTGATCCTCCTGCTGCTGTCGCTGACGGTGATGAGTGCTGCCGCCCAGACAGGGAAGGCCCCCGCGGGCGAGACCTGGCCTGACAACAGCGTCATGGATGCCTGGTTCCAGGACACGACGAAGGTGGACGTGACGACGCTGGGGCGCCAGTATGTCATTACCGACTATGGAGTGGTATGCGACTCCACGGTGGTGCAGACGGCGGCCATCCAGCAGGTGATAGACCGCGCTGCCAGCGAGGGTGGGGGCGTGATCGTGATTCCCGAAGGTACTTATCTCACCGGTGCCCTCTTCTTTAAACAAGGTACGCATCTGCACGTGAGGGGACGCCTGAAAGGTTCCGACCGCATTATCGACTTCCCTTATATGACCACCCGTATCGAAGGCGAGACCTGCACCTATTTCTGTGCGCTGGTGAATGCCGACGGCCTCGACGGCTTCACCATCAGCGGCACCGGCACCATCGACGGCAACGGCCTCAGTTACTGGCAGGAGTTCTGGATCCGTCGCAAATGGAATCCGCAATGCACCAACAAGGACGCCCAGCGCCCCCGGCTCACCTATATCTCAAACTCCAGGAACGTGACCGTGCAGGATGTGCATCTCGTCAACTCGCCCTTCTGGACCAACCACATCTACAAGTGCGACCATGTGCGCTATCTGGACTGCTATATCTTCGCGCCTACCGAGCAAGTCTGGGCACCCGATCCCACCCGTGGCGCTCCCTCGTCGGATGCCATCGACATCGACGCCTGTACCGATGTGCTCATCGACGGGTGCTTTATGCATGTCAACGACGATGCCGTCGTGCTGAAAGGTGGCAAGGGTACGTGGGCAGACCAGGACGATACCAATGGCGATTGCGAGCGGATACTGATTCAGAACTGTCGCTACGGCCGTGTGCACGGCTGCCTGACACTGGGCTCGGAATCGCTCCACGACCGCAATGTCATCCTGCGCAACTGCCATACCGAGCGGGCAGACCGCGTGCTGTGGCTGAAGATGCGCCCTGATACCCCGCAGCACTACGAGTATGTCTTGGTCGAGCATATCACGGGCCGTTGCAAGCGCATCCTCTTCATCCATCCCTGGACACAGTTCTTCAAGCCCGGAGAGCGTGAAGACATGCCCCTTTCGCGTTGCAACAACATCATGCTGCGCGACATCCTGGTAGATGCCGAGACACCCATCGATGTGAAGCCCTCCGACAAATACGAATTAAGAGATATCACTATCGACGGAGAGCCGTTGACGTTATAATCCGATCTTGGCTTTCTCCTGAGCGGCAATCACCCGGTCGCACCAGCGGTCGAAGTCGGGATCTTCCTCCTGCAGTTCGGGGTGCTTCAGGATATAGTCGATGGTGCGGCGCACACCCTCTTCGAAGCGTACCCGAGCCTGGAATCCGGGTACGGCCCGTTTCAGTTTCGAACAGTCGAAGACCACGCTCACCGCCTTGTCGCCGAGGAGTCCGCCTTCGAGGTCGTAGGCCTTGGGGCAGACATCAGCCAGGAACGACGAAGCGACATAATACGGTTTCAACTCTACGTGCAGCACGTCGGCAATCGTCTGGTAGATCTGTGTCCAGGTGAGGGTCTCGTCGTTCATGATCTGGAACGCCTCGCCTATGGCGTGCGGATTGCCCAGCAGACCGATGAAGCCGCGGGCGAAGTCCTCGTTCCACGTCATCGTCCACAACGAACTGCCGTCGCCCTGTATCAGCACCTGCTTGCCCTCCATCATACGCTTCACCACCTGCCAACTGCCTTTCAGGCCGTGTACGCCGAGGGGCACGGCGCGCTCGCAGTAGGTATGGCTCGGACGGACGATGGTCACGGGGAAGCCCTCCTCGCGGTAATGCTTCATCAACAGTTCCTCGCAGGCAATCTTGTTGCGGGAGTATTCCCAGTGGGGATTGGCCAGGGTGGTTCCCTCGTTGACGATATAGCCCCGTGCCGGCTTGTTGTAGGCCGAGGCGGAACTGATATAGACATACTGGCGCGTGCGCCCCTTGAAGAGCCGGATGTCGCGGGCCACCTGCTCCGGCACGAAGCCGATGAACTCGCAGACGACATCAAACGTCATGTCGCCCAGTTTCTCTGCTACCAACTGCTCGTCCTCGACGTCAGCCACAATCTGTCTGACACCTGCAGGTAGTTCTGCCTGACGGTTACCACGGTTCAACAACCACAGTTCGTGCTCGCTCTCAGCCAGCAGTCGGGTAATGGCACTGCTGATCGTGCCTGTACCGCCAATCATCAAAATCTTCATCATTGTCTTATTAGTTTAATATGTCTACGTGCGACAAAGATAGTCATTTTTTTCTACGCACCGTGCGTCTGGTGCCGTTTTTTTTGATTATTTAGGAATCGATCCTTATTACGCAACAAAATTGGTATTTGTTTCTTTTTATTTTATCAAATTATTTGCTATATCCGATATTTTTCATTATCTTTGCACCCAAGAGTAGGATGAGTTTATTGACACATGAACTAAGATAAAGGATATGGAGGTTATCTATAAAATGGCACGGGGATGACACAGACGGATATACTGCGTGTCGGTATCATCGGCACGGGATGGATAGCCGAGAAGGCAGCCATCACCCTCAACGGACTGAAGGAGTGTGAGGCCTATTCCGTGGGGTCGCGGACCCTTGAGAAGGCAGAGGCCTTTGCCCGGCAGTGGAAGATCGCGAAGGCATACGGCAGTTATGCAGAACTGATCGCCGACCCCGACATCGACCTGGTGTATATCGGCACCCCGCATTCACACCACTACGATGTGACGAAGGAGGCGTTGCTGGCGGGCAAGCCCTGTCTGGTGGAGAAAGCCTTCATGGCCAATGCGCGGCAGGCAAAGGAGATCATCGACCTGGCCCACGAGCGGAAAGTCTTCCTGGCTGAGGCCATCTGGACACGTTATCAGCCGGTTGTCAAGATGATGCGCGAACTGATAGCCACTCGTATCGGCGAACCGCGGATGCTGACGGCCACCCTCGGCTACTCGATGGGTGACAAGCCCCGTATCATGCGCCCAGACCTCTGTGGCGGTGCGCTGCTCGACCTCGGTGTCTATGCCCTGAACTTCGTCAGGATGTTCTTCCCGGCCGATATCGTCAGCATCGAGAGCCAGTGCGTGAAGTCGAAGACGGGCATGGACCTGACGAACGCCATCAGTCTGGTATTGGCCGACGGGATGCTCTGCAATCTCCAGTCGAGTGCCCAGTGTGTGGGCGACAATATCGGTGTTGTTGCGGGAACAGAAGGAAATCTGATCATCGACAACATCAACAATCCGCAACAGATTACCGTCAACGGTCCCGACCGTACTTACATCGAAACCATTCATGTGCCGCAGCAGATTACAGGCTACGAATACCAGTTCCAGGCCTGTCGTCAGGCCTTGGCAGACGGTCTGTTGGAACCGCGGGAGATGCCCCACCGGGAGACCCTCTACATCATGGAACTCATGGATGCCCTTCGTGCCAAGTGGGACGTGCGTTATCCGATGGACTGACAAAAGAGAAGATAAAAATAACATAACCAACTTACAAAAGATGAGACAACTATTCGTAATGATGACATTGGCTGTTGCCACAGTCTGTCAGGCGCAGGATCTGACACTGAACGACCGTGAGTATTTCGAGCGGCAGGGAGTGAACGTGCTGGTGTTCAGCAACAGTTTTAACGGAGGCTTCAACGACGAGAAGAACTCCGGTATCGAGATTATTCACCATGGTGTGCGTACCGTCCAGGGCGGTGCCGTGCGTCTGAACAACACGCCCGAGCAGTGGGACCTGGTGCCGAAGATGACCGACCGAAAGGTAGACCGCGGGAATGGATCCATAGAGGTGACCATGCGTTACGACGACTACGACTTCGACAGTCGGGTGGTGGTGACGGCCAAGGGCAAGGCGGTGGAGATAGCCGTATGGCTCGACAAGCCCGTACCCGATAAACTGGCCGGCGAGGCAGGATTCAACATCGAGTTCCTGCCATCGCAATACTGGCTGAAGACCTTCACGATGGACGGCCGTCTGGGTCGTCTGCCACGCTATGCCACCAGCCAGACCATCACCCGTCCGAACAGTGAGAAGCCCCGTCAGTTCAAGGGCTTCAAGACCTACGACGACCGGGGCACAGGGCGATTCATCGACCCACTGCCCATTGAGACTGGTCATCGTCTGACGATGGCCACCGACGATCCCGGACGTATGGTTAAGATCAGCAGCGACGATGCCGAGTTGAAACTCTTCGACGGCCGTATGCTGGCGCAGAACGGTTGGTTCGTTGTCCGCAGCGTGCTGCCTGCCGGCAAGACGGGTAAGGTCATCACCTGGACCGTTGAGCCGAATGCCATCCCCGGATGGATCCGTGAACCGAACATTGGCTTCTCTCAGATTGGCTATACCCCCGAACAGCCGAAGGTGGCGGTCATCGAACTTGACAAGAATGACACACCACAGACCTCTGCCTCGCTGATGCGCATCAAGGCCGACGGCACGACAGAGAAGGCCTTTGAGGGCGCCATCCAGTCATGGGGACCTTATTTCAAATATAATTATGTGAAATTCGATTTCTCGGCAGTCAAGGAGCCGGGCGTCTATTATATCCAGTACGGAAACACCAAAACAAATGACTTTCTCATCGACGCCCATGTCTACGACAAGATCACCGATGCCACCACTGACGTCTGGGTACCTATCCACATGAATCACATGTATGTGAACGAGGGCTATCGCACCTGGCACGGTGAGCCGTTCAAGGAGGGCTATCTGCAGGCCCCAGAGAGCGATCACTTCGACCTGCACCGTCAGGGGCCGACCACCGATACGAAATACAAGCCCCTGGAACTCATCCCCGGCCTGAACGTCGGCGGATTCTTCGATGCCGGTGACTTTGATATCGAGACAGGCTCGAACATCAATGTCGTACAGAACTTCATCCGCACCTGGGAACTCTTCCGTCCTCAGCGCGACGAGACCTTCGTCTCGCAGAAGCAACGCTATGTCGACCTGCACCGTCCCGACGGTGTGCCCGACATCCTGCAGTTCATCGAGCACGGCACACTGAACCTCGTGGCACAGGCAGAGCAGATCGGCCACATGGCTTCGACGCTCTCCAACTCCATCCTCGACAACTATCACCATCTGGGCGATGCTGCCTCGATCACCGACGGCCTGCATTATGATCCGTCGCTCAAGCCCTACGAAGTGAGTGCCGACGGCAAGCGCAGTGGTACGCCCGACGATATGTGGGCCTTCACTACCCGCAGTCCGCAACTGGACCTCCGTGCTGCCACGATGTTCGCTGCCGCCAGTCATGCCCTCAAGGGGTATAACGATGACCTGGCAGAGCGTGCCCTCACTCAGTCGAAGCGACTGATGAAGGAGGCAACGGAGATCATCGCCCAGCGCACTGCAGCCCGTCAGAATGATGATGAATATGCATGGCTTGAAGGTTCGGAACAGACCAGTATCGCCAACCCCAGGCAGCAGGGAGCCCAGCCTGACAAGAAACGCCAGAAACTCTTGGAACGTAGTCGTAAGAACCGTGAACAACTCGGTGACATGGCCACGAACCTGATGCTTTTCAGTGCTACGCAGGAAAAGCAGTATCTGGATAACTTCGCCGCACAGATTTGGGATGCCCTCGAGTTGCGCCTGTCTGGTAACATGCAGACCGCTCTCGACGCCGTGCCCTATATGGATGAGGCTTACAAGCAGAAACTCCGTCCTTATGTGGAGAAGTACGAACAATACATCAAGGGCTTCGATACGAACAATCCCTACGGTGTACCCATCGGCCTTGGCAACTGGGCTGGTGTGAACATGGTGCTCAACTTCGGCATTACCGTCAACTACGCCCACATCTATTTCCCCGACATCGTCGGCAAGGATGAGGTCTACCGTGTCGCCAACTGGCTCTACGGATGCCATCCCTACCATAACTATTCGTTTGTGGCCGTGGTGGGTGCCACCCGTCCGAAGCAGGTGTTCTACGGTAACAACCGCGCTGACTTCTCGTTCATCCCCGGTAACGTGGCTCCTGGCCTGCTGTTCCGTAAGCCGGACCATTTCGAGAACTACGACGACTGGCCCTTCCTCTGGGGACAGAACGAGGGTACTATCGCCGGTAATACGCAGTACATCATCTTCGGCTCGTCGCTTAAGAATATCGTCAGCGAATGATGCATCGGAGTGGAACGGATAGATACGAATTGTCAAAACAGAAAAATGGAGCGACTCTGGAATAGGAACTATATCAAGGTCATGACAGCGAACTTCGCGCTGTTCTTTGCCTTCTATGTGCTGACACCTCTGCTGCCGCTCTATCTGAGTGAACATTTCGGCGCAACAAAGGACGTGATAGGCCTCGTCTTGTCAGGCTATACCATCACGACTTTGTTGTGCCGTCCTTTTAGTGGCTATCTGGTCGACTCCTTTCCGCGGAAGACCGTGCTGATGATCAGTTTCGGGGCTTTCGCCATCTTCTTTGCCGGTTATCTCGCAGCCTCGACCTTATTCTTGTTTTTGGTGGTCCGTACACTTCATGGAGGTCCCTTCGGAGCACTGACCGTCTCTAATTCGACGGTCGCCATCGATGTGCTGCCATCCAGCAGACGCACGGAGGGTATCGGCTACTACGGCCTGTCAAACAACCTTGCCATGGCCATTGCGCCTACCGTCGGCATATTCCTTTATCAGTTTACCGCCAGTTTCGAACTCCTCTTCTGGTTGGCCTTCATCGTGGCCTGCCTTGGCTGGCTCGTCGATGCCACAGTAGATATAGGGAGGAAAGGGGAAAGTGGAAAGAGGAAAGAGGATACTCCGGCGGCAGGTTCTAAGGGAACAAGTAATCTCTTTCCACATTCCTCTTTCCGCCTTCCTCTTTCTTGGGACCGCTTCTTTCTCGTCAGGGGCTGGCTCCTGGGGTTGAATATGGTGGCCTTCGGTTTCAGTTTCGGCGTGTTGAGCAATTACCTGGCCATCTATGGCAAGGAGGTCATGGGCATCACGGGTGGAACAGGTACCTATTTTATGCTCTGTTCCATCGGGCTTATCTTGTCACGCTTACAGGGGGGCAAGGCCCTCCGTGAAGGCCGGCTCACCTTCAACGCAGGCTCCGGCATGGTCATCTCGCTGGTAGGGTATACAATTTTCATCGCCTTGCCGGCCTTGAGTAATCTCACATCTCTTACCGTTCCTGCTGACGCGCCTGCTTATCTCTCACCTCTGGCAACCCTCGGCTACTACGGTTCCGCCTTGCTCATCGGCCTCGGTAACGGTCACATGTGGCCAGCCTTTCAGATCATGACCATCAATGTGGCCACCAACAACCAGCGTGGTACGGCCAACTCTACCATTCTCATCTCTTGGGATATCGGTATGGGACTCGGCATTCTCGTCGGAGGCGTCATCTCCGAACTCGTCGGCTATGGTGCTGCCTTCTGGACAGTGGTCGTGGTGAATGCCGCAGGTGTCGCCTGCTTCTTCCTCGCCACGAAGGCCTTCTTCCTCCAGCGCAATCTTCTGATGCGAGTCCTGGTGTACTTATTGACGCTTCTTTTCAAATTCCTTTTGGGCGCGGCGCATCTGCTCTTATTTCTTTCCGTTGATGGTGTAGTCGAGGGCGGCACCGATGGCGGTGCAGTACTGGGAGTGCTTGGGTACGTGGAAACGGATGTCGTAGAGTTTCTCAAGACCAGGGAACACTTCCTTGCATTGTGGCAGGAGGGAGAGGTTGCCGATGAGTACGAAGTCGCGGATGTCGCTGCCTAAGGAGGCGAGCCAGGCGGCAGAACCGATACTCTGCAGCACCATCTTGATCAGTCCGGCGGCGATGTCTTCCTTCGAGGCGTCGCTCTGCGCCTTGGCAAAGTTGGAGGCAGTCGTGTCCATAGGCAGTCCAGGCAGGGGATGGGCGCTGATGTCGCCGATGACCAGGTCGATGTTGCGCACGTTACCCTGTTTGGCCATCGCCACCACCTGCATGATGTCGCTGGTGTTGAGCATGATACGGGAGAGTCCGGCCAGCGTGCCTCCGCCGACACCGATACCGCCGATATGCTTCATCTCATCGCCGTTGCAGAGGATGAAGGTCGTACCAGTACCCATCGAGACCACGATGGCGTGGTCGAGTTTCGACTCGAAACGGGCACCGAGACCGTCGGCCATAAACTCCTCAGACTTGGCGGTGGGCAGTCCGTAGATGGGGGTGTCGATATATGCTGCGCCAACCCCCGTCAGCATCACCTTTTCTACATCCTTCAGGTCGATGTCGTTATCGTGCAGATATTTGCCAAAAGCACCATAGAGAGAGGTGATAGGGTCTGCGGCGGTAATACGGATCGGCGCTGATACCTTTCCGTTTTTGATGCCTACAATCTTAGTGGTGGAGATACCCACGTCAATACCAATGACTATTCCCATAATAATATTATAAATTAGGTATAAAAAGAAACCCGGCCGCCATAACGCGAAACCGGGCTAATGAAAGGAGGAAGTGGTACCTCCAGGAATCGAACCGGGGACACACGGATTTTCAGTCCGATGCTCTACCAACTGAGCTAAGGCACCAATTTGGTTCTTTCAGTCGCGTCGCTTTGTGAAAGCGGTAAACCGAGCGGCAATCCTTTCGTTTGCGGGTGCAAAGGTACAAACATTTTTTGAACCCACCAAATATTTTGCGAACTTTTTTTCAAAATTTCTCTTACCTCATACCTCTCACCTCTTACCTCTGCAGCGGGTTCCAACCCTGTGCTTTGAGTTCAAACTCCTGATTATCACGGGTTACGAGCATCTGGCCGAATTTTGCGTCGGTGATATGCCCGATCAGTTTCACACCTTCTATCTGCTCTATCTTCTCATGGTCGCCGATGGGAACAGTGAACAATAGTTCATAATCTTCGCCACCATTGAGGGCACAGGTCGTGACATTCATATTCAACTCTTCGGCCATGACGGCAGTCTGGTAGTCGATGGGGATGTTCTTCTCATAGATGCGACAACCTGCCCCCGACTGTTTGCAGATATGCATCAGTTCTGACGATAGACCATCGCTGATATCCATCATGGCCGTCGGACGGATACCGGCATCGCGGAGTTTCTGGATGATGTCGCCTCTGGCTTCGGTCTGCAACTGGCGTTGCAACAGATACTCCTTGCCGCTGAAGTCGGGCTGGAAGTCCTGTAACTTCGCACTCTGTTCTTGGAACCTGGCACTTTGTGATTCGTAGGTGCCGGCAGCCTTTGCCTCGGCAATCTTCTTCTGGAGATCGTCAATCTGTCCATAGTAGACGGCTTTCTCCCGTTCCAGCAGTTGCAGTCCCATATAGGCGGCACCGAGGTCGCCTGAGACACAGATGAGGTCTGTATCCCTGGCTCCATTGCGATAGACGATATCCTCTTTCCGGGCCTCTCCGATGCAGGTGATCGAGATAGCCAGACCGGTATAACTGGAGGTGGTGTCGCCGCCGACGATGTCCACGCCCCATTTGTCGCAGGCCATCTGCAGACCGCTGTAGAACTGTTCCATATCTTCCACCGTGAACCGTTTGCTGAGTGCCAGCGAGACGGTGATCTGACGGGGTGTGCCGTTCATGGCGAACACATCGCTGATGTTCACCATCGCACTCTTGTAACCGAGGTGTTGCAGGTCGATGTAGGTCAGGTCGAAATGGACTCCTTCCATCAATAGGTCTGTAGTGACGAGTACTTCCTTGTCGGGGTAACTCAGCACCGCACAGTCGTCGCCGACACCATATTTGGTACTGTCATTCTTGATCTTGATGTCTTTGGTGAGACGGTCGATAAGGCCGAACTCTCCGAGTTTTGCTATTTCCATTCTTCTGTCGGGTGGTCTGTATTGAATTTCTCAGTCTGCTGGTGGCCGACCTGTTCAGAACGTATAATCATCTCACGCATAATCTCTGTCATCAGTGGCTGGGCCTTGTTGGCGGCTTTCTGCACTTCTTCATGGCTGACTTCGATGGGAGCGTTGAAGCCGCCGAGGTCAGTGATGACCGAGATGCCGAAGGTGCGGATGCCGCAATGGTGAGCCACGATAACTTCAGGGACGGTCGACATACCGACGGTGTCGCCTCCTAAGATACGGTACATCTTATATTCTGCCGGGGTCTCGAAGGTGGGACCCTGCACGCCGACGTAGACACCATATCTGACACGTATCTTCTTCTCACGGGCAATGTCTGTAGCCAGTTTGATCAGTCCCTGGTCGTAGGTTTCATGCATATCAGGGAACCTCGGACCTGTCGGGAAGTTCTTGCCGCGCAGCGGATGCTCCGGGAAGAAGTTGATGTGGTCGGTGATGATCATTAAGTCTCCCACACGGAAATTCTCGTTCATGCCTCCTGCGGCATTGCTCACGAAAAGGGTCTTGATGCCTAACTCGTACATCACCCTGACAGGGAAGGTCACCTCCTTCATTGAGTATCCCTCATAGTAGTGGAAACGGCCCTGCATGGCCAGGATATCCACGCCACCGAGTTTGCCGAAGATCAGTTTGCCGCTGTGGCCTTCTACGGTCGATAACGGGAAGTTGGGGATGTCCGTATAAGGGAACTCCGTCTTGTCAGTTATTTCTGAAGCTAATTGTCCGAGGCCGGTTCCCAGAATAATCGCTGTCTTTGGGCTTGTGGTCATCCTTGCTTTGAGCCAGGATGCTGTTTCTTGAATTTTTTCGTACATAACTGATAATACATTGATTGAATGATTCTTCTTGGTCGAGCAGAATCTGTATTCTGATCGGCAAGGCGTAGAGACATCTCTTCACCTCGTCGCTCAGACCTTCTACCTGCATCAGACGGGTCTCGTCTTTCTCTGTCGTGATAATCATCTTAGGTGAAGGGAGGGCACTAAACGTCTCGTTGATCTGCTTCACATCATTCTCCTTGAAACGATGATGGTCGCTGAATGCCAGGGGGGTCACGGCCTTGGCATAGCCCTTCAGGTCGTTGAGCATCTGCTCGGGTGAGGCAATGCCAGTCAACAAAAGGACGTGCTGATCAGCCAGAGCCTCAGATAATGTCTGAGAAATCTGAGAACTCTGAGTATTCTGATTAGTTGGGAAGACAGGCCTCAGTCCTTCGAACTCATGGGAGGAGAAGAACAGTTTCTGATATGGATAGAGGCTCATGGCCTTGGTGATGACACGGAACTCCATGGGCTTCAGGTCTTTCGGGCACTTCGTGACGATCACGATATCTGCCCTGTCTTTGCTCTTCACAGGTTCCCGCAGTCGTCCTGCCGGCAGGAGGGTGTCGTAGATAATCAGGCGATGGTAGTCGACGAGCAGAATGTTAATGCCAGGCTTCACATAACGGTGCTGGAAGGCATCATCGAGCAGAATGACATCGATATCCTTTACATACTCTCCGCTGGTCAACCTCTCGATGCCCCGTGTCCTTTTCTTGTCTACGGCTACGGCGATGTCTGGGAACTTGGTCTTCATCTGGTATGGCTCATCGCCGATGGTGCTGGCCGTTGCTTCTTCGCCAGCCAACACGAAACCGCGGGTCTTGCGCTTATAGCCTCTGCTCAGCACGGCCACCTTGGCTTTGTCTTTCAGCAGCCGGACCAGATACTCCACATGAGGTGTCTTGCCAGTACCTCCGACGGTGATATTTCCGACTGAGATGACAGGTGTGCTATACGAACGGCTCTTCAGAATACCCATCTCAAAGAGCAGGTTCCTGAAACCGACGCCTAAGCCGTAAAGCCAACTCAATGGCTGTAACTTCTTGTTGATGCTGATGAGGTCGCCCTCGATTCTGTCCTTACTGATCACTCTAAACCGTAAATCGTAAACTGTAAACTGTAAACCGTAAACTGTAAACCGTAAACCGTAAACTGTAAACCGTAAACTATTTCACTCTGACATCTTCCATCATCCTTGCCTGAAGCGTGTTGCCGCCTTTGATCGTCTGTCGGATCTCCATCATCGGTTCGTACAGGTCGCCGAGCAGAGCCTTCAACTCTCCCTGCAACTTACTGTCGAGGTATGAGCCTTTCTTCTCGTTGGGCATGAAGGCATCGAGCCAGTTACCCTTGCTAGGATAACTCTTGGTGTGGTATTCTTTAGTCTTTGCGAGTTCGGCGGCCTTCTTCACGGCATCGTCGAGACTGCCGAGTTGGTCAACGAGTTTGATCTTGATGGCATCGGTAGCCAGCCATACACGGCCTTGAGCAATAGAGTCAACTTGTGCGGGCTTCATGCCACGTCCTTCCGAGACGATGTTGAGGAAATTCTCGTAACCACGGTCAATATAGATTTGCATGTGCTTCATGATCTCGTCGGGGTTCTTGCCAAGAATCATGTCAGTTTCGTAGTCAGAATACTTATTGGTGGTCACACCGTCGAAGGTCACACCTAGTTTGTCCTGTACCAGTCCGCTGAAGTTGGGAATCAGTCCGAAGATGCCGATGCTGCCGGTGACGGTGGTCGGCTCGGCTACGATATAGTTGGCGGGACTGCTGATCCAGTAGCCTCCGGAGGCAGCCAGACCACCCATCGATACCACCACGGGTTTCTTGGCCTTGATCAGTTTGATGGCGTGACGGATCTGCTCGGAGGCAACGGCACTGCCACCACCGGAATTCACACGGAACACGACGGCCTTTACGTCGTCATCGTCGGCCAGTTTCCGTAAGTCTTCTGCCGTCGTCTTGCCTATGATGCAATGGCCACCGCCATTTATCAGGTTTGTGACCTCACTGTCCACGATGTTGCCGAAAGCATAGTACACGGCAATCTGATCACCGTCGTCGTTCTTGTCTGCTTTCACGTTCAGCATGTCAGCGAGGGTCAGTTGGTGGATCTCGTCGTCCTTGTCCAGTTTCAGTCGCTCCTTGATTTCTGCCTTGAGTTCCTCGGGGAAGATGACCTTGTCAATGAGTCTGGCGGTCAGGTAGTCGTTGGGATTGGCAAAGGCGAGGATGCTGTCATTGGCCAGTTGATTCAACTGCTCGGGACTCACCTTGCGGCTCTCTCCGATCTCTTTCAGCCAGTACTGCCAGATGCCGTTCAGGTAGACCGAGCGCTGCTCACGGTCGTAGTCGCTCATGCCGGTCAAGGTGTTGCGCTCTACATAACTCTTGTACTTACCGACCTTCGCCGTCAGGTACTTCACGCCAATCTTGTCGTAGAGTCCCTTCATATATTCTCCCTTGCCGCCAAGACCTTTGAAGTCGACATTACCCTCTGCATTCAGGTAAACCTTGTCGGCTACCGATGCCACATAGTAGTTGGCCTGCATATATTGGTCGGCATAGGCCACGATCCACTTGCCGCTCGTCTTGAAGTCCTTCAGGGCGTCACGCAACTGCTGGGCGGTGGCAGGCGCATCAAACTCCGTGATGCCACCTTCCAGATAGATACCCTTGATGTCATCGTTGTCCTTTGCCTTACGGATACTGGCGATGAGGTCGTCGAGCCCCATGGCACTCATGTCACCCATGCCGAGTACGGTATCGAAGGGTGTTCCTTCGTCTGTCCGCTCACTGATAGTCCCGTTGAGTTTGATCACAAACACGGAGTTGTCCTCTACTTTGGTGGGAGCAGAGTCGCTGGCCAGCATGCCGGCGAGTGAGATGACGAGGAAGAGTCCTGCTATCAACAAGAAGATTGCGATACCACAGACGGTGGCGAATGTCATTTTAAAGAACTGTTTCATACACCTTATTTATAATATATAATATAATAGTTGATTTTCAGCCGACAAAGATAGAACATTTTTTTGAATCAGACAAATAAATACTATAAATATTCGTGAATTTCTTTTTGTAAACTCTCAACTGTAAACTATACACAAAAAAATCGTCTAACCTTTGCATCGATGAAAACAATAATGTCGCTTCTGACAAGATGTCAGTCTTTTAGTGATAGATGGCGGTTTACGAAGGACGGTTGACGGTTTGGCACGGTTTTGGCAGAGTGAAAGGCGGAGTGGTTGAAAGACCATCCGCACAGAGTTTATAGTTTAAAGTTTTAAGTAAAATAAAGTATTATGAACATCAAACCATTAGCAGACCGCGTGCTGGTATTGCCCGCACCGGCAGAAGAGAAGATCGGTGGTATCATCATTCCTGATACCGCTAAGGAGAAACCCCTCCACGGAACTATCAAGGCCGTCGGCCAGGGAACGAAAGACGAGGCAATGATCCTGAAAGAGGGTGACGAGGTACTCTACGGCAAGTACAGTGGCACGGAACTCGAGTTCGAGGGAGAGAAGTATCTGATGATGCGCCAAAGTGACGTTCTCGCAGTAATTGAGAAATAATTATGCATTATGAATTATTAATTATGAATTGTAATTATGGCAAAGGATATTAAATTCAATATTGACGCTCGCGATGCTATGAAGCAGGGCGTAGACCAGTTGGCTAATGCTGTCAAGGTGACACTTGGCCCTAAGGGTCGTAACGTGGTAATCGAGAAGAAGTTCGGTGCTCCCCAGATCACCAAGGACGGTGTGACCGTGGCTAAGGAGATCGAGTTGGAGGACAAGTTTGCGAACACGGGTGCCCAACTCGTCAAGAGCGTCGCCTCAAAGACTGGTGACGATGCCGGTGACGGTACGACGACGGCTACCATCTTGGCCCAGGCTATCGTCAGTGAGGGTCTGAAGAACGTGACCGCCGGTGCCAACCCCATGGACCTGAAGCGTGGTATCGACAAGGCTGTGAAGGCCGTGACGGAGCATATCGCCAAGAGCGCAGAGTTGGTAGGCGATAATTACGACAAGATCGAGCAGGTGGCTACCGTGTCTGCCAACAACGATAAGGAGATCGGTGAATTGCTGGCTGAGGCTATGCGTAAGGTCAGCAAGGACGGTGTGATCACCATCGAGGAGAGCAAGAGCCGCGACACACATATCGGTGTCGTCGAGGGTATGCAGTTCGACCGTGGTTATCTGTCAGCCTACTTCATCACCGACTCTGAGAAGATGGAGTGCGTAATGGAGAACCCCTATATCCTTATTTATGATAAGAAGATCTCAAACATCAAGGACTTCCTGCCCATCCTGCAGCCCGCTGCCGAGAGTGGTCGTCCGTTGCTCGTGATTGCCGAGGATGTGGACTCAGAGGCTCTGACCACACTGGTTGTGAACCGTCTGCGTGGCGGCCTGAAGATCTGTGCCGTGAAGGCTCCTGGCTTCGGCGACCGTCGTAAGGCCATGCTCGAGGATATCGCAACGCTGACTGGCGGTGTGGTGATCAGCGAGGAGAAGGGTCTGAAACTGGAGCAGGCTACGCTCGAGATGCTGGGTACCTGTGACAAGGTGACAGTGTCGAAGGACAACACCACCATCGTGAACGGTGCTGGTGACAAGCAGGCTATCCAGGATCGTATCGCCCAGATTAAGAAGGAGATCGAGATCACGACCTCTTCATACGACAAGGAGAAACTGCAGGAGCGTCTGGCCAAGTTGGCTGGTGGTGTGGCAGTGCTCTATGTCGGTGCCAACTCTGAGGTGGAGATGAAGGAGAAGAAGGATCGTGTTGACGATGCCCTCTGTGCTACCCGTGCCGCTATCGAGGAAGGTGTCGTGGCTGGTGGTGGTACCACCTACATCCGTGCCCAGGAGGCTCTGGCTGAGTTGAAGGGTGACAATGCCGACGAGCAGACCGGTATCAACATCATCTGCCGTGCCATCGAGGAGCCGCTGCGTCAGATTGCCGTCAATGGTGGTCAGGAGGGTGCAGTGGTCGTCCAGAAGGTTCGTGAAGGCAAGGGTGACTTCGGCTTCAATGCCCGTACCGATGAATACGAGGATCTGCGTGAGGCTGGTGTCATCGATCCTGCCAAGGTGGCCCGTGTGGCTCTGGAGAATGCTGCTTCTATCGCCGGCATGTTCCTCACCACGGAGTGCCTGATCGTCGACAAGCCCGAGAAAGAACCCGCCATGCCGATGGGCGGTGCCCCAGGCATGGGCGGCATGATGTAATCTGTGTATCAGATTGCATGCGAAAAATGATACATTTTTGCTAAGCAAAGATAACAAATTGAGGGATGGATGATTGAATCCATCCCTTTTTTGATGGATTTTGTTCGCACACACCGCTTTTTTATGCTAAAATGCTTGGTGACGATTCAAAAACATTGTACCTTTGCATCGCAAAGTAAAACAGATACTTCCTGCACAATAGTATTAGACGCATTTGAGTAAAAGATATTTTTTTGATTTGTTTTAGTAGATTAGTTTTTAAGTAGTTTGTTTTTGGGAACCGGTTGTCGGGAGACATCCGGTTTTTTTTTATATAATATGTAAACAACTTTAACAACTAATACAACTTATTTCTCGATTTTTTGTCGTATCTTTGCAGGCGATATGCAGAAACTCATAGAACTCTACAAGCAGTGGAAAGGTGCGGAGCCCGCCAACGTCAGTCAGATACCTGGCGGTGGCAGCAATAGGACCTATTTCAGACTGACGGACCAGAACGGGCAGTCCGTGGTTGGTGTCATCGGTACGAGTCGTGACGAAGACCATGCTTTCATCTATCTCACCGAGCACTTCTCCAAGCGGAAGTTGCCTGTTCCGCGGATCCTGGCAGCCAGCGATGACCAGTTGCGCTATCTGCAGACCGACCTCGGCTCTCTCTCCCTCTTCGATGCCGTCAGAGGCGGTCGTGAGGCCGGAGGACGCTATACGTTGAAGGAGCAGGAACTGCTGAAGCGCACCATCCGTGAGTTACCGAACATCCAGATCCGTGGTGCCGTCGGCTTGGACTTCTCCAATTGTTATCCGCAGGCAGAGTTCGATCAGGACTCGGTGCTCTTCGACCTGAACTATTTCAAATATTGTTTCCTGAAAGCCACCGAACTCGACTTCCACGAACTGAAGTTGGAGGCCGATTTCCGGCTTTTTGCCAAGGACCTGACGGCAGAGTCGGCGGATGCATTCCTCTATCGTGACTTCCAGGCTCGCAATGTGATGCTTGACCACGAGGGCCGTCCTTATTTTATTGACTATCAGGGAGGGCGCAAGGGACCTTTCTATTATGATCTGGCCTCGTTCCTCTGGCAGGCGTCAGCAAAGTATCCGCATAAGTTGCGCCGTGAACTGGTCTACGAATACTATAACTCACTGAAGAATTATATCGAGGTGCCGCCAGTAAGACACTTCGTGAAACGGCTCTCGCTGTTTGTGCTCTTCCGGACGTTACAGGTGTTGGGGGCATACGGCTTCCGGGGTTATTTCGAGCAGAAGAAGCATTTCATCGAGTCTATCCCGCCGGCCATTCAGAACCTCAGGGAACTGCTGGCCAGTTCGTCGGTATTCCACTATCCCCATCTGATGGAGATTCTCCGACAGTTGACCGAACTGCCACAGTTCCAGCAGATTGAGACGATTGCCAGTCGTGCCGACGGATACAAGACGACAGACCAGAATCCCTATAAGGCCCATCCTCAGGACGGACCGGCTACGTTCTCGAAGTACGATGCCCAGGGTCCGCTGGTGGTGAAGGTGTTTAGTTTCTCTTACCGCAAGGGTATTCCAGAGGACGAGAGTGGCAACGGCGGTGGCTATGTGTTCGACTGCCGCAGTACCCATAACCCCGGCCGTTATGAGCCGTACAAGAAACTGACGGGACTTGACGAGCCGGTCATCCGATTTCTGGAAGACGATGGCGAGATCCTGACCTTCCTCGATTCGGTCTATAAACTGGCCGATGCCCATGTGCGCCGATATATCCAGCGTGGCTTTACGTCGCTGATGTTCTCATTCGGCTGTACGGGTGGCCAGCACCGGTCGGTCTACTCTGCCCAGCATCTCGCTGAGCATATCCACGACAAGTTCGGTATCGAGGTGCGCATCTGTCATCGTGAACAGAACATCACCCAGACGCTGGAGAGAGAGTAGTTTACGGTTTACAGTTTACGGTTTACGGTTTACGGTTTACAGTTTACGGTTTATGGTTTACGGTTTACAGTTTACAGTTTACGGTTTACAGTTTACAGTTTAAAGTTTATAGTTTACAGTTTATGGTTTAGGATATGAAGAAGATTAAAGTATTGTTGTTTTGCGGAGTCATTGCTCTGATGTTGGCCTCGTGCTCGACGAAGCAGCGTGCCATCAGCCAGTTGGAGAGTTTCTCTACGGAACTGCGCGACCACAGCCGCTATTATGATGTGCAGGACTGGGAGAAGGCTGGTAAGAAGTTTGTGGACATCACGAAGAACGTGAAGAAGCACGAAATGGACTTTACGCCGGAAGAGAAAGCCCGTATCGGCAGACTCGAAGGTGAGTGTGCCGGCTACATGGCCCGTGGCGCGAAGGAAAACATCACCGACCGCCTGAATGGCTTTATCAACGAACTGAAAGGTATCCTTCAGGGTGTCACCGATGCTTTCGGAGGATGGTAAGAGTGGCGTGTGAGTGCTGATGAAGCAGGCTATGATCTTTGCCGCGGGGCTCGGCACCAGACTGAAGCCGCTGACTGACACGATGCCGAAGGCACTCGTCAGGGTAGGGGGGCAGCCGCTGTTGTGGCATGTCATCCAGAAACTGAAGGCTGCCGGCTATGAGCGTATCGTGGTGAACGTGCATCACTTTGCCCAGCAGATTGTCGACTATCTCGCAGCCAACGACAACTTCGGACTGGATATCCGCATCTCTGACGAGACAGACGGACTGCTCGAGACGGGCGGCGGTATTAAGAAGGCTCTCCCTCTCTTTGATCCCACAGAGCCTATCCTCATCCATAATGTCGACATCCTCAGCAACCTCGATCTCACAGGGGGACTGTCCCCTGTGTGCGAAACTGGCGAAGCACATGGGGACTGTCCCCTCTGTGAGAGTAACCCGACGAAGCGCTATCTGCTCTTCGATGATGAGATGATTCTCGACGGTTGGACGAATATCGAAACGGGTGAGGTGCGCAGTCCTTACAAGGGGCTTGACCCTTCAGACTGCAAGCGGTTGGCATTCAGCGGTATCCACATGATTTGGCCTCGTGTCTATCCCCTGTTCGACCAGATGCCTGAACGGTTTGGCATCATCGACTTCTACCTCAAGTACTGCCATCAGTGTGCTTTTCTTGGCTATGAGCAAAAGGATTTACGACTGCTCGATGTCGGTAAACTTGATACCTTGGAACAGGCAGAACAGTTTTTATATCAATAGATAATCTACCATTAATCATTCAATCAAGGTCTAAAGATGAAAAAGTATTTATTAATTGCCTTGCTTATAGCAAGTGGAAGCCTGACAACAGAGGCACAGACATCGAAGTTTGACTTGAACGACGATGGCAAATTGGATGTAACTGACATTACGGTGTTGGTCGATGCCATTATGAGTGGTGTAGGCGAAGCCCCCTCGAATGTGGAAGCTGTCGACTTGGGACTGCCTAGCGGTACGCTGTGGGCCAACATGAATGTGGGTGCTACGAGTCCATTGGATGATGGCCTCTATTTCGCCTATGGCGAGACCACAGGCTACACCAGCGACACCAGCGACGGCCGCGTGTTCAACTGGGCTAACTACAAGTATTGTAATGGCACTAACAATTCGATTTGGAAGTATTGCACTACAAGCAAATGCGGTGCTGTGGACGATAAGACGACCTTAGAACCGAAGGATGATGCTGCTCATGAGAACTGGGGTGATGGATGGCGTATCCCAACCAAAACTGAAATGCAGGAACTTATAGATAATACCCATAAAAATGTCTATCGGAATAAGGGTGTATGGGTCTTGCAACTTAGTTCTGTGAAAAATGGCAAGATGATAGAACTTCCTTTATCAGGCAGCCGATACAATTCTACGATATCTAATCAAGGCACTGCAGCACGATATTGGACATCGACAGTCCGTTTGACTACCGATGGGACTACGGAGGCGTATACACTTTGGGCCCGCCAAGATGGTACTGTCGACAAACTAGAGTCATCTGGCGGCCCCCGCTGTTATGGGTATTCCATTCGTGCAGTGCGCAGCAAACAATAGTTGGTTATCACTTACATACAATAGACTATGCAACAGAAGATAATTATTCTGGATTTCGGTTCACAGACCACGCAGCTCATCGGCCGCAGGGTGCGTGAACTCGATACCTTCTGCGAGATCCTCCCCTATAACAAGTTCCCGAAGGACGATCCCTCGGTGATTGGTGTGATCCTGAGCGGTTCACCGTATTCGGTTCATGACCCTGAGGCGTTCAAGGTGGACCTGAGCCAGTTCGTGGGCAAGGTCCCTGTGCTGGGCATCTGCTACGGTGCGCAGTTCATCAGCCACACCCTTGGCGGAAAGGTGGAGAAGGCCGACAGCCGGGAGTACGGCCGTGCCCACCTTGAGACCATCAATCTCTATAATCCTCTTTTCAAAGGATTCGAGACAGGTTCGCAGGTGTGGATGAGTCATGGCGATACCATCACCGCCATCCCCGAGGGCTTCGAGATGATTGGTTCGACACATGATGTGAGAAATGCAGCTTTTGCCTCTACCAAACAGCCTATTTGGGCTGTGCAGTTCCATCCAGAGGTGTTTCATTCCCTCCAAGGCACACTGCTCTTGAAGAACTTCGTAGTCGATATCTGCGGTTCCCGTCAGGAATGGAGTGCGGCTTCTTTCGTCGACTCGACAGTGGCGGAACTGAAGGCTCAGTTAGGCCAGGACAGGGTGATCTTAGGATTGTCAGGAGGTGTAGACTCCTCCGTCGCAGCAGTCTTGCTCAACCGTGCTATCGGCGACCGTCTTACCTGTATCTTCGTCGATCATGGCATGTTGCGCAAGAATGAGTTCCGTCAGGTGATGGACGACTATAAGGTGTTGGGACTGAATGTGATCGGTGTCGATGCCAGTGAGAAGTTCTTCGCTGACTTGGCTGGTGTCTCCGATCCTGAGCAGAAGCGTAAGATCATTGGTCGCGACTTCGTTGAGGTGTTCAATGCCGAGGCCAAGAAGATTACCGATGCCAAGTGGTTGGCGCAGGGCACGATCTATCCTGATCGTATCGAGTCGCTGAACATCACGGGCAAGGTCATTAAGAGCCACCACAACGTTGGTGGCCTGCCAAAGGAGATGAACCTGCAACTCTGCGAGCCGCTGAAATGGCTGTTCAAGGATGAAGTTCGTCGTGTGGGTCGTCAACTCGGTATGCCGGAACATCTCATCACCCGTCATCCCTTCCCCGGGCCGGGACTCGCTGTCCGTATCCTCGGCGATATCACCCCGGAGAAGGTACGAATCCTTCAGGATGCTGATGATATTTATATAAAAGGTTTGCGCGAGTATAAGGTGAAACTCTCTGGCGAAGAGGCCCGCAAGGTATTGGCTGCCGGAGTACCTGCCGATATGAAGGACGGCACCATCGAGGTATCTCTCTACGACCAGATCTGGCAGGCGGGTGTCATCCTGTTAAGCACCGTCCGCAGCGTCGGTGTGATGGGCGATGAACGTACCTATGAGCATCCCGTGGCGCTCCGTGCCGTCACCTCGACGGATGCGATGACTGCCGACTGGGCTCATCTGCCCTATGACTTCATGGCGAAGGTGTCGAATGAGATCATCAACAAGGTCCGCGGCGTCAACCGCGTCTGCTACGACATCTCCTCCAAGCCCCCCGCAACGATTGAGTGGGAATGATCATCCTATTATCAAATACACATTTAATCTTAGGGATTTCCCCTCGATAGAGTAGGGGAAATCCTTTTCTTTTGTTGTCGGAAAGTACTACTTTTGCAACGTGAACTTAATACTTGACGCTTATGAAAAGAATGATGATTGTCCTGATGAGCCTCGTGCTCACGTTGCCTGCCCTCGCCCAGTATGGCAGACCTCGTTATTATAGACGCCCGCCAGTGGTGCATAGTCCTCACCGCACTTATACTGACGTGTACTACGGGCTTCGTATCGGTGCCGCCTTTGCGACGGTGAACTCTGACGACCGTTATCTCGACGGCGGATCGATGAAGACGGGACTCGATGTGGGTGCCGTAGTGGGATTCCAGGTGGCCTACCGTTCTCCGGTGTATTTCGAGACGGGTCTTTCGTATATAGAAAAAGGTGGAAAGGGACACTATGAAGGGGCAAAGTTCTCGTACAGTCTCGACTATCTGCAGGTGCCGCTGGTGATGAAGTATATGATTGACGTGGACCGTATGTTCAGCATCCAGCCGTATGTCGGCGGTTACCTGGCTTTAGGTGTCGCCGGGAAGATCAAGGACTTCGGCCACCGTCAGGCCTATAGTTCTTTCGACAGTAAAGAAGGGTTCCAGCGCTTCGATGGCGGTATCCGGATCGGCTGTGGCATCCAGTATGACTTCGTCTATGCGGAGTTGGGCTATGACTTCGGCCTGTCGAATATCTCGCACGACTATTTCGACACCTCCCGTACCGGTGCCCTCTTTGCCACTGTAGGCTTCAACTTCTGAGCGCACCGTTGACGATGAAAAAAACAGGGGCGGCACATCGGTGTCGCCCCCTATAATAATAAATAAGGTGTGGTTTACTTCTTCTTCAGCAGGTCGCGGATCTCAGCAAGCAGTTCCTCCTGGGTGGGGCCTTTGGGTGCCTCGGGCTCTGCGGGCTTGGGCTCCTCCTTCTTGCGGTTCAGTTTGTTGATGCCCTTCAGCATCAGGAAAATACAGAAGGCAACAATCAGGAAGTCGACGATGTTCTGGATGAACTGTCCGTAGGCGAAGACGGCTGCTCCAGCCTCCTTGGCGGCGGCGAGTGTCTTGAAGTCACCGTCACCGAGCGTGACGAACATGTCGGTGAAACTGACGCCACCGGTCATCTTGCCGATGAGCGGCATGAGCACATCGTCGACGAGTGAACTGACGATCTTACCGAAGGCACCGCCGATGATGACACCGACTGCCATGTCCATGACGTTTCCCTTCATGGCGAACTCTTTGAATTCTTTAATAAATCCCATAGTCTTTTAAATTTTTAATGTTACTATTTTAATGGTGAATTGTAATCTTCGTTTTGCAATCTCCGACTTATCATCTTCGATTTATAGACTTTTCACTTTTCAGTTTTCACTTTTCACTTTAATTTAGAATGAAATCGAGTGCAAATATAGGAATTTTTTCGTAACTTTGCATCCGAAAAAGGAAAAAAATACCGAAATGGTATAAAAAATAGACATTTTTTTAGGTATAACCCATTTAAATAACAAAGTAAAATGACAAAAGTAGCTATTAACGGCTTTGGCCGTATTGGTCGCCTCGCTTTCCGTCAGATGTTCGAGGCTGAAGGTTATGAAGTAGTAGCAATCAACGATTTGACAAGCCCGAAGATGCTTGCTCACTTGCTGAAGTACGATACCGCTCAGGGTGGTTTCTGCGGCAAGATCGGTGAGAACAAGCACACTGTTGAG
>ONPM01000089.1 GCA_900319715.1 uncultured Prevotella sp.
CACTTCTGCCCACGCCGTCGCCGTCGTGATCAGGGCTATGAGCACGGCCAGGGTTCGTGTCCGGAGGCTGGTTGACAGTACATGGCTGCTTGTCAGATTGTCTTTAATAGAATGGTTCATCATAATGGTCATATTTTGGTATTCGTTTGTAATGATGGTGCAAATTTACGAAAAAAATCTGAATTACGCAAACTTTTGAGTAATTATTTGATTCAGGTTCCGCATGGGCTTAACTTATTTATTTTCAGCACAGAGACACAGAGACACAGAGCGCAAGGCCAGATTGCCATCTCTGAGTTTGCAAAATCGGGGGCGCGTTCGTAACGATGCCTGTTAAGGGTTGTGCTGATGCCTGGTACGGGTCGTGCTGATGCCTGGTACGAGTGATAGCAGGCATTGCCATACCCCCATGGAGCCTATCTCCACGACGCGTAGAAGGCATCAGCACGGTGGTAATCTCTTCCCCTCCTAACTTAGGAGGGGAAGAGAATAGCCTCAACCAGTAGTGACATTTGACCCTTGTTACCACTACTTTCGGCCACAAGATTGGCCATTTGACCGCAAAGTTCCTTCCAACTGCTGTCGGGATACTGAAATTCTGCGCCGCTGATGTGTGCGCCAAGAGAGGGAAAAAGCATCGGAACGAGGGGTTCGTGCATGTCTTTTGAGGCCTATGAGAGCAGGAATATGATACATTCTGTGCCTTTTCTAAGGTTTGGCATAGCGGACGAGTCGCTTTTAAAATGTCGTATCTTATTGATAATCTGCTATTTAGATGAATTATTACCAGCCTGCCCGTTACAGTTACAGTTGTTACAGTTATTTTTTTGAGGGTGCCCATATTTTATTATATATATAACTATCTATATATCAGTTAGTTATAATGATTATAGAAGGAGGTGTACCTCTCATTTCTTAATTGTAACAACTGTAACTGTAACAAACTCAGGCCAGTCTTTAAATTTATACATTGTTACATTGTTCTCTACCAGGCCTCGGCTTTGCCGCTTGCTGCCGAAGTGACGCAAGAACAAGCGCTATAACCGCTGAATGATTCCCATGTTCAGACCACCCCGCCCTCCCGGGCACCCCTCCTAACTTAGGAGGGGAAGATATTACCTTCGGGCCGTCGTACACTCGTTGACGAGGTAGACGATGCTCATGTAGGGGATGCCAGTGTTGGTCTCCAGGCCGATTTCGCAGGTACGGCTGTTCGAGTAGCCCACCTCGATGCGGTTGGCCTCGATCTGCGGACGGAGTTTGCGCAGGCCGTATTTGTTCAGTTCGGGGAAGGTGAAGCCTCTGTCGCCGGCAAAGCCGCAGCAGCCAACGCCCTCGGGCAGGAACACGTTCGTGGAGCATAGCCTGGCCAGGGCAATCATATCCTTGTCGACGCCCATCTCGCGGGTAGAGCATGTCAGGTGGAGGGCGATATGACGGTCTGTGGGATGGAAGTCGAGATGGGGCACGAGATACTCCATGATGAACTCTGCGGGCTCGTAGAGTTTCATCTTGTGCATCACCTTTTTCATGCGGTGCAGACAAGGACTCTGGGCGCAGAGCACGGGATATTTGCCCTGCTCCGAGGCCTTCCAGAGAGCCTTCTCGAGTTCGGCACTCTTGCGGTCGGCGATGTCGAGCATACCCTTCGACTCCCAGATCTGTCCGCAGCACATCCGCTCCATGCCTTCTGGGAAGATGACCTCGTAGCCGGCCTTCGCCATCAGTTGGATCACCTCGTCGACCAGGTCGTGGATCTTGCCGCCTTGCTTCGACTGGCCCATGGTCTGGTTGATGCAACTGGGGAAATAGACGACCTTGAGAGGTGAGTGCTCTTCTTCCTTGTGGGGGATGGACTTCTCGATGATGAACTGCGTGAGGTCTGACTTCTTCGGCTGGCGCTTCTTCTTTGGCATCGCCGTGGTCCAGAGCGGCATACCCATCTTGTTCATCGTGCGGCAGACGCTCTTGATGCCTGCCATGTGGTTGGCGGCAAACTCACCCACCTGATAGCCCAGCGTACTTTTGTTCATGTCCAGTTGGCGGATGAGGTGTGTCAGTTCGCCCGTGTTGATCTTCATCGGACACGAGGTGGAGCAGAGACCGTCGGTGGCACATGTCTGATCGCCATAGTATTTGTATTGCTTGCGGAGTGTGGCAGCCCTTTCGGGATTCTCGCCCGTGGCCTCCAGATGGCAGATCTCTCGCTGTACGGCGATACGCATCCTTGAAGAGAGCGTCAGGCCGCACGACATGCAGTTGACCTCGCAGAAGCCGCACTCGATACACTTGTTCGCTCGCTTCACCTGTTCGATGGTCTCCTTGGCCGTCGAGAGTTTCGGATCCATCAGGTAGTGACCGCCGTCGGGCACGCTCTTGAAGTCGTAGTCGAGCACTGGCAGGGGCTTCAGGCACTTGATGAAGCAGTCGGGATCGTCGTTGAAGATCACCCCCTGGTTCAGCAGTCCGTCAGGGTCGAAGATGGCCTTCAGTTCCTTCATCGTCTCGTAGGCCTTGTCGCCCCACTCATACTTCACGAACGGCGCCATGTTGCGGCCTGTGCCGTGCTCAGCCTTCAACGAGCCGTCGTAGCCCTCTACCACGAGTTTCGCCACGTCGCGCATCATCTCGGCATAGCGGGCCACCTCGTGCTCGTCGGCAAAACTCTGGTTCAGGATGAAGTGGTAGTTGCCCTCGAAGGCGTGGCCGTAGATACAGGCATCGTCGTAGCCGTGGTCGGCGATGAGTTTCTGCAGTTTCACGGTAGCCTCTGGCAGCGACTCGATGGGGAAGGCCACATCCTCGATGAGGCAGGAGGTGCCGATGGGGCGTGTGCCACCCACGGAGGGGAAGATGCCGGAGCGGATGGCCCAGTACTTGCCGTAGACGGCGGGATCCTCCGTAAACTCCGCAGGGATATAGAGGCGGAACTGTCCCAGGCACTTCTTGATGGCCTCGATCTTATCGAGCAACTGCTCGTGGGTGATGCCCTTTGTCTCGGTGAGGATGGCGGTGAGGTTGTGGTAGTCGCCAGGCTCCACTCCCTCGATCTTGCCGGCATCCACATCCTGCTTGTATTGCAGGAACACGGGGTCGTCGACACTGCTGAGCGACTTGTAATCGAGCATCTCGGCACTCTTCACCATCAGGTTCTCGGCACTCATCTCCAGGTCTTCGTCGCCGGCCTTCAGTTTCTTCATTGCCACCACGGCCTCGCAACTCTCCTTCATCGTGAGGAAGTAGACCATCGCTGAGGCCTTATATTTATAGTCCTTCAGCGTCTTCATCGTCACCTCTGATAAGAAGGCGAGAGTGCCCTCCGAACCCACCATCGAGTGGGCGATGATGTCGAAGGGGTCGTCGTAGGCAATGAGCGGACGGAGGTTCAGGCCTGTCACGTTCTTGATTGAGTATTTCCTGGCGATGCGATCTGCCAGCGGCTTGTCGGCACGCACCTTGTCGCGCAGGGCCTCGATCTTCTTCAGGTACTCAGGATGACTCTTGCGGAAGGCCTCGCGGCTCTTCTCGTCGCCTGTGTCGAGCACGGTGCCGTCGGTGAGGATGATTTTGGCGGAGACCATCATACGGTCGCTGTTGGCATGTACGCCGCAGTTCATGCCCGAGGCATTGTTGATGACGATGCCACCCACCATCGCCGAACCGATGGAGGCAGGGTCGGGCGGGAACACACGACCGTAGGGCTTCAGGATCTCATTGACCCTCGCTCCCACAATACCGGGCTGCAGTTTAATGCTTCTTACCTCTTGCCCCTCACCACTTACCTCTAAAGAATACTTCTCCCAGTGCTTGCCTGCTACGATGAGCACAGAGTCGGTACAACTCTGTCCTGAGAGTGAGGTGCCTGCGGCTCGGAAGGTGAAGGGGAGTTTGTATTTCTGGCAGAGGCGCACGATCTTCGAGATCTCCTCCTCGCCATCGCTACGGAGAACGACTTTCGGGATCTGGCGGTAGAAACTGGCATCCGTCCCCCATCCGAGGGTGCGGAGTTCATCGGTGTAAATACGTTCAGACGGCATGAACTGTCTGAGGTCGGAAAGAAATTGATCTGACATAGGTTCTTAGTTTAAATTGTTGTTTATGGTGCAAATATACGAAAAATAGTGAAAAGTGAAGAGTGAAAAGTGAAAAATTTGCTGCCGCCATCATGTAATTTTGTTTTTTTCACTAAAATAATGTGGTACTATGGGATAATCTTTGTAAATTTGTAGCCAAACTTATATAATAAATAACTTAAAAACCGACTTATGACAGCATTTGTATCTGTTATTCCCATCCTATTACTCATCGTCCTGATGATGGGTTTTAAAGTGTCTGGTTACCGGAGTGCCATCGTCACCCTTGTTGTCACCATCCTCCTGGCGCTGTTTGCCGTGCCAGCCATGGGCATCGTCCCGGAGAAGTATGCCGACGCGTCGATTTATGGCATCACCATCTGGTCTGTCGTCGAGGGATTCCTCAAGGCGTGCTTCCCCATCATCCTGATCATTATCTGTGCCATCTTCAGTTACAACATCCTTTGCGAGACGAAGGAGATTGAGACCATCAAGACGCAGTTTATCCAGATGACCTCCGACAAGGGGCTGCTGGTGCTGCTGCTGACGTGGGGCCTCGGTGGTGTGCTCGAAGGTATGGCGGGCTTCGGAACGGCCGTGGCCATCCCCGCTGCCATCCTCATCGGACTGGGTTTCAAGCCGATGTTCTCCGCTGTGATCTGTCTGGTGGCCAATACGGTGGCTGTGGGCTTCGGAGCCGTAGGACTGCCAGCAACGACGCTCGCCAACCAAGTCGCTGCCAGTGGTGTGGCCACGCCAGAGGAACTCTGCGAGGTGGCTACCTTTATTATATTGCAACTCTCGCTGATGTTCTTCATCACGCCGTTCCTCATCCTGATGATGACCGACCGCACGAAGATTGTAAAGAACATCTCCATCGCCCTCTTCGTAGGAACATTCTCCATCGTCGTGCAGTTCTGCTGCGCCCATTTCATCGGCCCTGAGACGCCCGCCATCCTCGGTTCCGTGGCTGCCATCATCGCCATGCTGATATACAACAAACTGTTTATCCACGACGAGAATCCTGCCGACGAGGTGATTGTAGAAAAGAAGAAGTTCGGCCTGACGAAGACGCTCAAGGCCTGGAGCGTCTATGGACTGATTATCTTCTTCATCCTCATTTCGAGTAAGATTGTGCCTCCCGTCAACGAGTTACTGAATAATACCCTGGTCACGAAGTTCGAACTGCCCGTCATCGGCAATACCTTTAAGTTCGGCTGGCTGTCGAATGCGGGTCTGATGATTTTCCTCGGTGCCGTCATCGGCGGACTCATCCAGGGCATGAGTTTCGGCAACCTGATGAAGTTGCTGGCCAAGACCACCCTCAACCTCCAGAAGACGGTGGTGACGATTTGCTGTCTGGTGGCGATGGCCATGCTGATGAACAATACGGGTATGACCAACGATATCGCCAAGGGCCTCGTGCTGCTGACTGGCTCTGCCTTCCCGTTCTTTGCGCCGCTTATTGGATCTATCGGCACGTTTGTCACGGGCTCGGCTACGAATGCCAATATCCTCTTCGGCAAACTCCAGGCTACTGCCGCCGCCGACCTCGGGCTTGTGAATCAGGGCACGTTCTTCGGAGTCACGGGTAGTGAGACCAACTGGCTGGCAGCCGCCAACTGTGCCGGCTCCGAGGGCGGTAAGTTGCTCTCGCCGCAATCTATCGCCATCGCTACGGCCGCCTGCGACATGGAGGGTCAGGACGGTGACATCATGCGCAAGACCATGCCGTTCGCTATCTTCTGGATCCTCATGAACGGACTGATGGTGTTCCTGGGATTGCACGTTATATGATGATTAATTGTTTACAGTTTACGGTTTACAGTTTACAGATGATTACTTCTATAGGCGGAGATGGAGAACTGGATATGGAGTGGCTTGCACGGATATCATCTGTAAACTGTAAACCGTAAACTGTAAACTAAAAATAAGATCGAAGTGAATACAGAAAACAAATTCGAACAGATACTGGTGAGGATTACCGGGCAGGACCGTCCGGGCCTCACCGCTTCTATTATGGGCATTCTCGCCAAGTATGATGCACAGATCCTCGATATCGGACAGGCTGACATCCACTCCACGTTGTCGTTAGGCATCCTGATCCGCATGGACGAGACCCATTCAGGACAAGTGATGAAGGAACTGCTCTTTAAGGCGACGGAACTGGGGGTGCAGATTGGTTTCTCGCCCATTTCGGACGATGAGTATGAAAACTGGGTAGGTCATCAGGGTAAGAACCGCTACATCCTCATGGTGATGGGTCGCCAGTTGGAAGCCCGTCAGATTGAGGGTGCCACGCGCATCCTCGCAGACCAGGGCTTTAACATCGACTCCATCCTGCGCCTCACGGGGCGTAAGAGCATCCGTAATCCATCCAAGCACACCCGTGCCTGCATCCAGTTCTCCCTGCGCGGTGAGCCTTCGGACCGTCAGGAGATGCAGTCGAAACTCATGAAACTGTCGCAGGAGATGGAGATCGACTTCTCCTTCCAGCGCGATGATATGTTCCGCAGGATGAGAAGGCTCATCTGCTTCGATATGGACTCCACACTCATCCAGACCGAGTGTATCGACGAACTGGCGGAGCGCAATGGGGTAGGGGCTCAGGTAAGGGCCATCACGGAGAGTGCCATGAGGGGTGAGATCGACTTCAAGGAGAGTTTCACACGAAGGGTGGCTCTGCTGAAGGGACTCGACGTGAGTGTGATGCAGGAGATTGCCGAGCATCTGCCTATCACGGAGGGTGCGGACCGTCTGATGACCATCCTCAAGCGCTGCGGTTATAAGATTGCCATCCTCTCCGGAGGATTCACCTACTTCGGCGAATATCTCCAGCGCCGCTACGGCATCGATTACGTCTATGCCAACGAACTCGAGATCGGTGAGGATGGTAAACTGACAGGCCGTTACGTGGGAGAGATTGTCGACGGTCACCGCAAGGCCGAACTGCTGAAACTCATCGCCCAGGTGGAGAAGGTGAACCTCGCCCAGACCATCGCCGTGGGCGACGGTGCCAACGACCTGCCCATGATCTCGGAGGCCGGACTCGGCATCGCCTTCCACGCGAAGCCCCGTGTCGTAGCCAATGCCAAGCAGTCGATCAACACCATCGGCCTCGACGGCGTGCTCTACTTCCTCGGCTTCAAGGACTCCTACCTCGGCGAACAGGGCAAGCTTTGATTTGTTTACAGTTTACGGTTTACAGTTTACAGATGAATACTTCTATAGGCAGAAATGGAGAACCGGGAACGGAAATGGAGTGGCTTGCACGGTTATCAACTGTAAACTGTAAACCGTAAACTGTAAACAATGAAATAAGTTACGTGAGTTATGAAACAAAGAAAGACGACAGAACGTGTATTCCAGATTTTCAAGGAACTAAACCAGATACCAAGGCCTTCACACCACGAGGAAAGGGTGGCCGACTATCTGTGCGAGTTTGCAGAACGGTTGCATCTGGCCTATGAGCGCGATGCACAGAACTGTGTGGTAATCCGCAAACCGGCAACCAAAGGGTGCGAGGAGGCAGAGCCCATCGTGCTGCTGAACCACATGGACATGGTGTGTGTAGGTATGGACGATCCGCTGCACGACCCTGTCGAGGCTTATACGGAAGAGGGCTGGATGAAGGCCAGAGGCACATCCCTGGGTGCCGACAATGGCATCGGACTCTCTATGGCACTTGCTGTGCTCGAGAGCGAGGATATCCAGCACCCAGCCTTGGAGGTGATGACCACCACCAACGAGGAGGATGGCATGTCGGGTGCAGCAAACCTGAGGCCGGATTTCCTGGTAGGGCGTAAGGTCATCAACCTCGATTCCGAAGACTATGACACCATCACGACGGGAGCAGCTGGGGCTTGTCTGCAGTTCCATCGCATCCCGCTCCGGCGCATGCCTGCCCCTGCCGATAACCGCTGCTGGCTTCGCATCAGTATTGAGGGAGGGCTTGGTGGTCATTCGGGTGTCGACATCAACAAGGGCCGTTGCTCGGCCGTTGTTGCAGTGAGGGTCTTGCTGGCAGCGATATATGAGAGGAGTGACTGCATGGTCGCTTCCATCGATATCGGCGAGGCCAATGCCTCGATAGCCTCAAAGGCTGAGATCGTGGTGGCCGTTACCGCTGGCGAGAAAGCCGAAAGCGTGAAAGCCCAACAAGCCTCGATGAGCAAATGGCTGCGCGAAGAGTATCCCTCTGACCCTGGCGTCACCTGTCATATCGTGGAAGGTGACCCTCTGCCTACCGTTATCAGCGCCGAGGCCATCGAGTCTCTGATGGCCTGTCTTGAGCGAATCCCTCAAGGGGTGGTCAGGATGAGTGAGGTCATGAACGGTGTGGTAGAGACCTCGAACAATGTGGGGCGCATCGAGACACAAGATGATTGCATCTTTGTATCCACCCACACACGCAGTTTCATCGACAGCGCGATGGACGAACTGAGTCGGCAGATAGCCCATTCGATGGAGGCGTCAGGAGCCGCTTCAGAGGTGGTCATGTGGGCACCAGCCTGGCAGGAAGACCAGCACTCTGCGTTCCTGCAGCTTACATCAGACACGTTCCAGGATGTGCTGGGCTGGAGACCTCGGATGGTAGCGATGCACTTTGTGCTGGAGGCAGGGTTCTTTGTAAAGAAGTATCCTGGCATACAGATCGCCAGCATCGGCCCCAGGATCGTGGAGCCTCACTCTACCAGTGAGCGTCTGGAACTGAATACGGTCGATGATATCTGGCAGGTGCTGCAGGAACTGCTGAGGCGGTTGAGCGTGTGAGTACCTCCTTGGACATAATATACAACGGGAGAAAGCAGGATGCGAGGGGAGAAGGCTGATCATCAGGAACGGGAAGAACCGGTAGCGAGGACGTTTGCAGCGGCACTGCTGGCGTGGTATCATGAGAACGGGCGTGAGTTGCCCTGGCGGCAGACGCGTGACCCCTATGCCATCTGGCTCTCGGAGATTATCCTGCAGCAGACTCAGGTGAAGCAAGGGTGGAACTATTGGGAGCGTTTCATGCAGCGGTGGCCAAAGGTAGAAGATCTGGCTGCAGCGACGGAGGACGAGGTGCTGCGCGAGTGGCAGGGACTGGGGTATTACAGCCGGGCGCGAAATCTACACTATGCGGCCAGGCAGATCGTAGATCTTGGACACTTCCCCGACACCTTGGAGGAGATCAGACAGTTGAAGGGCGTGGGCGACTATACCGCTGCCGCCATCGGGAGCATCGCCTTCGGACTGCCTGCCGCCGTCGTCGATGGCAATGTCTACCGTGTCCTCGCCCGTCACTTCGGTATCGATACCCCCATCAACACCACCGAAGGCAAAAAACTCTTCCAGTCCCTTGCCCAATCCCTTCTGCCTGTTGACAAATCTCTCGCCTCTCACCTCTCACCTCTCACCTCTGAATACAACCAGGCTATCATGGACTTCGGTGCCATCCAATGTACGCCGCAGTCCCCTCGCTGCAATGTTTGTCCGTTGATGGAGAGTTGCATCGCCTTCCGTGAGGGCAGGGTGGGAGCGTTGCCTGTGAAACAGAAGACGCTCAAGGTCAAGGAGCGCCACCTTATTTATATCTATGTGCGTTGCAAGGGTGAGACCGCCATTCACCGTCGTGGCCCTGGCGATATCTGGCAGGGACTGTGGGAACCATTATGTTTAGAGATAAATGAAGAGACATTTGATGTGAGAGACAGGCTCTGCGCTTCAGGTATTCTCTTACCCCTCACCTCTCACCTCTCACCTCTCAAACAGAACGTCCGCCATGTCCTCACCCATCGCATCCTCTATGCTGACTTCTACCTGCTGGAAGTCGGAGAGAAGCCTGAACTCCCCTCTGACTACGTTTGGATTAAAGAATCAGAACTCGACGATTATGCCAAGCCACGTCTCATTGAAACCCTATTGTGCTACTGTTAAATAATTGACAGACCATATTGATGCTCTTATGTCTTAACAACAAATAGATAGAATTACGGTGGCCGAGATTGGCGATCATCGTGTGATGTACTTAGCAACCAGGCTTGCCGAAGGTGAGCGTGGCGGTGCTCCCGACAAGGAAGTGGGGCGGATGATTGCAATGGTGACCCTCCAATACCTGGAAGAGAATCCTGACGAACTGGTCTGCTTCTGCCATGCCGACAACCGTCTGAGCAGATGCGGATATTTAATTTCTTATGAAAAGTTTGGTAATTGAAAAAAATATTGTACTTTTGCAGCAGGCAATCTGTCCCTAAAGGGAAGAGTGTCTAACACAAGTGTTTCTAAACTATTTATTAACATTTAAAATTTTAAGATTATGAACAAAAATCCATTTTCAATCAGAAAGTCTCCAGCAGAGATTATTGCCGTTCAGGCTGCAACCCTTGATGATTATTTGAAACTGATACCCATTTGTGCCTATAGTGGCAACGGCGAGTAATCCATTCCTGACACCTGTTCTACAACTAAGTAAAAGTGGAAACCTATTTTCGCCCTCTGTTTACTTGTGGTGCTTTCAACCGCAAGGTGCAGAGAGCAATCATGTTCAATACGGCCCGCGGCACATGCTACACATTTGAGGACGTATCGGCTCTGCTGGTCAATGAGGTACTGGCAGGTAAGAGGGAAAGTCCTATTGACACGGTGCATATCGCGACAGTAACCGGTGCGACCGAAGAACAGGTCATCGCGTTCTGTCGCGATACTTTGATGCCTATAGGACTCGTTCACGACCATGTGTTCACTGACGAAGAGTGGCAGCAGTACCGAAAAGACAATCCGCCCTGCATTGCCGCCATGGGCTATGAGCCTGTGGACGACTATAAGAACTCTTTACCTGAGGAACTTCGTGTCTCACTGACGTTTGAACTCACCTATGCCTGCAGTGAGCGCTGCCTGCACTGCTTCAACGAAGGTGCGGCCCGCAGTGACCTGCACGAAGAGCACCGTCTGCGCCCTGACATGCTGACGCTGGATGACTACAAGCGTATCATCGATGAAGCCGTAGCATTAGGAATACCTAAAGTGACCGTCACTGGCGGTGACCCGTTCAGCTATCCCCACTGCTGGGACATTCTCGACTATTTGCACGAGCGCAATCTGGCTGTGAGCTTGTTCACCAACGCCCTGGCGCTCAACAGCAGCGAGAAGATACGCCGTTTGGCCCGCCTGGGGCTCCGACAGTTGAGTGTCTCCATCTACAGCACCGAGGCTGAGGTGCACGACCAGATTACACGCCGTCGCGGCTCGTGGGAGCAGTCGATGAAGGTTCTGAGGGAGATGGCAGAATGGCCTGTGCCCCTGAACCTCAAGACGCCCGTGTTCCGTCTGAACACCCGAACCTATTACGGGGTGCGCGAGATAGCCCACCAACTGGGTGCTGAGAATGAAGTCTCGAGCGTGCTGTTGCCTGGTGCCGACGGCGATGTCTCTTTGATAGAACATCTGCAGACACGTCCTGAAGCCCTGCGTATCATCTTGATGGATCCGCTTGGGAAGACTCATGTGCCTACCGATGGGAAAGCCGACGGCTACGAGTTTGGCAGCAAGCACGGGTTCCCATGCTCTTCCAATGATATAATCATCGTCTCCCCCAGTGGGGTGGTCAGTGGGTGCAGCAATATCCCCATCACTTTTGGCGACGTACATGATGTGTCGCTCAAGGAGGCCATCATGAGCCCACAGCGACTGCAGATGCTTCAGGCCGATCAGAAACAGACGTTCCCCCTCTGCGGCCAGCATGACTATTGTCGGTATTGCCGTGTGCCCTGTTATGCCGGCGAGCCATTGGAAAAGCATGCCGACGGCACTTTCACGTTCAGAGAGATACAAGGTGACGAATGTATGACAGCCCAGATCCGTATGGAACTGTGCAGGCAAATTGAACAGGGCATCGATCCGCTTGGTGGCAAGAGCATCGAGGAATGCCTGGCTGCCCAGCCTGTAGAAGAAGTGCCTGTGTTCCGTAAGAAGATCCGAATTTGATGCAGCGTAATGAATATGTGCTGAAAAACATGTTCGGCTCGTTCTTCCTGGCAGCCGGTGCCTCGTATGCCACAGCGTCAAGCGACCTGATTGCTTTCATCTCGTTGCTGCCCTATATGCGTGAAAACAGTCGCACTTTCGCAGCGCAGGGGCGGGTCTTGTAGTACTCGGCCGTCCGCTCTGAGGCTTCTGCCTGATACCTTCACGACTCAGAACGTTAAGGAAATCTGGGGGTTCAGTACCATTTCCACGGCATCGAATAAGTGTAATCTTTTCGAAGAGCA
>ONPM01000075.1 GCA_900319715.1 uncultured Prevotella sp.
ATTTCTTATGGACTCATTGTATTTCTTTTAATTATAAGCATTAAATATCATCGGGAGATAACTAATAGGAGGAATCGCTATTTGGCTATGATACTGAAATCCTTACGGCAGGTGATAGTGTTCTGGTCATTGAGGATTATCTTGAACTCTGTATAATAACTGCCAACTGGCAATGGCTGTCGCTCGTGGTTCTTCAACAAAACAAGACCCGATAATGGAGGATCGATATCTTCATCGGGGTCAATGACCTGACCCAGCCACGCACATTCGTACACGTAGGATTTATGTGCAGACCAATAATGGGTGAGAGGTCCGAAATACTGGATATACATATCCCATGGCCTGCCGACAGGTTGTTTGTCGCTGGAATAGACCTGAAACAGATCCTCTCCGACTATATAGGCAGGATTTTGTATTCTTAAAGTCGTGTTCCTTTTGTTCGTAACTGTCAGACGGAAGAGAATCTGTTCACCCTCCTTAAAGGTCCTGACCGCCTGCCCCTCAGCATTCAGCAGACTGAAATCCACACTAATACTGTCATAGTCTTGAACAGTCCACCTGTCTACCAATATCGTCTCCCCTACAGCATCGTCACTGCTGCATGATAAAACAATCGTGCAGACTCCCGCCGTCAGCAGGAATAGCAGTAGTTTGTTGATCATTACTTTTTTTCTCATACTTGCAATTTGTTGATTCATTTTATATTAAATAATGATTTATAATGTTGTCATTTATAGAACAATATATCCGTAGAAATAAATATTGCCTTGCACAATCTGAATTTCGTATTCACCAATAATTGATAAAGTATTAAGTTAATCATGGTGCAAAAGTAAGAATAAAACAATAGACCAACCAAAAGACGTTCATTCTTTTTGTTAGCCAAAATTAACCGCATGTTAGTCCAAACCTTATTGGAATGGCTGAAAATGAGACCGTTAGGAAGGCTTTCGCAATATCGTTATTAAAGGCCTAAATTGATAATCAGATTGCTTTTTAACGACTGGGCACTATCTGTACAGAACAGTTTATTGTTTGCGTGTCGCTTGGCTTTAGAGATAGTTTGAGGCGTGGAATAGAAAATGGTATTGACATCTTTGTCGTCAAACCCAATGATAAACAATATACAAATACGGAGTTCCATGGGAGACAGACCAGCCTTGCCTAACATGGCAGAGGTGGCGGGCATATCCTTGCGGAACTGCTGTTCGAGCAATTTCCACTCTTTCTTAGTAGGGCTGGCAACCCCTTGCTTATACAATTTCTTTTCATTGAACGCCTTCACAATGACTGACCCTGTTAATTGATGGATGTGGTCTTCCAAATCTGCTTGGCCTATTTGTCGCTGCAATGAAACTATGACACTGTTCAGTTCTTCCTCTTTACGCTCTTTCTGAACAATGAGCGATTCATAATCGTTCGCCTTGATTTTCTCCAACTCTTTAGTGATACCTTCTCGTTCTATTTTCATTTTAAGAAGGCTTTGGTTCAGCATCCTTAACTCATCTTTTCTTTCTTTTCTCTTCCTGATAATAAGGATTGCACAACCTATGAAAATAACGATAACCAAGACTAACAGACTTCTCGCTTTCCTCGATTTCTGTTTCTCTTGTTCTGCGATCTTCTGATTTCGGTTGTAATTGTATAGCGATGCCATTTGAGCGGTCAGTTCCTGATCCTTTTGGGCTATCGACGAGTCGTTGGCCTCACCATAGAGTTGGGCATATTTGGCAATGGAATCTGCTTGATGCCGCTTCTTGAAGATACTCAAGAGTCCACGGTACATGGGATCCTTCTGAACGTATGTCATGTTAGGACGGTAAATCTTACGATAGTAATATTCTGCTGAGTCTAGGACATTGAGACTTTCATAATATTTACCTTTATAACTATAGTAATGACGTTGCGAGGGAGGGAGTTCATGATGCTCGTCGAATAATTCTGATTCGGCTTCAAACTGATCCATCAAAGCCTTGGCCTCTGCTAAACGCTTTGGATCTTCTAAATATAAGTGTATCAGTGTTCTGGAAGAACGAAGTGCTTGTTGTGTGTATCCATGCTCACGGTATTGCTCAAGGACTGATTTCAGGATTATCTCGGCGCTATCCTTTTTATTCAATAATATATAGGTACCCGCTATCATGTCTATATTATAGATTCCCCACTTAGGTTTATTGGCACGGAAAGCATAATAACTGGCTTTCTTGCGGGCCTCTATTTCATTAGTCAACAGAAGTTGACGATAAAAAACAGTTGCCATCTGAGAATACACACAATCTAGCGTATAAAAATCGCAATCTATAGCTGTTGTATCAGCAGCATCGATAGCATCCTGATAACTACTGATAGCCCTTGGTGCCTCGCCCATATCGCTATATACACGTCCCAAGAGGTAGTGGGCCTGCATCCGCTCATTGGTGGTTCCGTGATGATCGAAATAGTCTACCAAATCTAAGACTACAGAGTCGGAGGTAAAGGTTACATCGGTCTTATTCTGCGCCTTCATTGTGAGCAGGCTATGGCGCATGCGCTGACTCTTGGACCAACTCCTTGCCTCGGTGCCGAGGCTGTCGAGCAGCCGCAGGGCGGAGTCGGGCTTCTCGTTGAGGATGGAGTCAATGGCCAGCAACTCCGGAGTGTAGCCGTCTCCGCTACAGCCCGTCAGAAGCACCGCCGCCCCCAAGACTATGATTCCTGTCAGTCTCTTCACTTTCATCGCTGCAAAGTTACTAAATTCTCCCGACAATACCAAATAAAACTCAGCGATTTCGTATAAGGTGACAGAGATGCACATCGTTCCTGCCCCCTGCAACTTAACGCCCCATACAAATTTAGAAATGCTTGGCCAACCAGATGGCAAAGAACAAGTCACACTGGGTGCGGGTGGACGTTAAGCCACTGTTGCCTTCTTCAGTTCGTTTTCGAGGAAACTGTACACATAGCCGGGACTCTGGTAGTAGAGGCCGGTGGCATCGTCCTGCAGGCGCTCGAAGGTGTCGGAAGTGTAAAGCATGTCAATGGCCTCCTCCCGGCTGCAGTGGTAGTCGTCCATCAGGTATCCGGCCAACTCCACGCAGATATCGTCCTTCATCAGTTGTTTCTGTTCGCTTGTCAGTGTCATGTCTCAGAGTCGTTTAAGTTGTTGCAATGCGCGCTCGGTACCAAAGAAATACTGGAAGGTGATGCCCTTGGCATACTTCAGTTCCTCTACCAGGCGTCCGAGTGAAATGACGCCACCCTCGTAGCGGCGCAACTGATAGGTAACGCCATCATCGGCGATAGGGCCATAGACGATGTCGTAGTCGTGCGTGGGGTGCTGGGCGTTGCGGTCGCGGTTTTTCAGCACGAACAGCGCCCATTCCTCGCAGTAGTCGGGATAACTAAGCACCTTGAGGTGGCTGCCAGTCATCGCCGTCTCATCGAAGAAGAACTCTGTGACCTCGGCCTTGCCCTGCTGCGTCTGACTGACCTTCTGGAAGGCCATGTCCCAGGCCTGCTGCTTGTCGGGCGAGAGATAGAAGCCGCTGCCGAAGTCCTTGAAGGGCTTGGAGTGCTGGAGGTCGGGCACCTCGATCTTCTGATTCGAACCGTGGTAGAGCCTGATCATCGCAACTGCCCTCCATTGTTTTGGCAGACGTGCGCCAGTGCCTCGACGACGTCGGGGAACGACTGGGTGTGCAACACAGCGTAGTGTTCTCTCAGGTGGTCCATGCCCTTGAAGCGCTTCAGGTAGGCGTAGGCCTGCCGTGGATGCACACCATAATGGTGGGCGAACTCCGTGATGAGTGCCACCGTGAATCCAAATACGTTTCTGTCTTCTCGTGCCATAATCTTGCGTAGAATTGAAATTCGCTGCAAAGATACGAATAAGCGAGAACAAAACCAAATAAAACTCGTTTTAATTTGTTTTGCCGAGCATTGATTAGTTGATCAGGTTCCGTGTTGATCACATCGGTGCAAAGTTACTAAATTCTCCCGACACTACCAAATAAAACTCAGCGATTTCGTATAAGGTGACAGATCGGACAAGGCTCAATAGATCATAAAGCGTTGCGACAAAAAATCGGGCTGACGTTTGGTCAGCCCGATTTTCTATATGAAGAGATGGGTATTATTTCTCGTCGAGGACGGTCTCTTCGGCGAAGTCGAGCACGTTCTTGCGGTTAGCCTGGATGCGCTCGTACTCCTCCTTCGAGCCGACGATAATCTTGTCGAACTCGCGCAGACCGGTACCGGCAGGAATGAGGTGACCGCAGATCACGTTCTCCTTCATACCCTCCAGATGGTCTACCTTACCGCGGATGGCAGCCTCGTTGAGCACCTTCGTCGTCTCCTGGAAGGAGGCAGCCGACATGAACGACTTGGTCTGAAGGGCGGCACGGGTGATACCCTGCAGGATCTGAGTAGAGGTAGCGGGCACGGCGTCACGCACCTGAACCAGTTTCATGTCGCGACGCTTCAGCATCGAGTTCTCATCGCGCAGACGACGGGCTGTGACAATCTGACCCTTCTGCAAGTTCTCGGAGTCGCCGGCATCGGTGACCACCTTCTTACCCCAGATACGGTCATTCTCCTCAGCGAAGTCGAGTTTGTCGACAATCTCCTGCTCGAGGAAGGCGGTGTCGCCCGGCTCGTTGATCTGAACCTTACGCATCATCTGACGGACGATGATCTCGAAATGCTTGTCGTTGATCTTCACACCCTGCAGACGGTACACATCCTGCACCTCGTTGACGATATACTCCTGAACGGCGGTGGGACCCTTGATGGCCAGGATGTCGGCAGGCGTGATGACACCATCGCTGAGCGGGGTGCCGGCACGTACGGCGTCGTGCTCCTGAACCAGGATCTGCTTAGAGAGTGATACGAGGTAGCGGCGCTGTTCGCCGGTCTTAGAGGTGACGACGATCTCACGGTTACCACGCTTCACCTTACCCATGGTGACCTCACCATCGATCTCGCTGACGACAGCGGGGTTAGACGGGTTACGGGCCTCGAAGAGTTCGGTGACACGAGGCAGACCACCAGTAATATCACCACCCTTGGCAGCAGCACGCGGAATCTTCACGAGCGTCTCACCAGTCTTGACGGTCTGGCCATCCTCTACGACGACGTGACCACCCACCGGGAAGTTATAAGTACCGATAACCTCACCATCAGCACCGATGACGTCGCAGGTCGGAACCCTTGAACGGTCTTTCGACTCAGTAACGATCTTCTCGGTCAGACCCGTGGTCTCATCGGTCTCTGCACGGAAGGTGATACCCTCGATGACATCGTTGAACTTCAGCGTACCAGCATATTCAGTCACGATGACGGCATTGAACGGATCCCACTGGGCTATCTTATCGTTCTTCTTCACCTCAGCACCATTGTTGAAATAGAGAGAAGAACCGTAAGGCACGTTCACTGTAGACAGGACGATCTTCGTGTTCGGGTCAACGAAACGGAGTTCACCCAGACGGCTGACTACCATCTCGCACTCGCTGCCATCCTCGTCGAACGGTACGGTACGCACCTCCTCGAGTTCGATCAATGCATGATCATACTTAGAAACGATACTGGCATTGGCGGCAGCATTACCTGCCACACCACCGGCGTGGAACGTACGCAGTGTCAACTGTGTACCTGGCTCACCGATAGCCTGGGCAGCGATCACGCCAACAGCCTCACCCTTCTGAACCATACGACGGGTAGCCAGGTTACGACCGTAACACTTCATGCAGACACCCTTCTTCGACTCACAAGTGAGCACGGAACGAATTTCGACGGTCTCGATGTCAGCCTTCTCGATGGCCTCGGCGATGGGCTCAGTGATCTCCTCACCGGCCTCGACAATGACTTCACCGTTCTTCGGGTTGATAACATCATGGACAGACACACGGCCAAGGATACGCTCTGACAGGCTGGAGATGACCTCGTCGCCACTCTTCAGGGCCGAACACTGCAGACCGCGCAGCGTACCACAGTCCTCCTCGGTGATGATCACATCGTGGGATACATCGACCAGACGACGAGTCAGGTAACCGGCATCGGCAGTCTTCATGGCGGTATCAGCCAGACCCTTACGGGCACCGTGGGTAGAGATGAAGTACTCCAGCACGGACATACCCTCCTTGAAGTTCGACAGGATCGGGTTCTCAATCGTACCACGACCCTCGGCACCGGCCTTCTGAGGCTTGGCCATCAGACCACGGATACCGGACAACTGCTTAATCTGGTCCTTAGAACCACGGGCACCGGAGTCGAGCATCATGAACACGGCATTGAAGCCCTGGTCGGCCTTGGTCATCTGATCGAGCAAGACGGTACCGATATCATTGTTCACGTGCGTCCAGGTATCGATGACCTGATTGTAACGCTCATTGTCGGTGATGAAGCCCATATTATAGTTGTCGGTGATCTCGCGGATCAAGGCATTACCCTTCTCGATCAGTTCTGCCTTCTCCTTCGGGATGATGATATCGTCGAGGTTGAACGACAGACCAGCGAGATATGCCATACGGTAACCGAGGTTCTTGATACCATCGAGGAACTCGCAGGCTTCGGCGAAACCGACATTCTTGATGACATCAGCGATGATATCACGCAGACTCTTCTTGGAAATGACGGTATTGACATAACCCACCTCCTTCGGGATGATACCATTGACGATGACACGGCCGACAGAGGTCTCTACCATGTGGCGCTCAGGCTTGCCGTCGACGATATCGTCGACAATCACCTTCACCTGGGCATGGAGGTCACACTTACCCTCGTTGTGGGCGATGATAGCCTCTTCGGGTCCGTAGAAGGTCAGACCTTCACCCTTGGCACCCGGGCGGATCTTCGTGATATAATAGAGACCCAGCACCATATCCTGTGACGGCACAGTGATAGGCGCACCATTGGCAGGATTCAGGATGTTGTGGCTCTGGAGCATCAGCAACTGAGCCTCGAGGATAGCCTCGTTAGACAGCGGAAGGTGGACAGCCATCTGGTCACCGTCGAAGTCGGCATTGAAGGCCGTACATGCCAGCGGGTGGAGTTGGATAGCCTTACCCTCGATCAGTTTCGGCTGGAAGGCCTGGATACCCAGACGGTGCAGTGTCGGTGCACGGTTGAGCAGCACGGGATGACCCTTCATGACATTCTCAAGGATATCCCAGATGACAGGCTCACGACGGTCGACAATCTTCTTGGCCGACTTCACCGTCTTCACGATACCGCGCTCGATGAGTTTACGGATGATGAACGGCTTGTAGAGTTCGGCTGCCATCAGTTTGGGCAGACCGCACTCACCCATCTTCAACTCAGGACCGACAACGATCACCGAACGGGCAGAGTAGTCGACACGCTTACCGAGCAGGTTCTGACGGAAGCGGCCCTGCTTACCTTTCAGGGAGTCGGAGAGAGACTTCAACGGACGGTTGGAATCGCTCTTCACGGCCGAAGACTTACGGCTATTATCGAACAGGGAGTCGACGGCTTCCTGCAGCATACGCTTCTCATTGCGGAGGATCACCTCAGGTGCCTTAATCTCCATCAGTCTCTTCAGACGATTGTTACGGATGATGACACGACGATAGAGGTCGTTCAGGTCGGAGGTAGCAAAACGGCCACCATCCAGGGGCACGAGCGGACGAAGTTCCGGCGGTGTGACGGGAATAATCTTCATGATCATCCACTCCGGACGGTTGATACCCTTCTCGACGCTCTGACGGAAAGCCTCCACTACCTGCAGACGCTTCAGGGCTTCGTTCTTACGCTGCATCGAAGAGTCGCTGTTGGCGCGGTCGCGCAGTTCATAAGACAAAGAGTCGAGGTCGAGGCGTACGAGCAGGTCGTAGATAGCCTCAGCACCCATCTTGGCGATGAACTTATTGGGGTCGCTGTCGTCGAGGTAGTCGTTCTCAGGAGACACATAGGTGTCCATAATGTCATTGTACTCCTCCTCAGAGAGCAGGTCGAACATCTGTGAGCCTACGGCCTCATTGCCGTCGCCGTCCTTCTTGCCTGCCATGGGACCCGGCTGGATCACCACATAGCGCTCATAATAGATAATCGCATCGAGTTTCTTCGTGGGCAGACCCAGCAGATAACCGATCTTGTTGGGAAGGCTGCGGAAATACCAGATGTGTGCCACGGGCACCACCAGTTCGATATGTCCGGCACGCTCACGACGCACCTTCTTCTCGGTCACCTCTACACCACAACGGTCGCAGACGATGCCCTTGTAACGGATACGCTTGTACTTGCCGCAGGCGCACTCATAGTCCTTTGTCGGGCCGAAGATACGCTCGCAGAACAGACCGTCACGCTCGGGCTTGTAGGTACGGTAGTTGATGGTTTCCGGCTTGGTCACCTCACCGAAGCTACTCTCGAGGATTTCTTCGGGCGAAGCAAGGCCTATAGTAATCTTAGTGAAATTACTCTTTACTTTTGAATCTTTCTTGAAAGCCATATTTCTTAACTTCTTAACTTCTTAACTACTTAACTCCTCGTTTAATCGAGCGTGATGCTCAGACCCAGACCGCGCAACTCGTGCAGCAGCACATTGAGAGACTCCGGGATACCAGGTGTCGGCATGGGCTCACCCTTGACGATGGCCTCATAAGCCTTCGAGCGGCCTACGGTATCATCAGACTTGATGGTCAGGATCTCCTGAAGAACATGGCTGGCGCCAAAGGCCTCGAGGGCCCAGACCTCCATCTCACCGAAGCGCTGGCCACCGAACTGTGCCTTACCACCGAGCGGCTGCTGGGTAATGAGGCTGTACGGGCCAATGGAACGTGAGTGCATCTTATCCTCGACCATGTGGCCGAGTTTGAGGAAGTAGGTGATACCCACCGTTGCAGGCTGGTCGAACTGCTCGCCCGTCTCACCATCATAGAGGTGTGTCGAGCAGAGACGTGGCAGACCGGCCTTGTCAGTCCATTCTGCGAGGTCGTCAAGTTTAGCACCATCGAAGATCGGGGTAGCGAACTTCACGCCGAGACGCTTACCTGCAGCACCAAGGATAGCCTCGAAGATCTGGCCGAGGTTCATACGTGAAGGCACACCCAGCGGGTTCAGCACGAGGTCGACGGGGCGTCCGTCCTCGAGGAACGGCATATCCTCCTGGCGCACCACCTTCGACACGATACCCTTGTTACCGTGACGTCCGGCGAGTTTATCTCCCACGCCGATCTTACGTTTCTTGGCCACATAGACCTTAGCCATCTGCAGGATGCCATTGGGCAGTTCGTCGCCGATGGTAATGGCGAACTTCTTACGCTTTTGCTCAGCATCGAGCAACTTATACTTCTTCATGAAGTTGATAATCAGTTTGGCTATCAACTCATTCTTATGCTCATCGGTAGTCCAGTTACTGATCTGGATATCACCATACTCCAGGTTCTTCAGGGCGGTGACAGTGAACTTGCTGCCCTTCGTGATAATCTCAGCGCCAGTGTAATCCTTAACACCCTGAGACACCTTACCCTTCGTCAGTTCAACCAGTTTGTCGATAAGGATATCCTTCAGGTCGCCCACCTTTGCCTCGTATTCCTCGTCGATCTTAGCCAGGGTAATCTTATCCTGCTGCTTCGACTTACGGTCCTTGATGGCACGGGCGAACATCTTCTTATCGATGATGACACCTGTCAGCGACGGGTTGGCCTTGAGTGAAGAGTCCTTCACATCACCGGCCTTGTCACCGAAGATGGCACGGAGCAGTTTCTCCTCTGGTGAAGGATCGCTCTCACCCTTAGGCGAGATCTTACCGATAAGGATATCACCAGGCTCGACACGGGCACCCACACGGATGACACCATTCTCGTCGAGGTCCTTCGTGGCCTCCTCGCTGACGTTGGGGATATCGGCCGTGAACTCCTCGACGCCACGCTTCGTCTCACGGACATCGAGCGAGTACTCGTCCACGTGGACAGAGGTGAGGATATCCTCACGGACAATGCGCTCATTGAGCACGATGGCATCCTCATAGTTGTAACCCTTCCAAGGCATGTAAGCCACGAGGAGGTTACGGCCCAGAGCCAACTCACCGTTCTCGGTGGCATAACCCTCGGTCAGGATATCACCCTTCTTCACGCGCTGACCTTTCTCACAGATCGGGCGCAGGTCGATAGTCATGTTCTGGTTCGTGCGACGGAACTTAGGAATACGGTATTCCTTCAGAGCGGGTTCGAAACTGACGAACTCCTCATCCTCAGTGCGATCATAGAGGATGCGGATGGTCGTAGCATCGACATACTCCACGACACCGTCGCCCTCGGCAGTCACCATCGTACGAGAGTCCTCACACACCTGCTTCTCAATACCGGTACCCACGATAGGAGCCTCGTTATGGAGCAGGGGCACTGCCTGACGCATCATGTTCGATCCCATCAGTGCACGGTGGGCATCGTCATGCTCGAGGAACGGAATCAGCGAAGCAGCGATAGAAGCAATCTGCTGCGGAGAGACGTCCATCAGGTCAACCTGTGCAGGCGGCACGACGGGGAAGTCGGCATCCTGACGACACTTCACCACGTCGCGGATGAAGGTACCGTCGTCGTTCAGCGGGGCGTTACCCTGGCCGATGACATGCTCTGCCTCCTCTTCGGCAGTCAGATAGACAATCTCATTATTATTAAGGTTGGCCACACCATTCTCCACCTTACGGTAAGGTGTCTGGATGAAGCCGAGTTCATTGATCTTAGCATACACACAGAGCGAGGAGATCAGACCGATGTTCGGTCCCTCAGGGCTCTCAATAGGACAGAGACGTCCGTAGTGTGTGTAGTGTACGTCACGCACCTCGAAGCCGGCACGCTCACGCGACAGACCGCCAGGGCCGAGAGCAGAGAGACGACGCTTGTGGGTCACCTCTGCCAATGGGTTGGTCTGGTCCATGAACTGTGACAGCGGGTTAGTGCCGAAGAACGAGTTGATGACGCTCGAGATGGTCTTCGCATTGATCAGGTCTGTGGGCGAGAATACCTCATTATCGCGAACGTTCATGCGCTCACGGATAGTACGGTTCATACGGGCCAGACCGATGGAGAACTGGTTTGACAACTGTTCACCGACCGTACGTACACGACGGTTGGAGAGGTGGTCGATATCATCGACGGCAGCCTTGGAGTTCACCAACTGGATCAGATATTTGATAATCTCGATGATGTCCTCCTTCGTCAGGACGCGGACATCCATATCCGTGTTCAGGTTCAGTTTCTTGTTAATACGGTAACGGCCCACATCACCCAGGTCGTAACGCTTGTCGGAGAAGAACAGGTTCTGGATGACTTCACGGGCACTGGCATCATCGGCAGGGTCAGCATTACGCAACTGACGATAGATGTAGAGCACGGCTTCCTTCTCTGAGTTCGACGGGTCTTTGGCCAGCGTATTGAAGATAATAGAGAAATCCTGAGCCACAGCCTCGTCCTTGTGGACAAGGATGGTCTGGGCACCACTCTCGAGGATGTCCATCATGTTATCCTCAGTGATTTCCGTCTCACGCTCCATAATCACCTCGTTACGCTCAATGGATACCACCTCACCAGTGTCCTCATCTACGAAGTCCTCATTCCAACTCTTCAGCACGCGGGCTGCCAGTTTCGAGCCCAGCACCTTCTTCAGCGAGGCCTTGTTCACCTTCACCTCCTCCGCCAGGTCGAAGATCTCAAGAATCTCCTTATCCGTTTCGAAACCGATGGCACGGAGCAGGGTGGTTACAGGTAACTTCTTCTTACGGTCGATGTACGCATACATGACATTGTTAATATCCGTAGCGAACTCAATCCAAGAACCCTTGAACGGGATGATACGCGCCGAATAAAGCAGCGTACCGTTGGCATGTACACTCTGTCCGAAGAATACGCCAGGAGAACGGTGCAACTGAGACACGACGACGCGCTCGGCTCCATTGATAACGAAAGTACCATTGGCCGTCATATAGGGGATCGGGCCCAGGAACACATCCTGAACAACCGTCGGGAAGTCGACATGGTCCGGATCCGTGCATTCCAGTTTCAACTTAGCCTTCAAAGGTACGCTATAAGTCAGTCCACGCTCCAGACATTCGTCGATGGTGTAGCGTGGCGGATCGATATAGTAATCCAGGAACTGAAGGACGTAACTATTACGTGTATCGGTGATAGGGAAGTTCTCGGAGAACACCTTATACAAACCGTCGTTCTTCCGTTCCTCAGGCGGAGTGTCCAACTGCAGGAAGTCTTTAAACGACTTTAATTGCACATCAAGGAAATCCGGAAACGGCATCGGATTCTTGACGCTGCCAAAGTTTACTCTGTTATCTATTATTTTGGAAGCCATTATTAACTACTTAACTTCTTATCAACTTAACTTCTTTACTACTCAAAACAAGAAAGTGGTCGGGAACCCTCGACTGGAGAGTCCCCAACCACATTTGGTATTGTTGTGTCCTGAATTACTTCAGTTCAACCTCGGCACCAGCGGCCTCGATGGTCTTCTTCAGGTTCTCAGCCTCGTCCTTAGACAGACCTTCCTTGATGGTAGCGGGAGCACCGTCAACCAGATCCTTTGCCTCCTTCAGGCCAAGACCACAAGCCTCCTTAACGGCCTTCACGACCTGGAGCTTAGCGGCACCTGCAGACTTCAGAACCACGTCGAATGAAGTCTTCTCTTCAGCAGCAGCGGCCTCACCACCAGCTGCAGGACCAGCAGCTACAGCAACGGCTGCAGCAGCAGGCTCAATTCCATACTCGTCCTTCAGGACTGTTGCCAACTCGTTTACTTCTTTTACAGTATTTAAAATTTAATTGTTTTTTAATGTTAATGTTACTCTGTTCGCTATTTATTTGTTACGCTCAGCGATAGCGTCAAGCAGGCCGTGGATCTTACCACCAGCATTCAAGCCAGAGACGACGTTCTTGATCGGCGACTGCAGCAGAGCCACAACATCGGCGATAAGTTCGTTCTTGCTCTTGATGGCTACCAACTCCTCGAGTTTGTCTGCACCTACGAAGAAACTCTCCTCTGCATATGCACCCTTCAGGGCGGGGATACCTTCTTTCTTATACTCCTTGATCAGTTTGGCGGGGACATTAGCCGTCTGTGTGAACATAACAGCCGTGTTACCCTTCAGACAGTCATAGAGGGGTGAAAAGTCAATCTCAGAAGCCTCAAACGCCTTGTGGAGAAGAGTGTTCTTCACAACCAGCAGTTTGATCTCATTCTTAAAGCACTTACGGCGAAGATCTGAAGTCTTGGCAGCATCCAGTCCGGTCAAGTCGACCAGATAGAAATGCGGGAACTCCTTCAGTTTCTCTCCGAGTTCTACGATGATAGTATCTTTTACTTCCTTTTTCATTTGTCTAATCTTTTAACGAGTTATTCAACTGATTTAGGATCGACCTTGATACCCATACTCATAGTGCTTGAGAGGAAGATACTCTTGATATAAGTACCCTTAGCAGCCGCAGGCTTCAGTTTGATGATAGTAGAGATAAACTCCTTTGCATTCTCGAAGATCTGATCAGCGGTGAAAGTCACCTTACCGATTGACGTATGCACGATACCGGCCTTGTCAACCTTAAAGTCAATCTTACCCTGCTTCACTTCCTTCACTGCCTTAGCGACATCCATAGTAACAGTACCGCTCTTGGGGTTAGGCATCAGGCCACGGGGACCGAGAACTCGGCCGAGGGGACCAAGTTTACCCATACACGACGGCATGGTGATGATGACATCCACATCCGTCCAACCACCCTTGATCTTATCGATATACTCGTCAAGACCAACATAGTCAGCACCGGCTTCCTTAGCAGCAGCCTCCTGATCAGGAGTACAGAGAGCGAGCACGCGAGTGACCTTACCAGTACCGTTCGGCAGCGATACAACGCCACGAACCATCTGGTTGGCCTTACGCGGGTCTACGCCCAAGCGTACATCGATATCTACCGAAGCCTCAAACTTGGTGGTAGTGATCTCCTTCACCAGTTCTGCGGCTTCTTTCAAAGAGTATGCTTTCCCTGCTTCAACCTTACCAGCGACCAACTTTTGATTTTTTGTCAGTTTACTCATTGTCTTAATTGAAGTTATAAATTATTTACCAGGGAACTCCCCTTCTACAGTGATACCCATACTACGTGCTGTACCTGCCACGAGTTTCATTGCTGACTCCACCGTGAAGCAGTTCAAGTCTTTCATCTTATCCTCTGCGATGGCACGAACCTGATCCCAGGTCACCTTGGCGACCTTCTTACGGTTCGGCTCTGCAGAACCGCTCTTGACCTTTGCAGCCTCCTTCAACTGTACGGCTGCGGGAGGAGTCTTGAGCTCGAACGAGAATGACTTGTCAGTGTAGTAAGTGATAACGACAGGAATAATCTTACCTGCCTTATCCTGGGTTCTGGCGTTGAACTCTTTGCAGAATCCCATAATGTTAATACCCTTATTTATTATTAATTGAATTTTATATATGTCCCAGGAGTGGAAGCCTCCCAGAACCGTATCAGGTCACACAAGCAACCTTCTACAATAGAAACTGGGCATACCGTAACTTATGCCCTATTCCTTTTCTACCTGATTATACGACAGTTCCAACGGGGTCTTGCGACCGAAGATCTTCACCATCACCTTCAACTTGCGCTTCTCGGCGTTCACCTCTTCGATGATGCCGCTGAAGCCGCTGAAAGGACCGTCGGTCACCTTTACCGCCTCGTCAACAACGAACGGAATAGCGACCTCCTCAGACTTAATAGTGATATCCTCAGCCGTACCGAGTATGCGATTAATATCGGCCTGACGAACTGGCGTCGGATTATCAAGACCGCCCAGGAAACCAAGCACATTTGGCATGAAGCGTAACGTATGGGCCACCTCGCCCTGGAGATTTGCCTCTACAAGGACATAGCCAGGGAGAAAAAGTTTCTCCTTGACCACACGCTTACCATTACGGAGTTGTGCATACTTCTCCGTCGGCAGCAAAATCTCACCTACGTTGGCAGCAAGAAGTTCATCCTTCTTCATAAGGGCCTCAAGATACTCCTTGACCTTACCCTCCTTACCGCTCACTGCACGCAGCACATACCACTTCTTACCTGTCTGAGCCATGATTCTGTCGTAGATATTATGCCGGATAAACCAGACTCATGAAAGACTTGAACACGAAGTCCATAGCCCATACCACCAATGCAATAATCAGCGATGCGGAGAGCACCACTACTGCACTATGCGTCAGTTCTTTGCGTGTAGGCCATGTTGTCTTATGAGCGAGCTCATCGTAACAAGCCTTGCAATAATTGATAATCTTCTTCAACATATCTTTATTATTTCGCACGGGAAGGAGGACTCGAACCCACGACCCTCGGTTTTGGAGACCGATGCTCTACCAACTGAGCTATTCCCGTAAGTAAGCCCCCACCCTTGAGCGGGGGCTTTGTTTTTTATAAGAATCTAGTCTGACTAGTCGAACTAGTTTTACTAGGATTAGTCCTCGTAGACCTCTGTGATCTGACCAGAACCAACGGTACGACCACCCTCGCGGATAGCGAAACGCAGACCGGGGTTCAGAGCCACAGCGTAGATCAACTCAACAGTGATCTCCACGTTATCACCAGGCATCACCATCTCAACTCCTGCGGGCAGAGTAATCTCACCTGTGCAGTCCATGGTGCGGAGGTAGAACTGAGGACGATACTTGTTTCCGAATGGAGTGTGACGACCACCCTCTTCCTTCTTCAGGACATAGATAGAAGCCTTGAACTTCTTGAAGGGCTTGATCTGACCCGGATGGCAGAG
>ONPM01000050.1 GCA_900319715.1 uncultured Prevotella sp.
GACCTTCACTATGAGGAGGCCGATACGCTGAACTCTGAGCAGATCAAGAAGGATTTCCCCGTACTCAACCAGAAGGTGAACGGCCACGACCTCGTGTGGTTGGACAATGGCGCGACAACCCAGAAGCCGAATCAGGTCATCGACAAGATTTCGGACTACTATCGCACATACAACTCGAACATTCACCGTGGAGCACATACACTGGCAGCCCGTGCGACGGATGCCTACGAAGAGGCCCGCGAGAAGGTGCAACGGTTCATCAATGCAGCTACCAGTGAGGAGATCATCTTCGTGCGTGGTACCACTGAGGGCATCAACCTTGTGGCACAGACCTACGGCCGGCAGTTCCTGACACCAGGCGACGAAGTCATCGTCTCTGAGCTTGACCATCATGCCAATATTGTACCTTGGCAGCGTGTTGCTCAGGAACGTGGTGCTGCCTTACGCGCTATTCCCACAGACCAGAACGGCGACCTCATCCTCTCGGAACTGGAACGACTCATCACACCTCGGACCCGTTTTGTCAGCGTGGGGCATGTAAATAACACTTTCGGCACCATCAACGATGTGCGACGTATCATCGACATCGCACACTCGCACAACATCCCCGTTCTCATCGATGGTGCTCAGTCGATAGCCCACACGCCGGTGGATGTACAAGCCCTTGGTGCAGACTTCTTCGTATTCAGCGGTCATAAGATCTACGGGCCAAATGGTATCGGTGTGGTGTATGGTCGCAAGGACTTGCTCGACAAGATGCAGCCCTGGCAGGGTGGCGGTAATATGATCAAGGATGTGACTATCGAGCGCACGGAATATAATGTTCCACCTGCTCGTTTTGAGGCTGGTACACCCAATGTGGCCGATGCCATCGGACTCGGTGCTGCCCTCGACTACGTAAGCCATCTCGGCATCCGCAACATCGAGCACCATGAGCATCAGTTGACGGAGTATGCCCGCGAACAACTCGGACAGATTCCGGGTCTGACACTCATCGGCAATCCCAAGAACCGTGTGTCAGTCGTGTCGTTCGTACTCGATGGCATCCCCGTCCCCGAAACAGGTACATTATTAGATAAGGAGGGCATCGCAGTGCGTGCTGGTCACCACTGCGCCCAGCCCGCCTTGCGCGCCCTCGGTTATGAGATGAGTGTCCGTCCCACCTTCGCACTTTATAATACCCGCGAGGATGTGGACAAACTCGTGATAGCAGTACGTAAGATTATAGGACAAAGATAATTATTAACAACCACGAATTTCACTAATTTCACGAATTATATGAGACTTGTCAAAGACCCACGAGGAATGCATTTATTGGCTGGCGCATAGAAAAATTAGTAAAATTAGTGAAATTAGTGGTCGATAAGAATATGCAGTACGAAACGAAAATACTGAGAACGAAGTATCAGAAACCTGATGCTTACGGGGCCCTGTCGATGCCCGTCTACTATACGGCGGCGTTTGAGTTTGAGTCTGCCAAGGCCATGGGCGACGCATTTTGCGGTCGTTCCATGGCTCCGTCGTATGCCCGTATTGCCAATCCTACGACCACCTATCTGGAGGAACGTGTCAGGCAATTGACGGGAGCCGTGAGTGTGACGGCACTCAACACGGGCATGACGGCCATCCACTACGCTCTGACGGCTGTCAGCGCAGCAGGACTCAACATCGTGGCGTCGAAACATCTGTTTGGCAACAGCGTTTCGCTGATTCGCGACACATTGGGCAACTTCGGCGTGGAGCCTCGATTTGTGGATTTCACGAAGCCTGATGAGGTGGAGGCACAGATCGACGATAAGACTTGCGCCCTGTTTTTCGAGATTATCACCAATCCGCAACTCTTCGTGGCAGATATCCGGAAGTTATCCGACATCGCCCACAAGGCTGGTGTACCCCTGATTGCTGATACGACCATCGTACCCTTCTCTACATTCCGGGCTGTTGACTTCGGTGTGGATATCGAGGTGGTGTCGAGCACGAAGTACATCTCTGGTGGTGGCACAGGATTAGGTGGGCTACTCATCGACTATGGCCGCTTTGACTGGAGCCAGGCGCCCTGCCCAGCCCTACAAGCACGAACCAGGCGCGTTGGCAAGAATCTGGCTTTCACGGCTCGTGTCAAGACAGAACTCGCAACTAATCTTGGTGGACTGATGACGCCTCAGGTGGCTTATATGGAAACCCTCGGCCTCGATACGCTCGACATCCGGTTCCGACGACAGGCAGAGACCACGTTGTGGCTCGCCCGTCAGTGTCAGCAACTGCCTGAGATCAAGCACGTCAACTACACCGGCTTAGAGGATAATCCTTTCTACGAACTCTCTCATAAGCAGTTCGGCCCTTTACCTGGCGCCGTCTTCACCATCGACCTCGAATCGAAAGAGGCCGCATGGACGTTCATCGACAAACTGCAGATTATCCGTCGCGCCACAAACCTCTTCGACCGTAAGTCGCTGGCCATCCATCCAGCCTCAACGATCTTCGGACTATTCACCGCCGAACAGTGTGCAGAGATGTCTGTCCCCGACACCACCGTCCGCCTCAGCATCGGCCTCGAAGCCGGTGAAGATCTTCTGGAGGACATCAAGCAGAGCCTGACAGGCTAAAGTTTCCTGCCTCTACAAATGACATCAAGTTCTCATCAAGAATATGAGAATTAGAGAATTATGCAAGCCATTAGGACCAGTAAATATCACGTCTAATCTGCACGATATTCTCTAATTCTCCAATTCTTGATAAATAATATGTGTAATTCTTTTAGATATAGAACTCAGAAGAGTCTACCAGACCTGCCCGTAAGGCATACTTGATAACTTCGTGGGCCGTATTGATGCCCAGTTTGCGGAAGATGTTCTTGCGGTGGGTGGTGATGGTGTGAACACTTGAGAAACGCTCATTGGCGATCTCCTTGGTGGTTTTGCCTTGGGCGATAGCCCTCACGATTTCCGTCTCTGTCTCCGTCAGAATACTGGGGTGATCGTCCTCCTGCTGTTGGTTGATAATCACTTCCAGTGCACGCTGACTGATGAACCGCTGATGAAGGCTGACGACCTGCAAAGCCTCACGCACCTCACTCAGCGGTCCGTCCTTGAACACGATACTGAACTGGTGGGAGGCATAGACCACACGACGCAGGAACTTCGGTGTCAGTTCATCGCTGATAAGTATCCACTCTGAGAGTGCAAAACGCTCGGCAACTATCAGGAGTTGGTCTTCATCGGCAAAATCGAACAGGGTGTAGTCGAGCAACACCACTGCGTTCTCGTGTTTCTTCAGCAATTCCACAAGCCCCGCCTTGTCTGTGGCCCTGAAGACACTTGACTCCGGCACTTGACTGACAATACCCTCCAAGGCATATCTTGTCAGTTCCTGATTGTCTGCTAATATATACTTTGACATAAAGATAGGATTTTGGGTGCAAAGGTACAAAGATTAGAATAGCACACCAAACGCAGCGCCTAAATCAGAAAATACAACCAAGAATCAACAGACTGTACTGCAATTATTCTGATTTGACTCAGAAGAAAAGCATTCGGTAGAATATTATTCCAAAACATTTAAATTCACTTAAAATGAGGCTGCAAAATGTATGTATTTGATGAATTATCGCTACTTTTGTGCCCACAAATCGACAAACAATAAACTATCATCAACAATGAAGACTGACATACAGATAGCACGGGAATGTGAACTGAAGCCCATTGGCGACATCGCTGCACAGTTAGGAATAGCCCCTGAGGATATTGAGCCCTACGGACGGTATATGGCCAAAGTGCCGGTATCGCTGATCGATGAGGAGAAGGTGAAGCAAAGCCGTCTGATCCTGGTGACAGCCATCAGTCCAACGAAGGCCGGCATCGGCAAGACCACCGTCAGCATCGGCCTGACGCTGGGGCTGAACAAAATCGGGAAAAAGGCCGCCGTGGCCTTGAGGGAACCGTCGCTCGGACCCTGCTTCGGCATCAAGGGAGGTGCTGCCGGTGGCGGCTATGCACAGGTGCTGCCGATGGAGAAAATCAACCTGCACTTCACGGGTGACTTCCATGCCGTGACCTCTGCCCACAACACCATCAGCGCCCTGCTCGACAACTATATCTACCAGCATCGCAAGGACGGTTTCTCACTGCGGGAGATCTACTGGAAGCGGGTACTCGACGTGAACGACCGTGCCCTGCGCAATGTGGTGACGGGACTGAGAGGTGACGGAGTGGTCTCTGAAACGGGCTTCGACATCACACCAGCCTCTGAACTGATGGCCATCCTCTGTCTGGCGACGAGCGAGGAAGACCTGCAGCGGCGTATCGAGAACATCGTGCTCGGCATCACCGCCGACGGCAAGCCCTTCCGCGTCAGCGACCTCGGCGTGGCAGGAGCCATCACCGTGCTGCTGCGCGATGCACTCTCGCCCAATCTGGTTCAGACTACGGAGCATACGCCAGCCTTCATCCACGGTGGACCGTTTGCCAACATCGCCCACGGCTGTTCAAGTGTTCTGGCCACCAGGATGGCCATGAGTTACTGCGACTATGTGGTGACAGAGGCTGGCTTCGGGGCTGACCTCGGGGCTGAGAAGTTCTTCGACATCAAGTGCCGCAAGACTGGTCTGCAACCCCGACTGGTAGTGATTGTTGCGACCACACAAGGGCTGAAGATGCACGGAGGGGTGGATCCCGACCACATCAAGGAACCCAATGCCGAGGGGCTGAAGGAAGGTCTGAAGAACCTGAACCGCCATATCAACAACATGCAGGGCTTCGGGCAGCCCGTCATCGTTACGCTGAACCGCTTCGACTTCGATTCGGCCGAAGAGATTGACATTGTCCGTAAGAACTGTGAGGATCTGGGAGTAGGCTTTGCCGTCAACGAAGCCTTCCTGAAGGGTGGTGAAGGAGCCGTGGAACTGGCACAACAGGTGGTCGACACCATCGACAGGATACAGCCCCTACCCATCCATTTCACCTACCCGGAGAACGATTCGATAGAAGGTAAGATCGAGAAAGTTTGCAAGCGTATCTATGGAGCCGCTGCCGTGGAATTCACCAAAACAGGCAAGAAACGGTTGGAGGCTATCCGCGAGATCTTCGGAGATGACAAGGACATCGCCCGTTATCCCGTGTGCATCGCCAAGACACAGTTTTCCTTCTCTGCCGACTCCACCCGCTACGGCTCACCAGAGGGTTTCACCATCCGTATCCGCGACGTCATCCTGAACTGCGGTAGTGAAATGATCGTGGCCATCGCTGGCGATATGCTCCGCATGCCAGGACTGCCGAAGAGTCCTCAGGCAGAGCGTATCACCATCGAGAACGGCGAGATCGAAGGACTGTCATAACATGCAAGTCAGAAGTTCCACTTCACTGCCAGTGTCGGATTGACGAAGAATGTCTGGTCGCTGCCAGGCTTCATGTTAAAAACAAAGTTATTACTGAACTCCACCTCGCTACCAATGCTGAAACGGTCGGTGACATTATACCAGAACTGAGGTTCTGAGAGGATTACGAGTTGTCCGTGCCCATCGGCCTTCTCGCCACGCCAGAAGTCGATAAAGCCAGAGAATGTGCATTTCTTCTGGGCGAAGGTGGTGCTCCAGACACCCGTCAGTTGGAAACTGGGGTAAGAACTCGTTCCCTCGTAACTCTTGAAATAGTGCTTGTACATCAGTTGTACCGACCACGTTTTGGAGAAATCAGCAGAGTGACCGTTGTAAGCAGGTCCAATCAGGGCAGCATGCTGATAACTGCCAGTCACATGGTACAGTCCGCCATCATACTCTACATGGGCAGCAAAGGGTGAGTTCGTGCCGAGGTTAAACTCTCGTGAGATCTCAGTATAGGCACTACGGAGGAACTTACGACTGAGGTCGATGTCGACAAAGTAGAACCAAGAGCCCCAGTCGTCGGCTTTGAACTGTTCAAGAGTAACAGTGACTTTCTGACGGTCTGGCTGTTCATCGCCATAGATGTTACGACCGAAGTCGTAGTGTACTTGTACATTTTGTGCCTGGACGGTGAGAGCCACTATGGCCATCAGGGCAATAGAGAATAACTTTTTCATACTTGTTTTTTTATTGTTTACTGTTTATTGTCTATAGATTATTGATGATTACTCCTAGCGGACAATAATCCCACCATCAATCTGGCGGCATTATCGGGGGCTTTCAGGTCACCTAACCTGCGACTTACCTCAGCATAGCCTTCGAGCATACGCTCACGGTCTGGTCCGGAGAGGATCCTATCCAGTTCATGACGGATATGACTGACGGTGAAGGTATCGGCCAAGAGTTCTGTAACCACCTCACGGTCGGCAATCAGGTTGACAAGTGAGATATAAGGTACTTTAATAAGGTAACGACGCACAATGCGGGCTATCTTTGGCAGTGGCAACTTGTAGCACACCACCTGAGGCACATTGAAAAGAGCCGTCTCAAGGGTAGCCGTACCACTGGTGACGAGGGCTGCATGTGCCTTAGAGAGCAAGTCATAGGTCTGACCATGAACCACCTCTACCCCACTCTCCGCCAGGAATGGCTCATAATAGGCAGGATCGATGCCTGGGGCACCAGCAAGGATCACACGGTAATCTTTCATATAGGGCTTTACGGACTCTATCATCGTGGGGAGGTTATCCTTGATTTCCTGCCTGCGGGAACCTGCAAGGAGGGCGATGATTTTCGGAGGCGCGGGGGTATGGTGGTGCGAAGGTGCGAGATTACTATCTGCCTTAGGGGTATTCTCGTAACCCCGTACCACCGCACCTCCGCACCTCCGAAACTCCCTCACTTCATCAGCCGTAGGGTTACCCACATAGTGGATCGGATAATGATGCTTCTTCTCGAAAAAATCCACTTCGAATGGCAGGATGGAAAAGAGTTCGTCGATATCACGACGGATATTCTTGATGCGGTATTCCTTCCAAGCCCAGATCTTAGGAGAGATATAGTAATAGACAGGAATATTTGTCCGTGATTTTACATATTCAGCAATCTTCAGATTGAAACCTGGATAATCTATCAGGATGACACAATCAGGTTGCCATGTCAGGATATCCTGTTTGCAAAACTTCATATTCTTCAGGATTGTCGGAAGGTGAAGCAGAACAGGAATCACGCCCATATAAGCCAGATCACGATAATGCCGGACTCGTGTTCCTCCGACATCTGACATCAGGTCGCCTCCAAAGAAACGGAAGTCTGCCTCTTTGTCAAATTCCTTCAGCGCTCGCATCAGATGCGAGGCATGGAGATCACCTGAGGCTTCACCGGCTATAAGGTAGTACTTCATTTTATGTTTACTGTTTACAGTTTACGGTTTACAGATGACAGTTTACGGTTTACAGATGATTACCATTAAACCACTCTGAGACCTGATCCATGGCGGAGTAGGCCGTAACGTCTATACGGGTTGGCGTGATGGCCACATAACCATGGGTAAGCGCCCAGTTGTCGGTATCCTCCGCTTCCGGTTCATCGTTCTGGTAGTGACCCACCATCCACCAATAATCATAGCCTCGCGGATGATGGCACTTTGTCACTTCACTACCCCAAGTGCCATGAGCCATACGGCAGACCCTCACACCTCTAAAATCGCCCTCTTCCAACAAAGGGAAGTTGACATTCAGACATACCCCCTTAGGCAGTCCTTCGGCCAAAATCTTCTCCGTGATGGTTTTGACGAACGGACGGAGGGGTTCAAAGTCAGCATCATCGCGATGGTCGCAGAGTGAGAAGGCCACCGAGGGAATATACTTCATACAACCTTCGAGTGTGACACCCATGGTGCCACTATAATGGGTATTGACAGACGCGTTATCGCCGTGGTTGATGCCTCCAATGACCATATCGGGCTTGCGTGGGCACAGTTCTGCCAAAGCCATCTTCACACAGTCGACAGGTGTGCCGTTGCACGACCATATCTGTATTCCATCGTGATTCTCCCTCAAATGGAGCCTCAACGGGGTCGTGGCAGAGAAGGCACACGAGAAACCGCTACGAGCCTCGTCAGGGGCACAGATGATGACATCACCATATTCAGACACCATCTCCACCAGTTGCCGGATACCCTTTGCCTGATAGCCGTCATCATTGGAAATAAGTAGTAAAGGTCGTTTAATTTCCATAAAATATCAATGATTTGACTGCAAAATTACGAAAAAAGGTTTAAATAAAAGGGATTCTCGACGGAAATTAGTAACTTTGTGCCCAAATTTCTCTATTAATATCAAGTAAAATTAGGATAATTAGAAATAAAGATGAGTAAAATCATAGCATTAGCAAACCAAAAAGGCGGTGTTGGTAAAACCACTACCACTATTAACCTGGCCGCTTCACTCGCCACACTGGAACAGACCGTACTGGTCGTAGATGCAGACCCTCAGGCCAATGCCTCCAGCGGACTGGGTGTTGACATCTCGGAAGTAGAGAGTTCTATTTATGAATGCATCATCAACAAGTCTGATGTCAGAGATGCCATCTATACGACCGACATCGACGGGCTTGATATCATCCCCAGCCACATTGACTTGGTAGGAGCAGAGATTGAGATGCTAAACCTGGAAAACAGGGAGAGGATCCTCAAGCATGTGCTGGAGCCCGTTAAGAATGATTATGACTATATCCTTATCGACTGCTCGCCTTCGTTAGGCCTCATCACTGTCAATGCACTGACGGCTGCCGACTCTGTCATCATTCCCGTACAATGTGAATACTTCGCACTGGAGGGCATTAGCAAGTTGCTGAACACCATCAAGATTATCAAGAACAAACTGAATCCGCAGTTGGAGATTGAAGGTTTCCTGCTGACAATGTACGACAGTCGTCTGCGTCTGGCTAACCAGATCTACGACGAAGTGAAGCGCCACTTCCAGGAACTGGTCTTCAAGACTGTCATCCAGCGCAATGTCAAACTGTCGGAAAGTCCCAGCCACGGTCTGCCCGTCATCCTCTATGATGCAGACTCCACAGGCGCCAAGAACCACCTCGCCCTGGCTCGCGAAATCATCCAAAAGAACAAATAGACCTATAACCATGGCTGTAAAAAAGAAATACGACCGTAATGTACTAGGACGAGGACTGGACAACATCGGAACAGGGAAAGGTCGCGGACTCGACGCCCTGATAGACACGGGTGATGTCCATGCCCAAGGATCGTCCAATCTGAACGAGATCGCCCTCAGCATGATCTCGCCTAATCCCAACCAACCACGAACAGACTTCGATGAAGCAGCACTGCAAGACCTGGCAGCCAGCATCCGTGAGATTGGTCTCATCACGCCCGTCACCCTCAGACAGATGGGTGAGAATGACTATCAGATCATCGCCGGTGAGCGCCGTTGGAGAGCAGCGCAACTGGCAGGTCTCACTACCATCCCTGCCTATATCCGTACAGCAGAAGACGAGAAAGTGATGGAGATGGCGCTCGTGGAGAACATCCAGCGCGAGGACCTGAACCCTATAGAGATTGCCTTGGCCTACCAACACCTGTCAGAGGCGACTGGCATGACCCAGGAACGGATCTCTGCCCGTGTTGGCAAGAGCCGCACGTCCATCACCAACTACTTGCGTCTGCTGAAACTGCCAGCACAGATCCAGATCGCCCTGAAGAACAAGGAAATCGATATGGGGCATGCCCGTGCCCTGCTGGCCATCGACAGTCCATCGACACAACTTAAGTTGTTTAAGGAGATTCAGCGTAACGGCTATTCGGTCAGGAAGGTAGAGGAATTGGTACAGAAACTGAAGAACGGCGAGAGCATCCAGACTGTCAAGAAGTCGGACTCTCAGTTGTCACTAGAATACAGTATCCTGCGCGACCGCCTGTCAGACCTCTTCAAGGTAAAGGTGCAGATGACCTGCTCTCCACAGGGTAAAGGCAAGATCAGCATCCCATTTGCCAATGAGGAAGAGTTGGAACATGTCATGAACATTATCGACAAGATCAAGAACTGATTGAGAGGTGAGAGGTAAGAGGTGAGAGGTAAAGAAATATATATACTGATTGCATTTTTCCTCCTGCTGGCAGCAGGAAGTCAGCAGGCCAAGGCACAAGAGCGTATAGGCCAAGACAGTCTGACTGTCACAACGTACGACAGCCTTTCCGTCGTTGTAGACACAACCTTCAGCAAGAAGAAGGAGGTTGGACGTGATTGGTCTACGTGGCGTCCTAATCCCAAAAGGGCTCTGTGGCTTGCACTTGTCATCCCAGGAGGAGGCCAGATCTACAATCGCAAATACTGGAAACTGCCACTCGTGTATGGCGGATTCATCGGCTGTCTGTATGCCATGAGTTGGAACAACACGATGTACAAGGACTACTCCCAGGCCTATCAGGACCTGATGGACAAAGACCCTAACACGCAGAGTTACAACCAGTTCTTGCATCTCGGAACGCAAATCACCCCACAGAACGAGACCCGATATCAGGATATCTTCAGGAAGCGAAAGGACAAATACAGACGATGGCGCGACCTGAGTTTCTTCGTCATGATAGGTGTCTATGCCCTGTCAGTCATCGATGCCTATGTGGATGCCGAGTTGTCAGTATTTGATATCTCTGATGACCTTAGTCTGAGGGTAGAGCCCACGATTATCAACAACCGCTCATCCAACAACCCACTAGACGCTTCATCGGTAGGACTGCAGTGCAGTCTGAACTTTTAAAGGTAAATAAGTGAATAGTTAAAAAGTGAACATATAAAAATTATATAATGAAGAAAAAACTAATGATACTCCTCGTTGCCGCTTTCCTTGGAGGAAATATCGGCTTGAACGCTCAAGTAGTCAACACCGACACTCCGACAGAAGAAGAATTCGAAGATGAATATGAAGACGGAGACGAAGAGGATGAAGAAGATGAAGAGGATGAAGAAGAAAGCGCAGAGGAATTGAGCGTTGACGAGTTCGCCGTCACTGATGAGGAAGGCAACGAGGAAGTCATCGAGTTCCCCGAGGCCATGACCTATGACCTCGACAGTCTACTCAACCTCTATATGTCAAAGGCCTACCTGTCGCCTGGTGACTGTGAGATGAAGAACGAGAACCCCACCTATCCGAAGGAGGTTTATATCGAACGGCTCAGCCGCATCCCCTCAGTCATGGAACTCACCTATAACGACATCGTCCAGCGATTCATTGACCGTTACAGCGGACGACTACGTTACTCGGTCAGTTATATGCTGGGCGCAGCCAACTTCTACATTCCCATCTTCGAGGAAGCCTTAGAGGCCTATCAACTGCCCCTTGAACTGAAATACCTGCCCATTATCGAATCAGCCCTGAACCCTAAGGCCGTGTCGCGGGCTGGGGCCACAGGACTCTGGCAGTTTATGCTGGGTACAGGCAAGCAATACGGTCTGGAAGTCAACTCCCTCGTCGATGAGCGTCGTGACCCTGTGAAGTCGTCGTATGCAGCAGCACGCTATCTACGTGACCTATACAAAATCTTTGGCGACTGGAATCTGGTGATTGCCGCTTATAACTGCGGACCAGAGAATATCAACAAAGCCATCCATCGCGCCAATGCTTCCAAAACGGGACAGGCGAACGAGGCTCCGAATAAGGACTACTGGTATATCTATCCCTACCTGCCGGCAGAGACCCGTGGCTATGTGCCCGCCTTTATTGCTGCCAACTATATTATGACCTATTACTGCGAGCACAACATCTGCCCAATGACCACCCGTCTGCCAGCACAGAGCGACACCGTGATGGTGCACCGTGATGTGCATCTGGAACAGATTGCAGGTGTCATCGGTACCGATGCCGATTTGTTACGCTCGCTGAACCCCGAGTATCGCCGTGACATTGTGCCAGGCAACACCAAGCCCTGTGCCATTCGTATGCCATTGGCCGATACTGGCAAATTCATTGATAATGAAGACTCTGTTTATAACTACCGGGTCAGCGAACTGCTGACAAAGCGCCTGGTCGTAGACGTCAACGATGATGTGCCTACCTACTCCCGCAAACGCGGTTCCTATAGTAGGAAAAGCGGCCGTTATAGCCGTCGTGCTGCCCGCAACTCACGCCGTGGCAGGGCTACGAGATCGAGATCAAGGGGTGGCAGTTCCGTTACCATCCAGCGCGGACAGACTTTGTCACAGATTGCCAAGCGCAATGGCACCACTGTCGCCAAACTGCGCAAGTTGAATGGTCTCAAGGGTAACAACATTCAGGCTGGCAAGAAGATCAGAGTCAGATAAGGCAGGAAGAGAAAAGTGGAAAGAGGAATTCTGAATGAGTAAATAGGAATGAGATATGGCAGAGGAAGATCTTAGACTGCAAGAAGAAGCGGATGACAAACTCATCAACGAGGCGTTTGAGAAACTGTTGAACGACTATGCCAATTCGCGTCATCGCAAGAAAGTAGACCTCATTACCAAGGCCTTCAACTTCGCACGTCAGGCTCATAAAGGCGTGCGGCGCCTCTCCGGAGAGCCATATATCATGCACCCCATCGCCGTTGCACAGATAGCCTGCTCGGAGATAGGTCTCGGCTCTACAAGTATATGTTCGGCACTGCTGCACGATGTCGTCGAAGACACGGACTATACCGTCGAGGATATCGAGAACATCTTCGGTTCGAAGATAGCCCAGATTGTCGACGGACTGACCAAGATCAGTGGTGGCATCTTCGGTGAGCAGGCCTCAGCGCAGGCCGAGAACTTCAAGAAACTGCTGTTGACGATGAGCGACGATATCCGTGTCATCCTCATCAAGATCTGCGACCGTCTGCACAACATGCGAACCCTTGACTCCCAGCCAGCCAACAAGCAATACAAGATTGCCGGTGAGACGCTCTATATCTATGCGCCTTTGGCCAACCGTCTGGGACTGAACAAAATCAAGTCAGAACTGGAGAACCTCAGTTTTAAGTTCGAGCATCCAGACGAATTTGCCAATATCGAAGCCAAACTGAAATCTACCCATGCCTCCCGCCACGAACTCTTCGACCAATTCACAGCCCCCATCAAAGAGGCTTTGGAGAAGATGGGTATCCAATATGAGATTAAGGAACGCGTGAAGAGTCCCTACTCCATCTGGAACAAGATGCAGAACAAGCACGTCACCTTCGAGGAGATCTACGATATCCTGGCCGTGCGTATCATCTTCACCCCTAAGGTCAGAGAAGAGGAGATCAATGAGTGTTTCAAGATCTACGTGGCCATCTCCAAGATTTACAAGTCACATCCAGACCGTCTGCGCGACTGGCTCTCACAGCCCAAGGCCAACGGCTATCAGGCCCTGCACGTCACCTTGATGTCGAAACAAGGCCGATGGATAGAAGTGCAGATTCGCTCCGACCGTATGGACGAGGTGGCAGAACAAGGCTTTGCCGCCCACTGGAAATACAAGGACGGCGTAGAAGAGGAGTATACGGAGGACGAGAATGAACTGAACGACTGGCTTCGTACCATCAAGGAAATCCTCGACGATCCCCAGCCCGACGCCATGGACTTCCTCGACACCATCAAGTTGAACCTCTTCGCCAGCGAGATCTTCGTGTTTACCCCCAAGGGCGAGATCCGGACGCTACCAGCCGATTGCACAGCCCTCGACTTCGCATTCTCCATCCACACCTTCCTCGGCAGCCACTGTATAGGCGCCAAGGTGAACCACAAACTGGTACCGCTGAGCCATAAACTGCAGAGCGGAGACCAGGTGGAGATCCTCACATCGAAATCGCAGCACGTCAGTCCGGCATGGATCAACTTCGTCTCCACCGCCAAAGCAAAGGCGAAAATCCAGGCTATCCTACGTCGAGACAACAGAGAGGTGCAGCGCAAGGGCGAAGAGATCCTGAACGAATTTCTGGAGAAAAACCATCATGAGCCCAGCCTTGCCCTGGCAGACCGTCTGGCAGAGTTCCACGGCTACAGCAAGCGCAACGAGTTCTATCAGGCCCTCGGTGAGAAGATTGCCATCTTAGGCGATAAGGACCTCGACGAACTCAGCGGTAAGACCAGGGCCACAGAGAGCATTGGCTGGCGCAAATACGTACCCTTCGTCGGAAAGAAGAAGAAAGAAGAGAGTCCTAAAGAAGACCTCTTCATCGTGCCTGAGAAGTTCAACCGCAAGAAGCCCATCTATATCAGCGAAGAGAACATCAACCTGTATAAGTTCGCCAACTGCTGTCATCCCATCCCTGGCGACGATGCCCTCGGCTATATCAACAATAAGAACCAGATAGAGATCCACAAGCGCACCTGTCCTGTGGCCGCCAAACTCAAAACCAGTTTCGGCAACCGTATCATCGACATCAAGTGGGACATGCACAAGGTACTCTATTTTGACGCCACCTTACGACTGGGCGGCATCGACCGTGTAGGCATGCTCAACGAGATCACGCAGATTATCTCTTCACAGATGAACGTGAACATCCACAAGATTACCATCACTTGTGAGGATGGTATCTTCGATGGCAGCATTGAACTACGCGTCCATGACCGTGAGGATATGAAAACCATCATCAACAATCTCAAGTCCGTCGCCGACCTAAAGGAAATATCTGAAATCCTATAACAACATGAATCCCCTAAAGCCCCTACTTACCCTGATTACCTTACTTTCCCTACCCTCTATAGCCTCTGCCGCAGGGAAATATGACAATCCAGACACTATCGTCGTGGCCCGCGACGGCACGGGCGAGTTCCGCACAGTAGATGAAGCCATCGAGGTATGCCGCGCCTTCATGGACTACCACAAGGTCATATATATTAAAAAAGGTACGTACAAGGAGAAACTCATCATCCCCTCGTGGCTACAAAACATCGAACTCTGCGGTGAGGATGCCGAGCAGACCATCATCACCTACGACGACCATGCGAATATCAAGGTGCTCTTAGGCACAGCCGAGCCCCGTCTGCAGCCCATGGGAACCTTCCGCACCTATACCCTTAAGATAGAAGGCAACGATATCATCCTGAAGAACCTGACCATCGAGAACAACTCCGCACGACTGGGACAGGCCGTCTCCCTGCATACCGAGGGAGACCGTATCCAAGTGTTGAACTGCCGCATCATCGGCCATCAAGACACGATCTACACAGGGGTGGCTGGCACAAGGCTATGGTTCAAGGGCTGCTATATCTGCGGCACTACCGACTTCATCTTCGGCCCCAGCACAGCATGGTTCGAGGACTGCACCATCGAGAGCCTCATCAACAGTTACGTCACAGCGGCCTCGACGCCTAAGGACCAGCCTTACGGCTATATCTTCAACCATTGTCGGCTGATTGCTGCCGAAGGCGTGAACCAAGTCTACCTCGGACGTCCCTGGCGCGACTATGGCTACACCCTCTTCATGAACTGTGAGATGGGGCGCCATATCCGTCCTGAAGGCTGGCATCACTGGGAGAAGCAGCGCGAGCAGACGGCCCGCTACTTGGAATATAACAACAGCGGCGAGGGTGCTGCCACCAAAGGGCGTGCTCCCTGGAGCCGACTGTTGACGAAAAAAGAGGCAGACCTGATAACGCCTGCCTTTGTATTCAATCTCAAAAACGAGTGGATAGACTACTGCAAGTAGTCGAGTTGCTTCTTCAACGCCTGCAGTTCTGTGCGGATGTCTATCAGCGAACTGATGACTTCAGCCTTCTTGTCAGCGCCCTTCCTGTTGGCATTGATCAGTTTCTTGGCAGCAGAGATCTTGAATCCACGCACCTTTACCATGCTATGGATCAGGCGTACCTGCTCGATATCCTTCTCCGTATACTGGCGGACCTTTGAGGGACCGCTGGTCTTTGGCTTCAGAAACGGGAACTCCTGCTCCCAGTAGCGAAGCGTACTCTCATTCACGTCGAACATCTTAGCGACTTCACCGATGGAGTAGTACAATTTCAGGTTCTTGTTCAGATTCAGTGCCATAACCTATCCTTTTATTCCTACAACTTGGCTAACTCGATGACCTTATCCACAGCCGCCGACAGTCCGTCAGCGTTCTTTCCACCAGCCTGGGCATAGTGAGGCTGTCCGCCGCCACCACCCTGGATGAGTTTGGCAGCCTCGCGAACCATCTGTCCGGCATTCAGGCCATGCTCCGACACCATGTCATCGCTCATCATGATAGAGAGTTGGGGCTTCTCCTGATATGTCGTGCCGAGGACACAAAGCAGTGAGCCCTCCACAGCCGCACGGATCTTGAAGGCCAAGTCCTTGGCAGCAGCCGGCTCCATAGGCAGCACAGACCTGACTACCTTGACGCCATTGACCTCACGAGCCTTCTCAACGAGTTGTCTGGCTATACGCTCCACAGCCTGTGCCTGGAAGGTCTCAATCTCCTTCTTCATCGTATCGTGCTCCTCGATATACTTGCGGATGACACCCTGCAGGTCCTTCGCATTGTTGAAGAACGACTTCACGATCCTCAACAAGTCCTCGGTCTTATACAGCAGTTCCTCGCACTCCTTGCCAGTCTTGGCCTCGATACGACGGATACCAGCGGCCACGCTGCTCTCTGCGATGATCTTGAAGAAGCCGATCTTACCCGTTGCCTTGGCGTGGATACCGCCACAGAACTCACACGACGGACCGAAGCGCACCACACGCACCTTATCGCCGTACTTCTCGCCGAAGAGGGCGATGGCCCCGAGTTTCTTGGCCTCATCGAAAGGCACCTCACGATGCTCGTCGAGGGGGATATCCTGACGGATCATGTCATTCACCATTCGCTCCACCTGGCGCAGTTCCTCGTCCGTCACCTTCTGGAAATGAGAGAAGTCGAAGCGCAGGGTGTCTGGTGATACGAACGAACCCTTCTGCTCCACATGGTCGCCCAGCACCTGCTTCAGCGCATAGTCGAGCAGGTGGGTAGCGGTATGGTTGGCAGCCGAGGCGTCGCGCTTATCGGTATCGACACAGGCCATGAACTGGGCTGTGGGATCCTTCGGCAGTTGCTTGACGATATGTACCGTCTGGTTGTTTTCACGCTTGGAGTCGATGATCTCGATGGTTTCGGCCTCGTTGCAGATGACACCAGCGTCACCCACCTGACCACCCATCTCGCCATAGAACGGCGTATAGTCGAGCACGAGCTCAAAGAACTCGTTCTTCTTCTGCGTCACCTTTCTATATCTAAGGATATGACACTCATATTCCGTATAGTCGTAACCCACGAACTGCTGTTCGCCCTGAGCCAGTTCCGTCCAGTCTGAATTCTCGACGGCAGCGGCATTACGGGCACGCTCCTTCTGCTTCTGCATCTCCACGTTGAACTCTGCTTCGTTCACTGTGAAGCCATTCTCACGACAGATCAGCTCTGTCAGATCGAGGGGGAATCCGTAGGTATCGAAGAGACGGAAGGCCTGCACACCATCGAGCTCTGTCTTGCCATCAGCCTTCAGCTGCTCCATGGCCTTGTCGAGCAGTGAGATACCCTTATCGAGGGTGCGCAGGAAGGCTTCTTCCTCCTCCTTCATCACCTTCGAGATCAACTGCTGCT
>ONPM01000169.1 GCA_900319715.1 uncultured Prevotella sp.
GGGACTGACGACTATGCCGTCATCTCCAAGGCTATCTCCAAGGATGCCAATGGCGCGATGAGCATCGTCTTGTCTGGCATCAATGCCAATGTCAATAATGTTCAACTCTGCGTTCTTGACCGTCTGCGCCGCCATGTGATGACCTTCCAGGAGATGACGCTCCAGCAGACGCGTGACACGATGTATATGGAGGTCGGTACCGTCGACGTCAGCATGTTCAACGCCATCCAGCAGAGTTACTTCAACACGACCTGTGCCAACTGTCATGGTGCCAGCAACAGGGTGGCAGCAGGGCTGTACCTTATAGAGGGTAGAAGTTACGACGCCTTGGTAGGCAAACCTTCGACAAAGGTTGAAGGTATCAATATGGTAGACCCGGGCCATGCAGAAAACAGCCTGTTGCACCAGATTCTCCATGAGGATGTGGTAGAAGGCATTTCGATGACCCATCGTGACCTAGTATCAGAGAAGAACGAACAGAGCATCCTGCCCCTTATTGACAGTTGGATCAACCATGGGGCAAAGTAGGATATGGTTTACAGTTGACGGTTTACAGTTTACAGATGATATGACTGGAGGCCGAAACATTCGCAGAGGTAATCAACTGTAAACCGTAAACTGTAAACTGTAAACAAAAAAATACATGGATAAGAAACAACAAACCATTCAGTTTGAGAACGCGTATGCCACCATATTCCAGTTCGATTGCCCCGTGACGGAAGGAGACACTTCCCAGAGCAAGAACGGAACAGAGGTCTGCGAATATCATGTGATGATCCACGCCAGTTCGCCGAAGTGCTCATATACCCAGCAACTGGAGGCTGTCTTAGGGGCTTACGGACAATTGATCGAAGGCCCCCTCCATGGGGCGCAGGCTGTGTTCAAACGCTATTTCCTCAGCGATGCTGCCAACCAGGCCGACGAAGTCATCGTGGCCGACGTCACCGACTGTGCCAAGAGCATCATCCAGCAGCCGCCCCTCGACGGTACGAAGATTGCCCTGTGGGCCTGGCTGATGACCAACGTGCAGACCGGCGTCAGCAAGAGCGGTCTCTACGAGGTACGCCACGGCGCCTTCCGGCATCTCTGGAACGGCTCTGCCCACAACATGGCTGCCAATTCAGAATACCAGACCCGCCTGCTGTTCAACGAGTATAACATGCAACTCATCCAGGAAGGCTGTACCCTGGAGGCCAACTGCATCCGCACCTGGTTCTTCGTCAACGATGTCGATCTGAACTACGGTGGAATGGTACGAGCCCGCAACCAGTTCTTCTTCACGCAAGGACTGACGGCCGGCACCCACTTCATCGCCTCTACGGGCATCGGAGGCCGTCAGCAAGACCCCAATGTCCTGTCGCAGATGGATAACTACGCCATCGCAGGCGTCCGTAAAGAGCAGATACACTATCTGTATGCCCCAACCCATCTGAACCGTACCAGCGACTATGGCGTCTCTTTCGAGCGTGGCACGCTGGTCAACTATGCCGATCGCCGCCACGTCTTTATCTCCGGCACCGCCTCTATCAACAACAAGGGTGAGGTGATGTATCCGAAGGACATCGTCCGCCAGACCCGCCGCATGTGGGAGAATGTGGAGGCCCTGCTGGCCGAGGCCGACTGCAACTTCAACGATGTGGCCGAGATGGTGGTCTATCTCCGCGACCCGGCCGACTATGCACTGGTGAGCGAACTCTATCAGGCGCGCTTCCCCGAGAAGCCTTACGTCATCGTCCATGCCCCCGTGTGCCGTCCAGGCTGGCTCATCGAGATGGAGTGCATGGCAGTCAAGACCGTCGACCTGCCAACCATGCCTGTTTTTTAAGAGGAATGAGAAGGAGCATCGGAGGTACGGGGGTACGGGGGTGCGGGGGGGTGAGAATACCCCAAGCGTATCAGTCAATGGCTTGCAAACTAATCTCGTGCCACCGCACTCCCGTACCCCCGTACCCCCGAATATTCCTCCTTCTGTTAATCATAATTCTCAATTCCCCATTCTCAATTCCCCATTCCTACGCCCGCAGCATCCCGACTATCAATAGAGACAAGGCGCGTGAGGTGGCCCGCGAACAGGTTGTCTGGCGAGACCGCCTGTGCCCCCTCTCCACCGCTGCCCGCGACTTTCTGAAGGCTGTCTACGGCAAGTCGTCCTATCAGGGGCTCACGCCAGAGCAAGTCGTCTATGGCTGGAGGCTTAGGCCCGATGTCTGGAAAGATGAGCCTATGATCCTCATCGGCGATGCAGACCTGCGGCGGCAATTGCACATAGAGGGCGACTACGCCAGGTTCTCCGAACTGTTCGACGATACCCTCGGCTACAGGCTGAGCGCACTAGGTTCAGACCTGCCGGAACGGATGCGGCAGTTGGCAAGGGAGACGCCCGCCGCCACCGGTCTCGACGAGAGGGTAGGGCAGATTATCCTTCTCACCCAGGGCCGACTCTTCCAGCCGCGTCCCGCCGGCATGCAGCCCCTGCCCTCGTGGCGCGTCGAGGCAGAGATACTATGGAACCATACGCCACTCTGGGTCATCATACTACTGCCAATAGCGGCAGCCATCGCCTGTCTGGCAATAAAGAGATCGTGATACTTTTGGCCTCTCATACAATAAAACAAGGTCGTAGTGCGTTTAGTGAATAGAACGAAAATCAATTAAACGATAAAGACATGATGAGAAAACTATTCTTCGGCCTGCTGACAGCCCTGACCCTCGCAGCCTGTAGCAGCGACCCTGTGTATCATGGTATGTCACCCCAACAGAAAGAGGACTACTCCAAGGTGAAAACTCCCAGATGACCATCACCGACCAGACGATGCACTCCGTCTGTTTCCACAACTATCCTGTGAGCCAACTCTCAAGCGTTGTGGTCGATCCCGCTTTGGCTGAGGCTATGGCCTGCGCTCCCAATGTGGACTTTCTGGCCGACTATCGTTTCTACGACATGCTGGACAATGGTGATGCCCACTGGGGCTTTGAGCCAGCGGCCATTCCGCTCACACTTCATTACAGCGGGGCTGACCACCACTTGGTGTTGAAACTGGGCTCCCAGACCTATTTCCTTCTGTCGAAGGCCAGCCTGGATGCGGGAAAGCCGTTTGCCAACCAAAGCGTCTTCCAG
>ONPM01000042.1 GCA_900319715.1 uncultured Prevotella sp.
TAATCCACAAAGATAAGCATTTTTTGTTTATGGTTTACAGTTTAAGGTTTACAGGTGATTACTTTTATGGATTATTAACAGTAATAAATACTATTATCATAAAAAACATCCGCCTACAGTCCTATCATCTGGAAACTGTAAACTGTAAACTGTAAACCGTAAACTGTAAACTGTAAACCGTAAACTGTAAACTGTAAACCGTAAACCGTAAACCGTAAACTATAAACTACCCCCCCTTGAGCAGGCGATCAATCTCATCAAACTGCTTACCGAGATTCAGATTGAAATAGATCCGATAAAGTGAGGGACCCCATTTGTCTTTCGCTTCAGGTGCGAGACGACGATAGTTCTCCATATAGGGCTGGGCTTTCTGGTACATCTTACGTATCTGCTTCTTATGCCGGCGTGGATCCATATTGAGGACGATGTTCAGACAGGCAGTGCCGGCATTATAGTAGGCATCGGCCATCTGGTCGTTGACGGCTATAAGGCGGTCGCTGTATTTGAGGCATTCGGCGTAGCGTCCCAGATTAAGGAGCATCGTGGACTTGGCGAAGAGGTAGAGTTCATTGAGGAAGAAAGCAAATCCCTCCCAAAGGATTTCCGTATAGCGCTGCTCATCACCCAAACGATTCCAGGCCTCGGAGACATACTGCAACGTGTATTCTAGTTTGGATGTATCACGGCGGGCGAGGTCCTGATGCCTGAGGATTAGTACAGGATCATCCATGCGATAGCCACAATAGGTGGCCCAATAGCCAGCCTCACCCATACGTGGGTCGGAGCGGAGCAAATCGTATTGTGAAAATAACGGTTGACGACCACAGTCAATATAAGTTTCAAAGAAGTCGTAGGCCGTCTGGAAGTCAGCCCGCCGCAGATGGCTGGCACCACCGAAGAAGAGGTTCGGCCGATAGTCGAGCAGACGTTGGGAATTATCCTTCCGATAGTCGAGGGGCACCCTACCCTTCTTGTCTGGCAGCATATCGATGGAGTCTAGGCGCTCAGCGATGGTGAACATGCGCCGAGTGAGGTTGAAGAGTTGGGTGGTGTCGATAGCCTGATGCTTATACATCCTTTCGTTCAGGGCACCGTATTGCTTCTCGACGGCCTGCAGCCATAGGTCATATATGCGGGGATTCTGCTGGTTGGCGGAGTCCTCCAGAAGTGTCGTCATAAGTTGCTCGGCCTTGTCGAAGTTTTTACCACTGCGCAGATAGTTCTCTGCCTCAGCCATCTGTCGCTTCTGAGCATAAGCGGTAATGGTGAAGAGTTGAAGAAGAAAAATAAAAGCCTTATGTCGAGTTTGAAATGTTATCCTTTGTATCATTGTGTCTATATAAATAATGTGTGTTTAGTCCATCTGTCGGAGTGTTTCGTAGATGCGTTGCACAGGGAGTCCCATCACGTTGTAGTAACTGCCTTTGAGACATGTCACCCCGACATAGCCTATCCACTCTTGAATGCCATAGGCTCCTGCCTTGTCGAAGGGCTGGAAGTGGGTGATATAATACTGGATCTCATCGTCGGAGAGAGGTTTGAAGGTAACGTCGGTCGTGACGGCAAAATGACGCTCTGTGGTAGTGGTGAGCATGCAGACTCCAGTAGTGACCTGATGAGTGCGACCACTGATAAGACGGAGCATACGGGCAGCATCGGCTGCGTCGACGGGTTTACCAAGGATCTCTTCCCCGACGATGACAACGGTATCGGCCGTTATGACGAGTTCGTCTGGGGCGAGACTGGCCCGATAGGCATCTGCTTTCTTGCCTGAGATATAGAGTGCCACTTGATCCACAGGCAAGTCTTCCGGATACGACTCATCGATATCTTGCAGGACCCGCACTTCGAATGGAAGTCCAAGACCACCCAGAAGTTCACGTCTGCGAGGAGAATTGCTTGCCAGAATCAATCTTTTCACCACACTATTTCATTTTGCTGCTCATTCACCACCCAAAGGCTTTGGCGTTCATGACCCACTTGCCTTGGGCACGAAGCGTCTGCTCAATAACGTCACGCCCACAGCCATAACCACCCTTGCAATCGCTGACATAAAGGGATACATCCTTGATCTCAGGGCATGCATCTTTCGGACAGACAGGACAGCCCACCCGACGCATAATCTCCAAGTCGGGTATGTCATCGCCCATATACATCACCTCTTCGTCTGATATGCCATACTTGGCCAAAAACTGGTCGTAGGTCTCTATCTTCACGGCGCAGGCGATGTATATATCTTCCACACCCAATCCCTCATAACGGTGACGCACGCTTTCGACCTTGGCACCCGTCATGATGGCAATGCGCAGACCAAGTTTCATCGCCAACTGAATGGCATAACCGTCCTTGATGTTCGCCGTCCGCTGGGGTACTCCGTCATTGCCCATCGTGATGGTCGCGGCACTCAGCACCCCGTCGATATCGAAGATGATTGCACGTATCCTCGTCAGATCGTAGTTTATCATATCATCTGTAAAACGTAAACAATAAACTAAAACTTATTCAAATGCACATTCTCCCACTTCAGTTTGTCTTCGCTCTGTGGCTTACGTTCATCAGTCCAATGGCCGATGGCTAAGATACAGAGGCAATTGAGATTCTCCGGAATATCGAGGATGCCACGTATGACGGTGTCGGCAGGCGTGCCATCGTCAAGACCACGGCCACGCATCTGTATCCAGCAGGAGCCCAACCCAAGGTCTTCTGCCTGATACTGCATGGAAATGGCGGCGATAGAACCATCCTCCACCCAACAGTCATTCTGCAGGGGGTCACCCAGTACGACAATGGCTACGGGTGCATCCTTGAGGAAATGGCTGCCGAGGTTTTTGGCATCGGCAAGTTTCTCAAGGTCAACTTTGTCGTCGACGACGACGAACTGCCAGGAGCGCTGACTTTTAGAGGTGGGCGACATGAGGGCGGCACGCAAGATGAGTTTCAAGTCTTCACCGTCAATATCCTCGTCTGTAAACTTCCTGTGGCTGCGACGCTGCTGCGCAAGGTCTTTGAATGCTGTCATATCCGATTTTGTTTTGATTTTCGCTGCAAAGTTAATCATTTTCAGCCACAGAGGCCTCAGTTTTTCACGAAATATATATTAATCTGTGTTAATCTGAGAGTTCTGTGACGTTTTTTGTTTATTTTTGCAATATGAATGGACTTAAGACCATTATCTATCGGAAGTACGAAGACCTGCCCCGACTGAAAGATGATAACTTCTTCCACAGCCGGAGACTCTTTAAGATGATGAGGGAGACACCTCGTCAGAAACCCTATATGGTGGTTGTCACCAACCAAGAAGACGAAGTGGTGAGCCACTTGCTCGGCATCGTCCGTTTCCGAACATTCCTCTTCCCCTTGCTCGTTCACTGCCGCGTGCTGGGTGAGGGCGTATACTATCATGACGAACAATATCCGCGCGACTTGCTCTTCGGCCTGATGCTCGAGACGCTGACCAAAGTATTGAGTAACCGCACATTCTATATCGAAGTCAGCAACCTCAGTCAGAAGATGACCGGTTACAAGCAACTGAAACAACAGAATTTCTTCCCTGTACACTGGATGAGTATCCATAACTCGCTGCACAGTCATGCACCCGAGGAACGTATTAGCGAGAAATTGCAGAAACGTATCGATAATGCCCGTCAAAAAGGTGTTACCACCAACGAGGTGAAGACGGAAGAAGATTTCAAGGCCTTCTCAAAACTCCTGCGGAAGCACAATCTTCTTAAACCGAAGCGCTACATCCCCGACGATCAGTTCTTCCAGAAGATGATGGAGAGTCAGGACGGTAAACTCTTTGTGACGAAATACCGTCAGCGTGTCATTGGCTGTGCTGCTGTCGCTTACAGTGAAGGAAATGCGTATCTCTGGTATTCGGCGTTCAGAAGAAAATCATACATCACCCTGCATCCTGACGTGATGACTATCTGGGACACGATGCTGGACTGTTATGAAAAAGGATTTCAACACATGTGCTTCATGGACGTCGGACTACCCTTTCAGAAGAATCCTTTCCGCGAGTTTATTCTACGTTTCGGAGGTAAGGAACAGAGCACTTTCCGCTGGTTCCGTTTCAGCATCCGATGGATCAACAAAACACTTACGTGGCTCTATCGTGAGTAGACATTCCCCTACTCCTTACCCTGCATCATTTTTTCAAGTTCGTAGGTATTGGCATTCATATTCACCTCACGCTCCTGGGGAATCTCAGGAATCGTATAGATACCCTTGCCGTCGTCAGCAAAAGGATCTGAGCCTTCACCTGTCGGAGGTGCCACAGGGTCTTTCTCTGGTGTGATGTATTCAATCGCTGTTGTCGAATCGGCCACTTCGTCCAGATAGCGCTGATAACGGTCTTCCGCTGTCTGCTTGCAACCCGCAAGCACTGCCAGCGTCAAAGCCATTGTCATGATCGTTAGTCGTTTCATATCTTATTTCTTACGTTTTCAGTTATATACGTTCCACTTGTTTCACACCCTTCACGGTGCGCAACTTTTTCAGCAGCGCCTCCAGACGAGAGGTGTCTTCCAGCATCACCACGAGATTGCCGCTGAACAGACCGTCGTGAGAGTCAATGTTAATAGATCGCAGGAAGAGTTTCTCTTCTTTAGAAATGATGCTCGTGAGATTGTTCACGATGCCGATATCATCGTTGCCCACCACACGGAGGGTGATGGAATACTGAGACGAGCCTTTGCCGCTCCAACGGGCCTTCACCACCCTATAGCCATAACGGCGGCGAAGTTCTGGGGCGTTGGGACAGTCCATGCGATGAATCTTGATGCCGCCGCTGATGGTGACAAAACCGAAGATGGGGTCGCCATAGATAGGTGTGCAGCAGCGGGCCAACTGGTAGTCTAGGCCTTTAAGGTCTCGGTCGATGACGAGCACATCGTCTGAGAGATGTGTACTGAGGCCTCCTATCTTCGACTCATCGAGTTCGAACTCTGAGGCTGAGCGCGCGACATTGTCGCCTGTAATGGTCTTCTCGCCCTCGCGTACCTCTATATATTTATCTACGACGGCGTTGGCATCGATCAGACCGTCGGCAATCTGCTTGTAGAAATCGCTGACCTCCTTGAATCCCATCTTTCGGATGACGTGGAACATCACCGACTCATCCTGCTCTATCTTGCGGTTCTTGAACTTGCGCTCTAGCATCTCCTTGGCAAAGAGACCGTCGCGCTGCTGGGTCTCCTTCAGGGCAAGACGGATCTTCGACTTGGCACGAGATGTCTTTACAATCGAAAGCCACTCCTGACGGGGCTTCTGCGTGGAGGATGTCAGTATCTCCACCTGGTCGCCGCTCTTCAGCAGATAGCGGATGCTCACTACGCGGCCATTGATACGACCGCCCGTGCATTGGTTGCCTAACTTCGAGTGGATATGGTAAGCAAAGTCTAGAACTGTGGCGCCGACGGGAAACTTAAAGAGGTCACCCCGAGGAGTGAAGACAAAAACCTCATCCTCATACAGATCCATCTTGAACTGATCCATCGCTTCCAGACCGTCAGCATGTTCCAGCATAGAACGCACACCAGCAAGCCAGTCGTCGAGACCAGCCTCCCCTTTGACGCCCTTATACCGCCAATGGGCAGCCACACCATTCTCGGCAATCTCGTCCATACGTTCCGTGCGGATCTGCACCTCCACCCACTTCTGTTCTGGGCCCAGAACGGTGATGTGGAGGCTCTCATAACCGTTTGACTTAGGTACGCTGAGCCAATCACGTAGGCGTTTGGGATTGGGTTGATACATATCTGTGACGATGGAGTAAGCCTGCCAGCACTGCATCTTCTCCTTATCCTCCGGGCAGTCGATGATGATGCGGATGGCGAAGAGGTCGTAGATACCTTCAAAGCCACACTTCTGCTTCTTCATCTTCTCCCAGATAGAGTGTATCGACTTGGTGCGACCCTTGATGTGGCATTTGATCCCCGCTGCCTTCACCTTCTCTTCCACAGGACGAATGAATGCTTCTATATATGCATCACGCGAGGCCTTTGTCTGATTCAGTTTCTCACGGATCATATAGTAGGCATCGTGCTCCATATACTTCAGCGAGAGGTCTTCCAGTTCGCTCTTCAGTTTATAGAGTCCCAGTTTGTGGGCAAGAGGCGCATAGAGATAGGCGGCCTCTTGTGACACCTCGTTGACGAAGGCCTCTCGGTCATGACGATTCTGATCATCCGATTCCTCCAAGAATGCCTTCATCTGTCGCATCAGGTTCACGCGGTCGGCAATCATGATTAGCACCACCCGCATATCTTCGGCAAAAGAGATAAGCAGATTGCGGAAGTTCTCACTCTCGACAACGGGGTTCTTCTCATAGAGTTGACGAATGCGCCCCAGGCCGCCGATGATACGGGCTACAGACTCACCATAACGCGCCTTCACCTCGTCGGGGGTAATCAAACCCTCGTCGACATCCGGCACGAGTAAGCAGGCCTCCACAGCATCGTCGCCAAGACCAATCTCGTCTGTCAGGATGGCTGCCGTCTGGACTGCCATCTCCTTCTTTTGCCCGTAGGTAAATGAGAACAAATCTGCCATTTAACACCTTTTTCGCCACAAAGTTACAAAAAAATGCTAATAGACAACTATTTATCGTAAAAATTATGTATCTTTGCAGCATATTTTTAACTAAATACCACAATTATGTTATCAGAAAAAGACTTAAAGCAGATTGCCCAGAAGGGTATCACCCCTGAGCAGATTGAGAACCAACTGAATGAGTTTAAGACCGGATTCCCTTTCCTGAAATTGGAAGCCGCCGCAAGTATCGGACGTGGCATCATTGCCCCAAACGCTGATGAACGCAAGCAGTTTGAGGACACCTGGAACCAGTACAAGGCCGCAGGCAACAAGATTGTAAAGTTTGTGCCCGCCTCTGGTGCTGCCAGCCGTATGTTCAAGAATATGTTCGCCTTCGTCGATGCTGACTACGATGCACCCACAACAGACTTTGAGAAGAAGTATTTCGACAGCATCGAGAAGTTCGCTTTCTATGAGGCCCTCGACGCTGTCTGCCAGAAGAACGAAGGCAAGGGCATCAAGGCCCTCATTGCTGAAGGGAAATACAAGGCCGTCGCTGCCAACATGCTCAAGGCAGATGGGCTGAACTACGGCCAGTTGCCAAAAGGCCTGCTCCTGTTCCACAAGTATCCTGAGGGTGCTCGCACGCCCATGGAGGAGCATCTGGTGGAAGGTGCCCTCTATGCCGCAAGCAATGGTGAGGCTCATGTTCACTTCACCGTTTCTCATGAGCACATGGAACTCTTCAAGGCCAAGGTGGCTGAGAAGGCTGACTCTTTCGCTAAGAAATATGGCATCAAGTATAATATCTCTTTCTCTGAGCAGAAACCTTCGACAGATACTGTCGCTGCCAATCCAGACAACACGCCGTTCCGTAATGACGACGGTTCGCTGCTATTCCGTCCAGGTGGACATGGTGCCCTCATTGAGAACCTCAACGAAATTAACGCCGACGTCATCTTTATCAAGAACATCGACAACGTGGTGCCTGACCGTCTGAAGCCGGAGACCGTTGAGTGGAAGCAGGTCATTGCCGGTGTGCTCATCACTTTGCAGAAGCAGGCTTTTGAGTATCTGCGTCTGCTGGACAAGGGCGCTACGGATTCGCAGTTGGAAGAGATTGCCAAGTTCGTCAGCGAGTGCCTCTGTACCGATGCCAAGGGCAAGAAGGTCGATGCCGCCTATCTGCGTGCGAAACTGAACCGCCCGATGCGTGTCTGTGGTGTCGTGAAGAATGTGGGCGAACCTGGCGGTGGCCCGTTCCTCACCTACAACCAGGACGGCACCGTCAGCCTGCAGATCCTCGAGAGTTCACAGATCGACACCAACAATGAGGCTTATATGAAGATGTTCACCCAGGGTACTCACTTCAACCCCGTAGACCTCGTTTGCGCTGTGAAAGACTATCAGGGCAAGCCATTCAACCTGCCTGAGTTCGTCGATAAGACAACAGGTTTCATTTCTTCCAAGTCGAAAGCCGGAAAGGAATTGAAGGCTCTCGAATTGCCAGGCCTTTGGAATGGTGCGATGAGCAACTGGAGTACAGTTTTTGTTGAAGTACCGCTCGGCACCTTCAATCCCGTTAAGACGGTTAACGATCTGCTCCGCGAACAGCATCAGTAAAAGTTGGATCCCCTCGCTCGATTGAGCGAGGGGTTTTTATTATATCGTCTCGAAGAATAGCAGATGCATATTCATACAAAAACATCAGTAAAGTTACAAAAAAACAAAAAAACTGAATGTATTTCAAAGGATTTTTGTAATTTTGCGAGCGATTTTCAGAAATACAACAAATAACGAATAATAATACACTATGGTCAAGATCACAAAAGAGGCTGCTCTGGAATATCATGAGAGTGGCCGTCCCGGTAAAATCGAAGTGAAGCCGACAAAGGCTTACCGTACGCAAACAGACCTCTCACTGGCTTATTCACCAGGCGTGGCGTTTCCCTGTCTGGAGATTCAGGATAACCCCGACGCAGCCTACAAATATACCGACAAGGGCAATCTGGTCGCCGTTATCTCCAACGGTACGGCTGTCTTAGGTCTCGGCGACATTGGCGCCATGAGCGGAAAGCCTGTGATGGAAGGTAAGGGATTGCTGTTCAAGATCTATGGCGGCATCGATGTGTTTGACATCGAGGTGGCAGAGAAAGACCCTGAGAAGTTCTGTGAGGCCGTAGAGCGCATCGCCCCCACTTTCGGCGGCATTAACCTGGAGGACATCAAGGCCCCAGAATGTTTTTATATTGAGGAACGTCTGAAGCGTACGCTCGACATCCCCGTGATGCACGACGACCAGCACGGCACCGCCATCATCTCTGCCGCTGGACTGAAGAACGCCATGCAAGTGATCGGCAAGGATATCAAGAAGGTGAAGATTGTGGTCAACGGTGCCGGTGCAGCCGCTATCTCCTGCACCAAACTCTATATGGCCATCGGTGCCCAGAAAGAAAACATCGTCATGCTCGACTCCAAGGGTGTGATCTCCCTAAGTCGTCAGGACCTGAACGAGCAGAAGAAATTCTTCGCCACCAGCCGAACTGACATCCACACGCTGGAAGAGGCTGTGAAGGATGCTGATGTGTTCGTAGGCCTATCCAAGGGTAATGTGCTGACAAAGGATATGGTGAAGACGATGGCCAAAGATCCCGTCATCTTTGCCCTCGCCAACCCTGTGCCTGAGATCTCATACGAGGATGCGATGGATGCCCGTCCTGACGTACTCATGTCGACTGGTCGCACCGACTATCCTAACCAGATCAATAATGTGATTGGATTCCCCTACATCTTCCGGGGAGCCCTCGACGTCCATGCTACCGCCATCAACGAAGAGATGAAACTGGCTGCCGTTAATGCTATCGCCGACCTCGCCAAGCAACCGGTACCCGATGTGGTGAATGATGTCTACAAGGTGAACAACCTTACCTTTGGCCGCGACTATTTCATCCCGAAACCCGTCGACCCTCGACTGATCACAGAGGTCAGTTCTGCCGTTGCCAAGGCTGCCATAGACAGTGGTGTGGCACGCAAGAAGATTGAGAACTGGGACGAATACAAGGACTCTCTCTCCGTACTACTTGGTCAGGAGACAAAACTGACGCAGAAACTCTATGCCACTGCCGCTGCCCATCCACAGCGTGTAGTCTTTGCAGAAGCCGTCCATCCCACGATGCTCAAGGCCGCCGCACAGGCCAAGGCCGAAGGCATCTGCTACCCCATCCTTCTGGGCAACGACGAGGTGATTCAGAAACTCGCCAAGCAACTCGACCTGAATATAGAGGGCATTGAGATAGTGAATCTGCGTCACCCCTCTGAGCAGGAGCGCCGGGAACGCTATGCCCGTATCCTCACTGAGAAGCGGCAGCGTGAGGGCTATACCTATCAGGAGGCCAACGACAAGATGTTCGAGCGCAACTACTTTGGCATGATGATGGTCGAGACGGGTGAGGCCGATGCTTTCATCACGGGTCTGTACACGAAATACTCCAATACCGTAAAGGTTGTCAAGGAGGTGATCGGCATCCGTCCGGAGTATCAGCATTTCGGAGCCATGCACATCATCAACTCCCCTAAAGGCACTTATTATATTGCCGACACGATGGTGAATGAGAATCCGGATACTGACGCCCTCATCGATATCGCCAAACTCGCCGCCACCGCCGTACGTTTCTTCAACGAGAAACCTGTCATCGCGATGGTCAGCCACTCAAACTTCGGCTCATCACAGAGTGATGGTGCCCATAAGGTGAAATATGCAGTGGAGCAGATGCAGCGCAACTATCCCGACCTGCCTATCGACGGTGAGATGCAACTGGGCTTCGCCCTAGATGACGACTTGCGCGATGAACAATATCCTTTCACCAAGGTCAAAGGAAAGCGAGTTAACACCCTTATCTTCCCCAACCTCACCTCAGCACGCTCATCTTACAAGATGCTCCAGATGCTCGGTAGTGATGCTGAAATTATCGGCCCGATACAGATGGGACTGAACAAGCCCATCCACTTCATTGACTTCGGCGCTAACGTCCGTGATGTGGTAAACATAGTTGCGGTCGCCAGCATCGATGCCTACGTTGACAAGATCAAGTCGAAACTGAACGCATTGGGAAAATAAGAATACACATTATTAATATATATGCAAGGAGGCAGAAATGTCTCCTTGTTTTGTGTTCGGGCACAAGCATACACACAAATTATATCCTTTTGCCTTGATTTATGTCAATTAAGTAACAAAAAGATAGTTATTTGGCGAAATAATTGATAAAATGTTTGTTATTTCATTTTTTTGATGTAATTTTGCAACCGAAATCAAAGAAAGAATTATTCATAAATAGTAACAACTAAAAAGAAAAGATTATGAATGCAGCACAAGTTGTAGAGCAGCTCAAGCAGCGCTTCCCCAATGAGCCGGAGTACATCCAGGCAGTTTCTCAGGTTCTTCCTACCATCGAAGAAGAGTACAACAAGCACCCCGAGTTCGAGAAGGCCAACCTTATCGAGCGTCTTTGCATCCCCGATCGTGTTTGCGAGTTCCGCATCACTTGGGTAGACGACAAGGGTAATGTACAGACCAACATGGGCTATCGTATTCAGCACAACAACGCTATCGGCCCGTACAAAGGCGGTCTCCGTTATCACAAGAGTGTGAACCTGGGTATCTTGAAGTTCCTCGCTTTCGAGCAGACTTTCAAGAACTCTCTGACCACCCTGCCGATGGGTGGTGCCAAGGGTGGTTCCGACTTCTCTCCCCGTGGTAAGAGCGACGCTGAGGTGATGCGCTTCTGCCAGGCTTTCATGAACGAACTCTACCGTGTGATTGGTCCCGATGAGGACGTTCCCGCTGGTGACATTGGTGTTGGTGGTCGTGAGGTAGGTTACCTCTTCGGACAGTACAAGAAACTGACTCATCAGTTCCAGGGTGTGCTCACAGGTAAGGGAATCCCCTTCGGAGGTTCTCTCATCCGTCCTGAGGCTACTGGCTATGGTACCGTATACTTCCTGACCTCTATGCTCGCTACTCGTGGCATCGAACTGAAGGGCAAGAAGGTGCTGATCTCTGGTGCCGGTAACGTGGCTCAGTATGCTGCTGAGAAGTGCCTGCAGTTGGGCGCCATCCCCATGACCATGTCAGACTCCGACGGCTACATCTACGATCCCGACGGCATCGACCGCGCTAAACTCGACTTCATCATGGAACTGAAGAACGTGGAGCGCGGACGTATCAAGGAGTATGTCGAGGAATATCCGACAGCCCAGTATCATGAGGGCAAGCGCCCCTGGTATGAGAAGGCCGACATCGCCCTGCCTTGCGCTACACAGAACGAGATCAACGGTGACGAGGCTGCTGCTCTGGTGAAGAATGGTGTGATTGCCGTCTGCGAGGGTGCCAACATGCCTACCCTGCCTGAGGCTATCAAGATCTTCCAGGATGCCAAGTTACTCTACTCTCCTGGTAAGGCCTCTAACGCTGGTGGTGTGTCTGTATCTGGTCTTGAGATGTCACAGAACTCTGAGCGTCTGAGTTGGACCGCCGAGGAAGTTGACAACTACCTGAAGCGCATCATGAACGATATTCACGAGAACTGTGTGAAGTACGGTACTGAGAAGGACGGCTACATCAACTACGTGAAGGGTGCCAACGTGGCTGGCTTCATGAAGGTTGCCAAGGCCATGATGGCTCAGGGAATCGTGTAACAGGGTTTACAGTTTACGGTTTACAGTTTACAGATGATTAGATTGTAGGCAGAAAAATATAGACAAGAATATACCAAGAAGAGCGGGTTTCAGAAAAGAGGCTCGCTTTTTTGTGGGGCACATCTCCGAGGCTGTTAATAAAATATAAAAGTAATCATCTATAAACTATAAACTATAAACTATAAACAAAAAAATCATTACCTTTGCAGCCGCTTTATGCCCCAGAAGGGGCGATGGGAGCCGGAACAGGCGCTGACTCCCAGGATTATTAACAATTAAAAGATGGTCTGATAAACGTCTGTTCAGACCCCTACCCCCTGAGAAAGGGGGCATAAAAATGTCAGAATTAACAAAGAACGTAAAGCCGCTCGACGACTTCAATTGGGAAGAGTTTGAGAATGGCACGCCCGCTGGTGTCAGCCGTGAGGAACTTGACAAAGCGTACGACGAAACCCTGAACAAAGTGGCCGACCACCAGGTGGTGGAAGGAACTGTCATCTCCATCGACAAGAAGGAAGTGGTGGTCAACATCGGCTACAAGAGCGACGGTATCATCCCTGCTTCTGAGTTCCGCTACAATCCCGACCTGAAGATCGGTGACAAGGTGGAAGTGTATGTTGAGAGCGCAGAGGACAAGAAGGGTCAGTTGATCCTTTCTCACAAGAAGGCCCGCCTGAGCAAGTCTTGGGACGAGGTCAATGCTGCCCTCGAGCAGGATGCTATCATCCAGGGCTTCATCAAGTGCCGCACGAAGGGCGGTATGATCGTCGACGTGTTCGGCATCGAGGCATTCCTCCCCGGCTCGCAGATCGACGTTCATCCTATACGCGACTACGATCAGTTCGTTGGCAAGACCATGGAGTTCAAGGTGGTGAAGATCAACCAGGAGTTCCGCAATGTCGTCGTCTCTCACAAGGCTCTTATCGAGGCCGAACTGGAGGCACAGAAGAAGGAGATCATTGGCCGTCTGGAGAAGGGCCAGATCCTCGAGGGTACTGTCAAGAACATCACCAACTACGGTGTATTCGTAGACCTCGGCGGTGTAGACGGACTGATCCACATCACCGACCTGAGTTGGGGTCGCGTAGACGATCCTCACAAGGTAGTCGAACTCGACCAGAAACTCAATGTCGTTATCCTCGACTTCGATGACGAGAAGCGCCGCATCGCCCTCGGTCTGAAGCAACTCAGCCCGCATCCCTGGGATGCTCTGGATGCTAACCTCAAGGTGGGTGACCACGTGAAGGGTAAGGTAGTCGTGATTGCCGACTACGGTGCATTCGTTGAGATCCAGCCTGGCGTAGAGGGACTGATCCACGTGAGCGAGATGTCTTGGAGCCAGCACCTGCGTAGTGCTCAGGACTTCCTGAAGGTAGGCGACGACGTAGAGGCAGTCATCCTGACCCTCGACCGCGACGAACGCAAGATGTCACTCGGCATCAAGCAGTTGCGTGAGGATCCCTGGGAGGCTATCGAGACCAAGTATCCTGTTGGTTCGAAGCACACCGCCAAGGTTCGCAACTTCACCAACTTCGGTGTGTTCGTAGAACTGGAGGAAGGTGTCGACGGTCTGATCCACATCAGCGACCTCTCTTGGACCAAGAAGGTGAAGCACCCCTCAGAGTTCACGAAGGTTGGTGAGCCCATCGACGTCATCGTGCTCGATATCGATAAGGAGAACCGCCGTCTTTCTCTCGGCCACAAGCAACTCGAGGACAATCCTTGGGATGCCTTCGAAGAGAAGTACACCGTTGGTTCTATCCACGAGGGTAAGATCATCGAACTGCTTGAGAAGGGCGCTGTCGTTCAACTCGAGGAGAACGTTGAAGGCTTCGCTACTCCGAAGCACCTGGTGAAGGAAGATGGTTCACAGGCTGCCAACGGCGAGACTCTGCCCTTCAAGGTGATTGAGTTCAACAAGGACAGCAAGCGCATCATCCTCTCTCACAGCCGCACCTTCGAGGATCCCGCTCGTGAGGAGAAGAAGGCTGCTGCCAAGAAGACCCGTGCTGCCAAGAAGGACGATACTCCGAAGATTGAGAACGTTGCAGCCAGCACCACACTTGGTGACATCGACGCCCTCGCACAGTTGAAGGCTCAACTGGAAGAAGGCGAAGGCAAGAAGAAATAATTTTTGAAATTGATATTCTGATGAGGGTCCCCTGCCATGTGATATGACGGGGGGCCTTTTTCTTTGGCACACTTTTTGCATAGACAAAAGTCGGAAATAGATTATTCAAAAATACAACACTATGCAGAAAGGTAACATCGGGGTTACGACTGAGAACATCTTCCCCGTCATCAAAAAGTTTCTCTACAGCGATCATGAGATATTCCTCCGCGAGATGGTCAGCAACGCCGTCGACGCCACACAGAAGATGAAGACCCTCGCTGCCAACGGTGAGTACAAGGACGATCTGGGCGACCTGACCGTCCGCGTCAACTTCGATGCCGACAAGGGTACCATCACCATCAGCGACCACGGTATCGGCATGACCGAGGAGGAGATCGACAAATACATCAACCAGATCGCCTTCTCTGGCGTCACCGACTTCCTCGAGAAGTACAAGGACAATGCCAACAACATCATCGGCCACTTCGGACTCGGCTTCTACTCTTCGTTCATGGTATCGAAGAAGGTGGAGATCGTCACCAAGTCATACAAGGAAGATGCCAAGGCCGTGAAATGGTCGTGCGATGGCTCACCGGCCTATGAGATCGACGACGCCGAGCGCGCTGACCACGGATCGGACATCATCCTCTACATCGACGACGACTGCAAGGAGTTCCTTGACAAGTATAAGTTGGAGGGACTGCTCAACAAATACTGCAAGTTCATGGCCGTACCCGTCGCCTTCGGCAAGAAGACCGAGTGGAAGGACGGCAAGCAGGTGGACACCGACGAGGACAATATTATTAATAATGTGGAGCCGCTGTGGACGAAAGCCCCGTCGACACTGAAGGACGAGGACTACAAGTCGTTCTACCGCACCCTCTACCCCATGTCGGACGAGCCCCTGTTCTGGATCCACCTGAACGTCGACTACCCCTTCAACCTCACGGGTATCCTCTACTTCCCCAAGATCAAGTCGAACATCGAGTTGCAGAAGAACAAGATCCAACTCTACTGCAACCAGGTCTTCGTCACCGACCAGGTGGAGGGCATCGTGCCTGAGTTCCTCACCCTGCTCCACGGTGTGATCGACTCGCCAGACATCCCCCTGAACGTGAGCCGTTCTTATCTGCAGAGCGACCGCGAGGTGAAGAAGATCTCCACCTACATCACCAAGAAGGTGGCCGACCGTCTGAACTCAATCTTCAAGGAGAACCGCAAGGAGTACGAGGAGAAGTGGGACGACCTGAAACTCTTCATCAACTACGGCATCCTCTCTGAGGACGGCTTCTACGACCGTGCCAAGGACTTCACCCTGATGAAGGACACTGACGGCAAATACTTCACCTTCGACGAGTACAAGACCCTCATCGAGGCCAATCAGAAAGACAAGAACGACCAACTCGTCTACCTCTACGCCACCGACAAGGAAGAGCAGTACTCCTACATCAAGGCAGCCCAGGATAAAGGCTATAGTGTGCTGCTGCTCGACGGCCAACTCGACGTGCCCACCATCCAGACGCTGGAGCAGAAGTTCGAGAAGAGCCACTTCACCCGTGTCGATGCCGATATCATCGACCGTCTGATCGTGAAGGACGACGGTCCAAAGAATACCCTCTCCGAGGAACAGTCTGACAATCTGTCAGCCGTCTTCCGCACCCAGATGCCGAAGATCGACAAGGCCGAGTTCATGGTGCAGGTAGATGCCCTCGGCGCTGAGGCCCGACCCGTCATCATCACGCAGAACGAATACATGCGCCGCATGAAGGAGATGAGCAAGTTCCAGGCAGGCATGGGCTTCTACGGCCAGATGCCCGACTCGTATAACATCGTGCTCAACTCAGACCACCCACTGGTGAAGAAGGTGCTCGACGACAGCGAGGCTGCCACCGCCGAGGCCCTGAAGCCCATCGTGGCAGAACTGAAGGGACAGGAAGCCCGTCTGGCCGCCATCCGTCAGGCTCAGGACAAGAAGAAGTACGACGAACTGACACAGGAGGACAAGGACCAGAAGGCCGAGGCCGAGAAAGCCGTCCAGGCCGAGAAGGACAAGAAGCAGGCCGTCATTGCCGACTACGCCAAGACGAACGACATCGTCCACCAACTCATCGACCTGGCCCTTCTCCAGAACGGTATGCTAAAAGGTGAAGCCCTCGATAAGTTCCTGAAGCGCTCTGTCGATCTTATCAAATAAGGAATGCTTTCCACGACAGTAAGAGATGCTTAGTCACACTGTTGGAGATGCCTGTTATACCCCCATAACAGGCATCTCTTACTCTATTACAAGGCATCCCTTACTGCGTTAGAAGGCATCAGAACGACCCTTAACTGTATATACCTATAAACATACCCCCGATTTTGCTATGTTGAGATGGCAAAATCGCAATAACGGTCACACGGTCACAGCTGTGACCATATCCCCTCTGAGGCAAAATAATTAGCCATTATTAATTATAACACTCTTATATTCAAGCATTTACACAATTTCACTCTATCTCTTTCCATCTTAAAAGGTCACATGGTCACAGCTGTGACCGTGACCATTTTTTTGTTATATTCCTGATGGTCTCGTAACTCATGCCTGTAACTCTGGAGAGTTGTCTTGGCTGGATAAAATGGTTATTACAACGGGACGGTTCTGTCATAACGAAAGAACCGTCCCGCTGTAATAACAAACACTAATTATTCTGCAGGAAATAGATGGTGTTGCCAAAACTGTCTTTGCCGATCTTGACATCGATAGGCAGATTTTGTACAGTGACAGTCTCACTTGGTGTGCAGTCGGAAAGTGTTGCTGTTCCGTTAATCGTAACACCTTCTATCTTGTGCGGAGTGGGTTCAACGGTCTTGATATTTGTAAGCGTCAAGTTGTTAGCATCCACGGGAACAAAAACACAATCAGTTGCGGGGTGCTCAAGGAAAGTACATCCCTCGAGGGCGATGTTTTCCAATAGCACGATAGCCTGCAGTGAAGCCTGATAGTCTTTTAAGTCATTATCTGTCAGAATATAGTGGCCCAAATCCTGGATCATGGCATTGTTACGCGTTTTAGTGACAAGATAGGTACTTTTGCCGCTGCGGTGGGTCGCTATAAAGTCGAACAAGGGTTTCATGATATTGCTCTCAGGACCATACAACTTATCCAATTCTGCCACGATACGATTACGGTCTGCATCGTCTGCGCTCTCCTGATAGTTGGCAGGCACGGGAATATCCTTGAGCAGAATCTCAACAGGTGACTGAAGACCATTTACAAAACTCTTGAGAACCTCATCCTTACGGCCATCGCGGACAGCCAGGTCGATGGCAATGCTAAGCATGTAGGCTTCAGTACGCAAGGGGCTGGCCAGGTTGGTGCCGTCGTAATCCTGAATCACCGGATATTGATGATAGACGGAATGGACGACGTTGCGGCCAAAGTATTCTGCCGTCCCCTCATGGATATCGGTAAATTTAGCCCTCTCCAGTTCACTGGCATATTCGGTATTGAACTTGTTGAGCCAGTACTTGGCGCGGCTGTAACTCTCAGTCTTGCGGTTTGCGTCATAGAGAACGTTGACCAGCGACAGGACCATGAGTTTGCGGTAGACGCGCGAGTTATAGTCAACGGGGAATACCTGGGGTGCTTGTCCACTGGTATTCTTGGGATTGGTCCAACGGTTCTTGCCATCCTGCACATAGCGATGGAACGACTCATGATAGAACAGCGTCAGCAAGTCGCAGGTGTACATGGTGGGATTGAAAGCCTTTCCCATCATTTTGCACTTGTTTTCAGTATCTTGGCGGCAATCCAGAATCATACAACAGTTACGACCCTTGAATTTGACAAGCAGGAACGAACCGCGTACCAGTTCGCCTGGTTGTTCCGTATAATCTGTGGGCCAATCGCTTTCGGGTATCTCCAGCTTGCCGTTGTCGTCGATAAGATAGATTTTCTTCAGGTCTTCTCTGACAAACAGCAGTACGAAATCGTCAGGGTCCACTGTGGCGTCCCATACCTTGGTTGTTTGTGGTTTCGTCTTCTTGTAAGCAGCAGCCAGGAAGTCGGCGCGGCTTTCGAAGTCGTCGGCTACTTGGAGCAGTTCTTCCTGTTGGTCTTCGTTGGCAGGGGGAACAGGGCTGTCCTGTTGATCAGTACATGACGACAGAAGCAGGGCTAGTCCGCAAATAAGCACAGACATCAGCCGATTGGTTTGTAGTTTCTTCATAAATTGCAAAATTTTATATTTCGACACAAAGGTACTGCATAAAAATGAGAACACCAAAAATAATGATGACTTTTTTGGACTAGTAAAAAACTAAAAAAGTGCAAATAAAAAGCGTAGGTCTCAGATAAAATCGCTATCTTTGCACAAACCTTTTATTTTAACGGAAATGAAGAAGCAACCCGCTGACAGTCGCGTGACGCTCTACCCTGACGGAAAATACCGATGGGTCTATGAGGTGCCGATGCTGAAGAATCCCAGCATCTTGGTGGATGTATATAAGGTGCTGGGCATCAGTTTCGGCCTCGTGTGGCTGTTCAATGTGCTGCTCATCGGCTGTGAGGAGGGCCTGTCGCTGAGTTCCCTATGGGGTTTCTCCTCCGGCTTCCTGATACTGATGGCTGTCTTCGCGGTCATCGGCTATGTGGCCTACGTCATCGTGGCCTGGACCTACGGCTGGAAATACGTGGTGCTGTTCGAGATGGACGAGAAGGAGGTGAAGCACCAGCAGATGAGCCGTCAGGTGAAGAAGGCCAAGGTGCTTGGTGCGCTGACGGCGCTGGCTGGAGCAGCAGGAGGACGGCCAGGTGTGGTGGGATCGGGCATCCTCGCCTCGACACGCTTCTCGTCAACCTCAGTCCTGAAGAATGTCGCGCGGCTCATCCCCTGCCGGCGCATGAACCTCATCAAGGTGAACCAACTGCTGAACAAGAACCGCATCTATGTGCCTGACGAGGACTTCGATTTCGTCTACGATTTCCTCTGCCAGCACTGTACGAAGGCTAAGAAGCAACCACTAAGAGACTGACTCCTACTTACTTCCGATGTAGAGGAAGATCATTCCCAACAATACCAGGGCGAGGTCGAAGGCCTTGGCCTTGAGATTCTTTTCGCGGAAGAAGAGGGCTCCGAAGAGGAAACTGACGATGACGCTGCCCCGGCGGATCATCGACACGATGGAGATCATGGCATCGGGCAACGAGAGGGAATAGAAATACATGAAGTCGGCCGTGGAAAGAAAAAGACTCACACCAAGGATGGACCACGACCAGTGGAAGGGCGTGGTCTGCTCTCGAGCCCTACCCCGCCGCTCTCGACAGGTGCCATCAGATACTTGTCGTAGAGGCCGCTGATAGCACCAAGCACCGCAGCCCCGACGATCATGTAGATCCAGTGGTCGTGCTTGAAGTCGATACCCTCCTTCTTGCCGCTCCGACTGAGAAGCAAGAACGAGGCAACGGCCAACAGCACTCCGATCCACTGCCATACATTCAGCCGCTCGCCGAAGAACAGCAGGGCACCCACGAGCACCATCACGGGTCGCGTGGCATTGATTGGCCCAACGATTGTGAGCGGCAGATGCTTCATGCCGAAGTAACCGAGGATCCAGCTCGACAGTACGATGAGGGCTTTCAACACGATATACTTGTGCATCTCCCACCCTCCAGAGGCCGTCTGGAAGATGGTGTCTTCGAGCAGGTCGGAGGTGCCGCTGAGGATGATGCACGGCAGGAAGATGAGCGAGGAGAAGAGCGTGTTGAGGAACAACACGGGAATGACGGCATTCGACTTGAGAGCCTGCTTCTTAAAGGAGTCGTAGCAGCCTAACATCGCTGCTGACAGGAAAGCGAGAATCAGCCACATCGGAGGACAGCCTCCGTACGGCGCTTGCCCTCAATGACCTTACGGAAGTCATCGAGCGAGAGGCGTCCACGTCCGACGTCGATGAGCGTCCCCACCACCGCACGGACCATGTTACGCAGAAAACGGTTTGCCGTAATCTCGAAATACCAACTCGAGGGCGATGTCTGGTGCCAGCCCGCCGAAGTCACATGACAGAGCGTGGTCTTCACGTCGGCATGGGCCTTGCAAAAGGCGCCAAAGTCGTCGTAACTGAGCAACAGCGTGGCAGCCTCATTCATCTTTGCGAAATCCAACAGGTAGTGCAGTTCGCATGAATAAGCCCTGCGGAAGGGATCTTTCACGGTATGTATATAATAAAGGTACGTGCGCGAGGTGGCCGAGAATCTGGCATGGAGATCGTCGCTCACCTGACGCACCTCCTGAATGGCAATGTCCTGCGGTAAGAGCCGGTTCAATTTGTAGGCGAGATCAGCAGCATCCATCGGCAGAGACTCCACATCGAAGTGGGCTACCATCATACGGGCATGGACACCGGCATCGGTACGGCCAGCACCCGTCACGGGAATATCCTGTCGCAGAATCGTGGAGAGTCCCCACTCCAACTTCTCCTGCACGGAACAGCCGTTGGGCTGTATCTGCCATCCGTGATAGCGAGTGCCGTCATAACTGAGGGTGATGAAGAATCTCATTCGCTGTATGCCTTTTCACCAATGTTCTCCTGAGAGCCGATGGTCATCTGACGCAGGTCGTAATACGAACCGTTGTAGATGTTGAAGTCCACGTTGCCCTTGATGCCTGGCAGACGGCCTGCATCAGTGTGCTGCCAGAACTTCCAACTGCCCTTGTACTGGAGTGAGTCCACATAATAGTGGGCAATCCAATAGGGATACTGGTCGAAGATGGTATCGTTGAGGTAGCGCATCTTGAATTTGAAATAGGTATAGATGATAGGCTTCACCCGATAGTGCTTCTCCACCATCTCCAGCCACTGCAGCACGGAGTTCTTGAACTCCTCGTCAGTCTGCTCTTTCGGTTTATGCTCCACGTCAAGCACAGGCGGCAGGTCACCGTTCTCCAGTTTGACGGTGCTGATAAAGTGCCAGGCCTGTTGCTCAGCGGGTGTGTGGACACTATAGAAATGGTAGGCACCGCGGGTAAAACCATTCTCACGGGCCTGATAGAAGTTGTCGCGGAAGTTCTCGTCTGTCTGAGTGGCACCCTCTGTGGCCTTGATCATCACAAAGCGGATGGGACACTTGTTGATGGAGCCGTTGTCCTTCAACTCTCCCCAGTCGATACGTCCCTGATGGTGGGAGATGTCGATACCGTGAATCTCGTAGCCCTCAGGATAGTTGACCGTGCCATAGAGTGCCCGCCAACGGAAGCCGAAGGGCCCGACGAAGAAATAATAGAAAAACCAGATGTAGACCAATACGATAGCCCCGCCACCAATCCACCATCCCCAGGAAGGAACCCTCTGGAGAAGACGAATCACGACACCAGGGCGCTTACGATGCCCTGGGCCGTGATAGGTATGGGTGGTGCCGACACCTTTGCGCCGGACTACACGCTTTTTCGACATTTACTTTGCCTGCTCAAGAGCCAGTGTCTTCGTAGGCTGGTCGCAGACCTCTGTGGGTCCCCAGTACTGGATAGGACCAGGATAGACATAAGCCGTCTCACGGGCCCAACGCTCACGCTGGGCAGCGAAGCACTTGAAGGGAGCACCGTCGAGTTCGACAAGAGCCTTGCGGATCACAGGCTTCATCTCACCGTTACGCTTCTCCATGTTCATCATCATCGTGATGGGCACACCACCAGCGATCCACTGGTCTGCAGGAGCCGTCGTGTTCTTCACGATAGCCATGTAACCAGTCTTGCCGTTGGCAATCAACTGAGCGGCTGAAGTACCCAGGGCATAGCAGTAATCGGCATCGAAGTTTGAAGGCGCAGCGCAGCGTCCCTCATAGCCGAAGAAGTGATGCAGAGCAGCAAACTTGCCAACGAACTTGCCAGTCTTCTTCATCTTTTCAAGTTTCTGAGCCACCATTGTCGAGAGCAGCTTCTCTGTCTCGATGAGTGACACCTGCACATTGCCGTGAGGATCGCGGTCGAGGGCCAACTGACGGGCAACACCCGTAGGCAGGGAGTTGAACACGGCGAGATTAGCCTCTGACAGGTGAGCCTTCACAAAGTCGATAGACTCATGACGGTCCAGATTCTTGGCTTCCGGCATAGCGAGCACATCGTTCAGCTGGGCGATGAGTTTCTTGATGGCGGGAATGAACTCGATGACACCCTCGGGGATAATTACCGTGCCGTAGTTGTTACCATCGGCAGCACGGGCAGCCACAGCTTCAGCAATGTAGTTCACGATATCATCAAGGCTCATCTCCTTGGCCTCGATCTCCTCAGAGATAAGACAGATGTTCGGCTGAGTCTGCAGGGCACACTCCAGGGCAATGTGAGAGGCCGAACGACCCATCACCTTGATGAAGTGCCAGTACTTACGGGCTGAGTTACAGTCGCGCTCGATGTTACCAATCAGTTCTGAGTAGGTCTTACAAGCGGTATCGAAACCGAAAGAGGTCTCAATCTGTGAGTTCTTCAGGTCACCGTCGATAGTCTTCGGACAGCCAATCACCTGTACACCGTAGTTCTTGGCAGCATAGTACTCTGCCAGCACACAGGCATTCGTATTAGAGTCGTCACCACCAATGATCACAATGGCCTTGATGTCGAGTTCGCGGATAATCTCCAGACCCTTCTCAAATTGATCGACCTTCTCCAGTTTTGTACGACCGGAACCGATCATATCGAAACCACCAGTATTACGATACTCATCGATGATCTCCTTGGTCAGTTCCATATAGTTATGGTCAACAAGACCACCAGGACCGAGGATGAAACCAAAGAGACGGTTCTCAGGATTCAGTTTCTTGATCTGATCGAACAGACCAGTGATGACATTATGGCCGCCAGGAGCCTGACCACCAGAGAGGATGATACCGACATTCATCTTGGTGTTGTTGGCCTCGGTAGCGGGCTCGAACTCCACGATGGGCATGCCATAAGTGTTGGGGAACAACTTCTTGATTTCTTCCTGGTCGCCGACACTCTGAGTGGGCTGACCCTCCTTGATCTTTACAGCACCCTGCAGAGCCTTCGGCAATTTCGGCTGATAGGCGGCTCTTGCAATCTGTAATGCACTTTTTTCCATAATCTGATAAATGTTTATTTTGAAGTGAATAATTCTTTTCGACGTGCAAAATTAGTTGATTTTTGTTAGAAATACGAAAGAAAACAACCTAAATTCGACATTTTAATATTTTTTTGGTCATAAAGGCTTTGTATCTCGGAAATTTTGCTTATCTTTGTTCAGTCAAATTAGCAAATAACACTATTTTAGGAGGAAAAGAACATGGCAACAAAAAGAAGACTAAAGAAGAAAATCAACCTGATTTGTGAGGCATTATTTGCAGAGTGTGTAGCCGCTTCACTGTACGGTCCAGAGTCCAATAGAGACAATCTGAATGCACATGCATTCTCCATCGTCAAGTTGCAGGACAATGCCATCAGGAGAGTGTCTCACCCAGAACCTGGCATCCCGGCCAAGAAATATTATCAGGACTTGCGCGAGCAGTTCAGTGCCCAGGCCAGTGATATCTTGGATCAGTTAAACGCATAACATTTAATCATGTGGAAGTCATTTTGTAATTGGCTGTTATACAAACGAATGGGATGGACGACTGAAGTAACAGAAGACCATCCCGACAAGTACATTATCTGCCTGGCACCACATACCAGCAACTGGGATTTCATCCTCGGACAGTTGTATGTGGGTGCTGAAGGTATCCAGAGTAATTTCCTGATGAAGAAAGAGTGGTTCTTCTGGCCCCTCGGCCCCATCTTTCGTCACTTGGGCGGCATCCCAGTGTTCAGGCAGAAGAAGTCGAGCATGACAGACGCGATGGCTGAAACAGCCAAGGCGGCACAGTCATTCCACCTCTGCATCACACCAGAAGGAACCCGTTCCAAGACGGCCGAGTGGAAGAAAGGCTTCTATTTCATCGCCCTGAAGGCCGGACTTCCCATCCTGCTCTATGGCATCGACTATCAGCAGAAGCGCATTCAGTGTACCAAAACCATCATCCCCTCCGGCGACCTGGACCGCGACATGAGAGAAATCAAACTCTATTATAAGGACTTCAAAGGCAAGAAGCCCGAGAATTTTACCATTGGAGAACTCGTATGAAAAGACTTAGCACCTTATTCCTTTTAGCCTTACTGATACTCCCTGTCAACGCACAACAGGACATCAAGAAGCAACTAGACAATTATTTCAAAGGATACCGTCCCTTCGGCCAACTCGTCAGGTCGGCATCTCGCCTGCAGAGTTTCACTGTCAACGACACCACAAGGACCATCGAGGTCTGCGCCGACTCTCACTTCGGCGAACAACTCTTCACACCTAAGTCGGCAGAGGATGTTTACGATGCTGTCAGGAAGATTGTCCACCCTGCCTACAAGCACTATGACCTCGTGGTCAAGACTGGAGGCTGGGACATCCGCCAACTTGTGCCGACCCGTTTGCAGAAAGATACGGACCCCAACCGTCTATGGGGTGACATCGACTACACTGGCCGTCCGTGGGTGAGCAATGCCTCCCTACCCTATAAGGTTACGCGTGGTCTGCAGAACCGGCACCTCTCTGTCTGGGCCAGCCACGGGCGCTATTATAATCTGAAGGATCATATGTGGCGCTGGCAGCGTCCTGCCCTCTTCGGCACCCGTGAGGATCTGTTCACACAGACCATCGTCACCCCCTACCTCATCCCGATGTTGGAGAAAGCAGGCGCCATCGTGTTCACCCCCCGTGAACGTGACTGGCAGGATCATGAGGCCGTTATCGACAACGACACAAAGAAGGCCGCCGACGGTTCGCGCTATAAAGAGAGTAAAGGTGTCTTCGACTGGCATCCCACCAATATCCTAGGTTTTGCCTTCCACGAAGGCGGCTATGAGGAAGAAGAGAATCCCTTTGTGGCTGGCACGGCCAGGCAGACAAGCACCGTCAACGATGCCAGTTTGAAGAGTACCATCACCTGGTATCCCACCATCCCGGAACCAGGTCGTTATGCTGTCTACGTGAGTTATCAGACTGTAGAAGGCAGCATCGACGATGCCCACTACACGGTGTGGCATCAGGGCATCCCTACAGAGTTCCGCGTCAACCAGCAGATGGGTGGTTCCACATGGGTCTATCTTGGCACTTTCTATTTCGACGAGGGCAACAACGAACGTAACTGTGTGGTCATCGACAATCTCAGCGACCGTGATGGCATCGTCACTGCCGACGGTGTGCGCTTTGGTGGAGGCATGGGAAACATAGCCCGCGAGGGAGAAGTCAGCCTCCTGCCTCGTTGCTTTGAAGGCTCACGCTACTATGCCCAGTGGGCTGGCATGCCCTACTCTGTCTATAGCACAAAGGACGGACAGGATGACTACGGCGACGATATCAACGCCCGTTCATGCATGACCAACGAACTCGCCGGAGGCTCTTGCTATATGCCAGATACGACAGGCCGCAATGTTCCCATTGAACTCACTCTGGCCGTACATAGCGACGCCGGCTATACGGCTGACGGCAAGACACACACAGGAACCCTTGCCGTCTGCACCACCTTTATGAACGACAGTATCCTCAGCACAGGGCGCAGTCGTCTGGCCTCACGTGACCTCGCTGACGAGTTGCTTACTATCATCCCCAACGAGATGCAAGCCATCTACCACGAGTGGCAGCGCCGCGAACTCTTCGACCGCAACTACTCTGAGAGCCGCGTGCCGAAGGTGCCCAGCGCCATCATCGAGACGATGTCGCACCAGAACTTCGCCGATATGCGTTTCGGTCAGGATCCCAACTTCCGCTTCAATCTCGCACGCAGCATCTACAAGACCCTGCTGCGCTATATCAGCCGTATGCACCATGTGCCCTTTATCGTCTCACCCCTCACACCCGACCACGTGTATGTCGTCCTCACCAACAAGGGCGAGGCAGAAATTCACTGGACGGCTGTAGACGACCCGCTCGAGCCGACTGCCAAGCCATCGGGATACATCGTATATACAGCCACTGGCAGAAGTGGCTTCGACAATGGGCAATACATCAAAGGACGGGGTCACAACAGCGTGAAGATTCCCATCGTGGCTGGACGGCAGTACTCATTCCAGATAACAGCAGTCAACGAGGGTGGAGAGAGTTTCCCCAGCGAGGTGGTATCCTGTTACTATACTCCGGAGGCCGAGAAAACCGTGCTCATCGTCAACGGTTTCCACCGTCTCTCCTCTCCTGCCGTCCGTGACAATACGGTAGAACAAGGCTTCGACCTCGAACAAGATGCCGGTGTATCATATGGACGCACGGCAGGATGGTTGGGTTATCAGACCTGCTTCAATAAAGCCACGATGGGCAGGGAGACCACCGACGGCTTGGGCTTTACTGACGAGTCACTCGCCGGACAGTTCATCGCTGGCAACGACTTCAATTACATCCGTACCCATGCTGACGCCATCTCCAACACCCAGCGTTATAATATCGTCAGTTGCTCGTCCGAGGCCTTAGAGACCAATGAAGTCATCCCCCTGAAATACGACATGGTAGACCTGATTCTCGGACTTGAGAAGAACGATGGTCATTCGTTGCGCCCCTATCAGGCTCTGTCGCCGATGATGCGCCAGCACCTGCAGTTGTTCACCTCACGTGGCGGTGCACTGCTCGTCAGCGGTTCATACATCGGGGCTGACATGCGGATGCCGTCCGACAGGCGCTATCTGGAAGAAGTGCTCAAATGCAACTATCGGGGCACCAATGCCGACTCACTACTCCGTAATACCATCAGTGGTCTGGGCACCACCTTCGCATTCTACCGTCAGTTGAACGAACGCCATTATGCCGCCACCCACCCGGATGTGCTCGAACCTGTGTCACCAGCCTTCTGCGCCATGCGCTATGCCGACCAGCAGAGTGCCTGTGTTGCCTACAACGGCACCGATTACAAGGCCATGACCATCGGATTCCCCTTCGAGTGCATTAAGGAGGAGTATGTGCGTTTTGCCCTGATGCGAGGCATCTTGAAATTCCTATTAGATTAATCATAACTAAAAAAACTTACAACATGAAGATTCAGACCAATCCCTCCGGCACACGAAGCATCGAGATCCTGGACACACATCTCCAGACTATTGAGAAGTACCAGTTGTTGCGTGACCTCATCGACTCCAACGGCTATGTAGACGAACAGGTATTAGAAAAACTGAAGTTGAACGTCCGCGCCCTCCTGGAGGCTCAGGCAGGACTCGACAAGGATCTGCTCGACCTCTGCCTCGACGTCATCTATCATCCCAACATGAAGGCTTTCGGCCTCCAGCAACTCGTATTGCTCTACATCAATTGGAAAGATAAAGGCAACGAAAACCTTGGTTCCACAACTCGCGCATTCCAGGGAACACCGTTCAATTAATTTTGAGTTTTGAGGTTTGAGGTTTGAGGTTTGAGATTTGAGTTTTAAGTTTTGAGTTCTGATCTTTATGAATACTTCTAAAGACAATAAACCTATGAGAGCGGATGCCGAAGAGACAAACCGCCTCCAAGGTAATCATCATGCTCAAAACTCAAAGCTCAATGCTCAAAACTCAAATCATAATGCTCAAAGCTCAAACCTCAAACCTCAAAGCCAATTGACGGACTTCCTGCCGACGACGAAAAAGGAGTTGGAACTCAGGGGATGGGATCAACTGGATGTCATCCTGTTCTCTGGCGACGCCTACGTCGACCATCCTTCGTTTGGGGCAGCCGTCATCGGACGGGTGCTGGAGGCTGCAGGCTATAAGGTGGCCATCGTCCCACAGCCAGACTGGCACGGCGACTATCGTGACTTCAGGAAACTCGGACGCCCACGCCTCTTCTTCGGCATCTCCCCTGGCTGCATGGACTCGATGGTCAACAAGTACACCGCCAACCGTCGCTTGCGCTCTGAAGATGCTTACTCACCTGACGGCCGTCACGACATGCGGCCGGAATACCCCACGATCGTCTACACCAAGATCCTCAAAAAACTCTTCCCCGATGTCCCCGTAGTGCTCGGCGGCATCGAGGCCTCACTGCGCCGCGTCACCCACTACGACTACTGGCAAGACGCCCTGCGCCCCTGTATTCTCATCGACTCTGGGGCAGACATGATCACCTACGGCATGGGCGAGAAGCCTACCATCGAACTGGCACGCGTGTTAAGTGAAAAGGGGAAAATGGATAGTGAACAATTTGCTGCCGCCATTAAATCCATCCCGCAGACAGTCTATCTCGCCAGGAAGGAAGACATCCCTGGCGGCATCACAGCCGACGATATCGTGCTCCACAGCCACGAGGAGTGTCTTCGAGACAAGCGCGCGCAGGCCGAGAACTTCCGCCATATCGAGGAGCAGTCGAACATGATCCACGCCCAGCGGCTCATTCAGCCCCTCCAATCTCAAACCTCAAACCTCAAACCTCAAACCTCAAACCTCAAACCTCAAACCTCAAACCTCAAACCTCAAACCTGCGTCGTCGTCAATCCTCCCTATCCGCCGATGACCACCGAAGAACTCGACGCCTCCTTCGACCTGCCATACACCCGTCAGCCACATCCGAAATACAAGGGCAAGCGCATCCCTGCCTACGACATGATCAAGCACTCGGTAAACATCCACCGAGGCTGCTTCGGCGGTTGTGCCTTCTGCACCATCTCCGCCCATCAAGGCAAGTTCATCGCCTGCCGTTCCAAGAAGAGCATATTAAAAGAGGTGAAGCAGGTGATCGAGATGCCCGACTTCAAGGGCTACCTCTCCGACCTCGGAGGTCCCTCTGCCAACATGTACGGCATGCATGGCCGCAACCACAACGCCTGCGAGAAGTGCCGACGTCCCAGTTGCATCCATCCGCAGATCTGTCCGAACCTCGACACCAACCACTCCAGACTCCTCGACATCTACCACGCCGTCGACGCCCTGCCAGGCATCAAGCGCAGTTTCATAGGCAGTGGTGTGCGTTACGACCTATTATTATATAAGAGCAAAGACGAGGCCGCCAACCGTGCAGCCCAAGAGTACACCAGAGAACTCATCACCCGTCACGTCTCAGGACGTCTGAAGGTCGCTCCAGAGCACACCAGCGACCGTGTGCTCCACCTCATGCGCAAACCCTCCTTCCAGCAGTTCTATGAGTTCAAACGCCTGTTCGACCGCATCAACCGCGAAGAGAATCTCCATCAGCAGATCATCCCCTACTTCATCTCCTCCCACCCTGGCTGCTACGAGGAGGACATGGCTGAACTCGCCGTCATCACCAAAGGGCTCGACTTCCACCTCGAACAAGTGCAGGACTTCACCCCCACCCCGATGACCATCGCCACCGAAACCTGGTACACGGGCTACGACCCTTATACCCTCGAACCCGTCTTCAGTGCCAAGTCACAGAAAGAGAAACTCGCCCAGCGCCAGTATTTCTTCTGGTACAAGCCCGAAGAGCGTCGCAGCATCGAACAGAGTCTGCGTCGTATCGGCAGAGCCGATCTGATCCCGAAACTATACAGCGGCATGCCACAGTCCACAGGTGGCCATAAGCCCCAATCCTATCATCCGAACAAGAATGAAGATCATCGAACAAAGCGTCATTCCGAAGAATCCCCGAAAGAAAAGCGAGGACGGAATCGTCATCACAAATGACTTCATCGCCGTCATCGACGGGAGCACCTCGAAGGCCACGCGCCAGTGGAGCCGACGGATGTCTAACGGCCATTACGCCATGACCATCGTCAGTCGCGTCATCCATAAGATGCCACCCGACACGTCGTGCCATCAGTTCTGTGTCAGCGCCACGAAAGCCATCCGCGACGTATATCTGCCTCCTTGGTATCTTTTTCCCCTCCTCAGTAGGAGGGGAGCCCAAAGGGCGGGGTGGTCTGATCAGCCTACAGACTACCTCGCATCCCATCCCGAGGAGCGCCTCTGCGCCTCTGCCATCGTCTACTCCAACCGCCGTCGCGAGATATGGCTCGTGGGCGACTGTCAGTGCCTTGTCGGCGGAGAACTCTGCGAGAATCCCAAGCCCTACGAACAAAGACTGGCTGAGATGCGCGCCCAGAAAGTGAAGGAACTGCTGGCTCAAGGGAAGACCCCTGATGACATCCTTGCCGACGATCAGGCCCGTGCTGCCATCATCCCCGAGATGCTCCGTGAGATGCAGAACCAGAACAAGACCTAGGAGATTGTCCTCGCCTCCGACGGCTATCCCTTCCTCTGTCCCACCCTCGCGGAGTCAGAGGCCCGTCTCGACGAACAGCGTCGCAACGACCCGCTCAACATCGGCGATTTTAAGGCCACGAAAGGCTTCACGCCAGGCTTCAACTCCTTCGACGACCGCTCATATATAAGATTTACGGTCTAAAATTTTGCAGTTAGCAAAAAAATGTCTACCTTTGCACCCGCAAACATAAAAAGGTCGGTTCGGTAGCTCAGTTGGATAGAGCAACTGCCTTCTAAGCAGTAGGTCTCGGGTTCGAGCCCCGACCGAATCACCAACAGTAATCCCCGCCAGTTTTTGGCGGGGATTTTTTACTTCTCACTTTTGGATGATCATCGTTTTTCTTCGATTCTCCTTGGGGCGTACGGCGAAGTGAACCCAATATCTACCGCTTCGATTCCTTTCTATCAGCAGTTCGTCATAGTCCTGTCTGGTCTCGTCGGCATAGTCCATCAGGATCACCGCATATCTCAGCGCCTGCTCTATCCCATACACCCTGATATCCACTGCGCACCCCGTCAGGTGATTGCTCGTCGCCGAGCCTCCCACCTTCCTGTTCACCTCCGGACTCCGATACCCACTACTGATAACAATCGGCTCTTCGGTATCTTTTTCCCCTCCTAAGTTAGGAGGGGTGCCCGGATGGGCGGGGTGGTCTGAAGAAGGCGCCGCGGTAACCTCAGGGTGGTCTGAAGAAGGGGAAACCTGGCGCTCGTTCAGACCACCCCTAACCCCTCCTCGCTCGGCTTTGCCGCTTGGCTCTGCCAAGAACTCAGGAGGGGAAGAGGTTACTCTATCACAGCAGGGACTGTCGCTTGTGTGCGACAGATTTTGAGGGCATTTGCCTGATATGTCGCAAATCAGGGCGGTTGTCGCTACAAGTGAGAGAAGAATTCGGGATTTTTCTTGGAATCGGAAGAAAACCGCCGTACCTTTGCACCATCAAAACAGTAAGTTTAACAATTTAAAAATGATAAGATTATGACACAGAAGAATTTTATGAGCGCACGCGCTCTGACAATGGAAGAGATGGAGAATGTAAACGGTGGTTATGTTCTTAGGAACGATCTAGTAGGACGTGGCAAGTGCCAACTCGAAGTTCGTGTATAATGAAGTCTCCTTTGACAACCACAGAAAGGGCCCGCATTGCTGCGAGCCCTTTCTGCGTCAGGACGCAACGACAAAAACACACTCCGACCCCGCGTGCTTGACCTCGCGTATAACTCAAGTACCCGTCCCCACGGCTAACTTAGTAGAAAGAATCTTTTTTAGGTGGATCATCTTTTTTAATTAATATACATTGCCCCCCTTTCTTGCCAATACTATATTCCCAATAAGGATATACGCCATCAAAAGGTGGTGGGTAATTCTCAATATGCATTATTTTAGTTTTTCTTTTAGTTTTAAGATAGGACAAAGATTTATTTCCCATTATAATCACCATTACATTATGTATGGTTAAATAGCCTGTTACTTGATAATTATTATTATATAGAAACCAGTCTGTTAACCCCATAATTTTATTCTTGGGATAAACCATAAAAATATCTTCATTAGGTAGAAAATCTACACAGATTACGTCTTTTTCTTTATTAAAATGCGGATACGTTCGAATAATTTGTGGTATTACATCATATAGACATTTTTTTATACTCTTATTTATAATACGGACTTCTTTCATGACTAAATCAAATCCATCAGGATGCTGTCCGTATGCACAATCACTCATGCACAATGCAAAAAGAACAACTATTATTTTAATTTTGATTTCCATAAACAACTATTTTGGGTATATAATTTTTGTCGCACAGGGGGACGGTTGAATACCGGATTGATCAGAGGGATAGGTCATTGATCTCATTGTCGTATTTCCTGAGAAAAAATTCATAGCGAGAGCGAGGGTTCATGTCGTAGGCTTCACGGAAAAACTCGAGATGATACTTTAGAGTAGTTTTGTCCTTTTCGGCCATACGGAGGGTCTCGTCGATGATGTTGTATGAGATTTCATCGTCATACGACATAAGTGCAAGATAGAAAAGACGGATACGATAGTAGTCATAGTGGGTACGTGATACCTCGTAGTCCCTTACTTTGAGGAGTGTTGGGAGAAATGCAGAATCAGGCCAAAGGGCCACAGCTTTAAGACCTTGATTGGTTCTCCCTTCTGGTCCTTCTATCACATGTTCTTTGTTAAGCCCTTTCGAGAATTCCAATAGACACTCGATAACAGCTGTTTTGTCAGTTTCTCGTCGATAACGACAGAGAGCTGGTAGTGCCTCTGTGTAACCCTCATCATAGTACATCTTGTGTAGACGGTCGTAGTAGCGTTCTTCTGCTGGCAAATTCTGTAGAATCCAAGAAAGCCGTCCAATATGTTGTAAATTTGGAGTGAAGAAGATTACACTGTCAAGTGTTGCACTGTCCTTTTGTGTGAAGATTTGGCGAAGTTCTCTTACAGTGGATCTGCTTATAAAGGTTTTATATAGGTGCTTAGCCTTCTTCATAAGCTTAGGTTGACTACGGAAAAGACTGTCTAAATAAATACTGTCGCTGAGACTTTGATAATCCCAATGGTCCACTAGTACATTTACCATATAATTGGCCACATTGTTGGAGGAAATGACGTCGAAGGATTGTTGCAAGAAACTTGTTGTATCATTCATTGAATAGTAGAGGATATTGCGGTAACGACTATCACCTCGAGCCACCAAAAGTCTAAAAGCCACAGCACGAGCGGCACCATTGCGATGGTTTCTGGCCAATATCACGAGTTCATCGTTAGAAGCCACTTTGTTAAGTTTATCTTGAAATCTCCACATATCTGGCATTCCTCCCCAGCCATCGTTATCGTATAACGAAACGCTTGTTAATTTGTCGGCTATGGCTACTACTTTAGCTTTCTGCGCTGATACATTCGTGTTTAATGAAAGTATCACTATGCATAGCATTAATAGTTTCTTTATTTTCTGCGTCAGGGTACAATTCTCTGACTCACTTCTTATGTATTTATCTTTATTCATATATAAATAATTAATAAATATCTGAGACCTTTCCTCATGATCATGATCATGATCATGATCATGATCAGGGGGACGGTTCCATTGATCATTTTCATTCTTCATAATTTTTGTATTACACCAAACGATACGCCTGTCAGTCTTGAAAGCTGACGGATACCAGTTCCGAATGCCTTCGTAGACCTAAGCACTTCATCCCTCCGCCCCTTTTCGAGACTTTGGACCATCAAAGGATTGGCAATGCCCTGCTTGTCAAGCAGGAA
>ONPM01000094.1 GCA_900319715.1 uncultured Prevotella sp.
AGTGCCAAGATATTGGGATGGAGCCATTCTCACCGTCTCTACCGTTGCATTCCCCTCAGAGCAGCATCCTGCTACGATTTCAGCCGTCGGTGCGGTTGACGACAATGGCATGGTGCACGTTGAAGCCACACTGGAGCCACACCCCCATCTGTCACCAGGCATGACGGCATTCATCACCGTAAAAAACGTTCCACCCTCAGATTAACCTGCTGCCATCCTGGCACACAAGGTTGACTACATCAGGCCTTCGACGGGCAGGGTGGCATCCTTGCGGTAGGCAAGGCCCGTGACGACGCAGCAGAGGTCGCCGTGCTGGTTGGTGATGCGCACCTCGACGTAGGGGATCTTGTGATGGTTATACACCTCGGTAGCCTCGGCGGTAAGCGTGTCGCCAGCCTTGGCGCTATGGAGGAACATGATGTTGTTCTCGATGCCGAAGGTAAGTCCCTGATGGCTGTTCATGACGGCGGCCAGCGCAATGTCGGCCAACGTGAAATAGACGCCGCCCTGACAGACGCCTCCGGCATTGAGATGCTCGGCGGTGACCGTCAGTTCGGCCGTGGCATGGCCTTCATGAATGTCTGTGAGACGGCAACCGCTATTGGCTGCGAAACGGTCGTTCTGTGAAAGGAAATCTTTGAGTGTCATACGGTGATGAGTTGATGTTCCTGAAGTTTCCGGACGATGGGGATGAGTTGGTCGACAGGGGTTCCGATGATGTCGCTGATGGCGATGAGGTCGTTGCGCCCGTCGGCATAGGCGGTGAAGTGCTGCATGGCGCGGAAGGCGGCATAGGTGCCCTTCTGGCTGATGGTGGGATAGAGGCCGCGCTTGCCCAACTGGGGCTCGCAGGGAACGGTCATCCTATAGTAGCGATTGTGCTCGAGGGCGTTGACAACCTTCACCATCACGTCGTAGGAGCCCTGCAGGCCCTCGGGACTGATGAGCGTCATATCGTCGGCAGAGGTGTGGTACTCCGGATACTCGTGATACTTGCTGCGGCAGAAGGCGCACACGGGCAGTCCGACCCCAGCGGAGCCATACTGGCGCTCATCGGAGGCCCGCTTCATGAACGAGTAGCGGATATAGTCGGGATAGTGGTAGCGGAGCACGTTCTGCAATACGCGGTCGGCCAGCGTATCCTCGTATTTGGTGCTGACCATCGAATAGGTGCGGTCGTCGCCCACGCAACTCAGTACGAAGCCCGCCTTGACGTGCTGCTGCATCTCCGTGAGGTTCGTGGCTTGGGAGCGCCCAGAGGCGGATGGACGGCTCAGGTAGGTGATGGAGCCGATGGTCTCGGGCACGATGATGAAACGATAGGTATAACGGCGGCTTGCGAGGCTCTGCACGTAGCGGATGAGGGCCGTCATCAGGCAGGGACCGGAGAGTTCGTTGTTCGCCATCGAGGGGTGGCAGAGGTAGGTGGAGAAGAAGATCTCCTCGTCGGTCTCGCCAGGCACGATGAGTTCGCCATAGGTGAGTGAGCCGTCCTCAAGCGTGCTGTCGATGCACACCTCGTACTCCTCGTCAGTCAACTGCTGCTTCTGACGCTCAGACATGCAGAAGCCCCAGCGCTCCTTGTAATAAGAGGTGACGTAGGGAATCCAGTCGGGCTGCTCGGGCTGGGTGTAGACATGTTCGAGCAACTCCTCACGACTCACCGTCTGATGCACAGGCACGGAATAGCCTAGCACATGCAGGTTACAATCGCGGAAGTCGATGATGGTCTCGCCCTGCATGTTCTTGATCCATCCCCCTCGGATATTCCACTCACGGGGCACCGTCCAGTCAAACACCTCTGTGCCTGAGGGCACCTCGAAGACCTTCATCTCGGGCACCTGCTCACGGATCATCTCGAGCGACTGACGGAAGCCGTTGCCCGTGATGCTGCGGCAGATGGGGAACAGCCTCTCTGCCAGCCCGTACATATAATCGCCTGTTGCATTCATTCTTTTTCTTCTTAAACATCAATTAGTCTTTACCGCTGCTATTTTGGATGTGTAGTACTGTTTGAAGTCCGTCCACTTATAATAAGGATAGCAGTCGGTAGGCACAGGCAACTTAGCCTCCTGGCCATTCAGCAGGCACTTCACGAGGACGTCGTCAGGGGCCTTCTTGCTGCGATAGAACACCAGTTGGATGTTGGAGGCCTTACCCGTCTGCCAGTTCTGATAACAGTTCTTCACCTCATACGGGTCCTCGGGGTCCTTGTCTGCCCCGTTGATGCCCATGAGTACCGTCAGAGGGCCAAGACAGGTATCGTGCCCGAAGCGGAGGTCGGCGATGTGGTCGCTGCTGCCATCAAGTACGGCAGAAGCCTTGGCAATGATGTCCTGAAGGATGGGGATCATCTCATTCTGCGGTTCGAACACCCAGGAGTAAGACCCGAGGTTCGACTGCTCCCACTGGGCAGCGATCTCCTCGTCGCTGACAAGCCCGTCCATCATCCCCTCGTGGCCGATACTTGGCAGCGAGGTGTAGAGGTTGATCAGGTTGCTGCCAATATGGTGAAGGTTGCCAGGCAGGGAGTCTGTGCTGGTGAAGGTGCGCTTGACGATGATGTCACGCAACGACTCGTCTGTCGGGAACTTATCCTTATTCTTCTCCCAGCGCGGCGTGGCCTTCGGGAACTGGCGCTTCTTCGGATTCTGGCGGTCGCTGGGCACCACCCCGTCGAGTGTGAAGCGCGACGACTGCTCGCGGATCTCGATAGCAGGATTGCATTGCACGAGTTCCTGACAGAACGACGACATGCTGAGCACACAGCGCCCTGACAGCGAGGCGATGGCCAGCACGTTGCCGCCTTTCTTGAACACCTCGGGGAAGTTGTTATACATCGTCCGGGCGATAAACTGGTGCTGCTGCCAGCCGAGGTCGGAGAGTTCGCTCACGCCCGTCTGCAGTTCCTCCCTGGCTGCCATGAACTTCCCGAAGAAGGCCTCACCAGCCGCCGTCAGTTGTCCACGCTCGTGTGCCTTCGTCAGCAGGTTGGCCAACTCCTGATAGAGCATCGCGTTCCAGTAGTAGCGCGAGCCGTGACGGCCGTAGTGGCTGATGTAGAACGGCTTGTAGCCCTTCGGCGCCTTTGTCAGTTGACGGTTAGCAAACGAGTACGGATAGTCCGTGCCGTACGATTTTCTCGGGTCGCCCTTCAGTTGGTCGAGCGCAGCGCTTCCCTGTGCCCAGGTCGTCAGGGCCAGCAAGAGAAGCATCACAATGGTTAAGTTCCTTTTCATGCCGCAAAGTTAATCATTTATTCTCAAACAATCCATACTTATCGCTCTTTTTTTTGGATATTTCATAGTTTTCACTTATCTTTGCACCGGATTTAACCAAGTGTATCGATGAACAACAGGCTGACGATACTGACCATCACGGGCTCCGACGGCACTGGCGGCTCCGGGGTGCAGGCTGATATCCGCTGTATCAGCGAGTTAGGCGGGCAGGCCACTTCTGCCATTACCTCCATCACCGTACAGAACACCCTCGGCATCCAGGAGTTCTACGACCTGCCAGCCGCTACCGTCCGCGAACAGATAGAGGCGATCCTCAACGACCTGCAGCCGCAAGTGGTCAAGATCGGTCTGCTCCGCCGCATCGATGTGGTGCAGGCGGTGGCAGAACTGATGCGGAAGTATCATCCCCGGCATATCATCTATGCCCCTGTGCTCCACTCCACCCGCGGCGAACTGCTCGTAGCGCCTCAGGTGTATCAGGCCATCCAGTCGCTGCTCATCCCCCTCTGCACCGTCGTACTTGAGCCGTCAGACCTGCCCATGGCCGTCAGACAGCATGGCCACGCTAACCAGTTGTCGGCAGCCCTGGCCTTCTATCTCTGCAGCGGCGAGAGCCTCAACGAGGCCATGCTGCATGCCCGCAGTTATCTGAGTCTGTCTCCGAAAGGCTATACCGACGACAACAGCCGCAGCGGCGAACTCTACAACCTCTTCCTCAATGCCATCGACAGGTTCCACCATCGTTACAGCGACGTGGCCTTCTATGCCGGGCAGTTAGGCGTCAGCCCCCGTTATCTGGCACAGGTCACCCGCCACGTCGCCCACCGTTCGCCCAAGTCCATGATCGACCAGCGCATCACAGACGAGATCACCCGCCTGCTCACCACCACCAACAAGCCCCTCAAGGAGATAGCCCGTCTGCTCGGATTCTCCTCGCAGGCCCATCTGTCGCGCTATTATAAGAATCAGCGGGGACAGGCTCCCAGCGACATTCGCAAGTAGAAGCACATTTACCCATTTTGAGTTTTTGTTTATCAGAACGGGAACCCCGTGACGTATTGTCCCACGTTTGTTGTTACTTTGCAGCCGATTTCATCAACCAAACAATAAAACGACAATGGAGACAAACACAAGACAAGACTTGAACCGCCAACTGGCCCAGATGCTGAAGGGCGGTGTGATTATGGACGTGACCACCCCCGAGCAGGCCCGTATCGCCGAAGATGCCGGCGCCTGTGCCGTGATGGCGCTGGAGAGGATTCCCGCCGACATCCGTGCCGCTGGCGGAGTGTCGAGGATGAGCGACCCTAAGATGATCCGCGGCATCCAGCAGGCGGTGAGCATCCCCGTGATGGCCAAATGCCGCATCGGACATATCGCCGAGGCCCAGATCCTGCAGGCCATCGAGATCGACTACATCGACGAGAGCGAGGTGCTCAGTCCTGCAGACAACATCTACCACATCGACAAGACCAAGTTCGACGTGCCTTTCGTCTGCGGTGCCAGGAACCTGGGCGAGGCCCTGCGACGTATCGCCGAGGGTGCCACGATGATCCGCACCAAGGGAGAGCCCGGCACGGGCGACGTGGTGCAGGCCGTGAGCCACCTGCGACTGATGCAGAGCGAGATACGCCGACTGGCATCTATGAGCGAGGATGAACTCTTCGAGGCCGCCAAACAGTTGCAGGCACCTTACGACCTGGTGCGGTTTGTGCACGATCAAGGCCGGCTGCCGGTGGTCAACTTCGCCGCAGGCGGTGTGGCCACCCCCGCCGATGCAGCCCTGATGATGCTGCTGGGGGCCGAGGGAGTGTTCGTGGGCAGCGGCATCTTCAAGAGCGGCCATCCCGCCAAGCGCGCCGCCGCCATCGTGCAGGCCGTCACCAACTATCAGGATGCCCGGATGCTCGCCACACTCTCCGAAGACCTGGGCGAGGCGATGGTGGGCATCAACGAACAGGAGATCGAACTCCTCATGGCAGAAAGGGGAAAGTGAAAAAGGTGAAAAGGTGAAAAAGTGAAAAGGTGAAGAATGAGAATCGCAGTATTAGCCCTGCAAGGGGCATTCATCGAACACGAGCGTCGGCTGCAGCAACTTGGAGCCGAACCCTTTGAGATACGCCAACTGAGCGACTGGCAGCAACCCAAAGACGGTCTCATACTGCCTGGCGGCGAGAGTACGGTGCAGATGCGCCTGCTCTCGCAACTGGGGCTCCTTGAGCCTGTCCGTGAGAGCATTGCCAGCGGTCTGCCCGTCTTTGGCACCTGTGCCGGCATGATCCTGCTCTCCGAGGGGCGTCTGGCCACGATGCACATCCGGGTGCTCCGCAACGCCTACGGGCGGCAGTTGGGCAGTTTCCACACCACAGGCAGCGTCGCGGCTGTCGGCCCTGAGGTGCCGATGACCTTCATCCGTGCCCCATACATCGAGCGCATCCTTTCAGACCGCTGCCAGCCCATCGCCACCGTCGGCGGCCATATCGTCGCCGCCCGCCAGGGCAGTCAGTTAGCCACCGCCTTCCATCCCGAACTCGATCCCGACACGCGGCTCCATCAGTACTTCCTCGAGATCTGCAAAGAGAGATGAATGCCCTCATTTTTTGATGATCCCAACGATCATCAGCAGATAGCCAGCCAGGCATAGCGCTGGGGCAATGACAATCCTGCGGGTAGAAAAGATATCCGGATTGAAGGATGACTCTGTGCTGCCTGGGCCTGACATCAGGATGTATCCAAGAACAATGAGTGCACAGGCGGCCATAAAGATTCTATTTGATAAAGTGTTCATAAGGCTGGATATATTGATTTGACAATTCGGTCCTGTTGAATTGTCCGGCCACAGCAAGGGCCTTCTGCAGGGTCTGCGCCCATTCATATTGTGAATACGACGAGCCGGCACGTCGCCTGGGGGTGATCGTGTCTATCCACGACAGCCACTCGGCAGAGCGTCTCAACAGATTTCTGACTATCTCATCGGCCTGTTCTGGTTGGCTGGCCAGATAATAACAACGGGCCATCGCCAGTGCCGAATCGGTATAAGGGACATTCTCGGGCGGCAATTCCTTCTGCCATTTCTGACATACCGTTAACGCACGATGGAGGTCGCCTTGTCGCAAGAGAGAGTCGATAAGCACACCCATAACCAACTGATGAGCATTGGCCATACGTCTGACGTCCTCATCCACATAGATACCCTTTGTGTTAAGCCCGCCATACCGAAAGCGGTGCATGATGTTGTTGTAGAGGCGCTCCACGTCAACCTGCTGGCCTGTGGCTGTCGGGCTGACCCGATAGGCAAGACCTTCGAGCACCAGATGATCGCGGAGAAAAGTCAGATGGCTTGGCCCCAGACTGACAGACAGGTAGACAGGACGCTCCCAATTGGCCTGCGACAGTATCTCGAGCGCCATCAATTCGTTCTTATACAAGCCTTGTTTTCCATCCAGCGAGATGACAGTATTGCCGATGGTGAGACTGTCGAAATCTATGGGCACATACTCCAGACGCCCTTCCTTGTAATCCTCGTGATTCAGACCGACGGGCAAGGCTGGAGAGTCATAGGCAGGACGCTTCATCTGGTCGATATACCAGTCGGTCTGCAGATACTCCAGATTGCAGTCGCGAGTATCCGTCCGCAGGCCTTCCACCTCGTGGTTATACCAGAGTGGGAACGTTTCGTTGTCGCCGTCAGTAAAGATGATGGGATGGTCCTCACGCTGCATGCTCTCCAGATAGTTGGCACCGAAGTCGCGACAGGCATATCGGCCAGAGCGGTCGTGGTCGTCCCACGTCTGAGAGCCCATCTGTAGGGGGATAAGGATGCTGGCGACAGAAAGATACTTGAAGCGTGAGGCAAGACCGCCCACCCCAAGTCCGATCCAGATGGCAAAGGCATAGAAGGAACCTGCATAGGCATAGTCGCGCTCACGAGGCTGAAGCGGCGTCTGGTTGAGATAGACCACGATGGCCAGCCCCGTCATCACAAACAGCAGCATGACAACGAGCAGTTGCCGTCTGCCCTCCCGCCCTTGGCGCCATTGCCATAACATGCCCAGGAGTCCGAGCAGCAGCGGCATGGCGTAGAACACATTGTGCCCTTTGTTCTGTGCCAAGTCGGAGGGCAACTTCGATGTGTCGCAGCCTAGCAACAGGTCGTCGATCCAGCGGAACCCTGTTATCCAGTTACCGTGTTCTGCTTCCCCGTTTCCCTGAATGTTGTTCTGCCGCCCTACGAAGTTCCATAGGAAATAGCGCCAATACATGAAATTTACTTGATAGGACAGGAAGAAGCGCAGGTTCTCAGCCATCGTGGGTATGCCATTCTTCTTCTCTACGCCTCCCAGCCAATCCTCATAAGCCTGGGCGTGCCGTGCAGAATGCATACGAGGGAAATACATGTTGTTCTGATACACATAGTCGATATCGTGGCGCACCACTTCGTACGCCTGCTTCGTAGAGTCGGCCACAGGACGATAGATGGCTTTCCCTTCTTTCTGTATCGGCACCAGATAATCACCCTTTGCCTCACGGTCTAACTCGCTGCAATAAGCAGGACCGTAGAAAAGCGGCGTCTTGCCATATTGCTCACGGTTCAGATAACTGCCTAAGGAAAAGATGTTGTCAGGGGCATTCTCGCACATCGGTGGACGGGCATTGGCCCTGATGAAGATTACCCCATAACTGCTATAGCCTGCCAATATCATCAGCACACAGGCTAATGATAGTTTAACCACCCTCCGCTGCACCTTATAATATAATGTAATAAGCGTTCCTGTCAGCAGGACGATATAGCAGACGAGTCCTGTGTTGTAGGCACACCCCATGACGTTGGTAAACAGCAACTCGGACCAGCCGCCAATCGTCACCACACCTGGTATGAGGCCATAGAGGATGCTGCCCACCAGCAAGATACCAGCCAGGAGCGTCTTCACCAATCCTTGTTTCGTCACCCGCTTTGCCTTACGGAAATAAACCACAAACGACATAGCAGGCAGGCACAGCAGACAAAGCAGATGAACGCCTATGGACAAGCCTGTGATATAGGCTATCAGCATCATCCACCTGTCGGCGCGAGGCTCGTCGGCATTGTCACTCCATTTCAGAATCAGCCAGAACATCAGAGCCGTCAGGAAACTGGAAAAGGCGTATACCTCTGCCTCGACAGCCGAAAACCAGAAGGTGTCGCTGAAGGTATAGGCCAAAGCACCCACCACACCACAAGTCTCAATGGTGATGGCGTGTGTCATAGTCATACCGTCAAGAGCAGGGCAGATGAGTTCTCTGGCAAGGTGGGTGATGGTAAGGAACAAGAAGAAGATGCAGCCTGCACTCAGTAGTGCCGAGAGCAGGTTGACCATCAATGCTACTTGCGACGTGTCGCTGGCAAATTGCGAAAAGAGATTGGCGGCCAGCATAAAGATGGGTGCCCCTGGCGGATGACCTATCTCCAGTTTATACCCACACGCAATAAATTCGGGACAATCCCACAAACTGGCTGTTGGCTCTACAGTCATACCATACACCACAGCGGCAATGGTGAAAACAATCCATGCCACAATGGTGTTAAGTTTCTGAAATGTTCTTTGCCGAGCAAGGCAAAGCCGGGCGGTTTGTTGTATCATACGCTTGCCGTTTTTTCGACGGCAAAGGTATGAAGAGATTCTTGGGCAAACGAATTATTTGTCTGACATTTGTCTGACAATTTGCTGACAGGCGGCTAACTATTTGGTTTTCAATTCGTAAGCACGGCCTCTGTCTGACTCTATCATAAGGTTGGAATGCGCTTCGATGATGGGCTTCAGACGACGAATCAGGGTGTAGAGGGTATCGTTGGCATCGTCTTTCTTGGGCCAGAGGGCATCGCAGATCTCTGTTTTCGAGAGTTGATGCGACTCGCTGCGGAAGAACATTTCCATCAATTGCTGTTGCATGGGCGTCAGTCTGACCTGCTGACCCTTCGCGTCATAGAATCGGCCTTCAGCCTCAGAATAGGCCAAGCCGCCGAATGCCATGAGCGGCACCTGTCTGCAATACCGCCAGAAACAGCAGAGACCCCAAAGCAGCGTCATTGTCCATAAGATGGAGGCTGGCCGCTGGTCTGACAGCGCGAAGATGGTAGCCGCAGAGCACCTGGCCTCGCAGCGAAGTCCGTTCTGTCGGGTGGTCACAGCCAATACTGCATGGCCTCTCAATTGCTCCAGTTTCAGATAACTGTTGAACGTACGAATGGTATCTGTGCTGATCATGTCGCTCTGTTGTTCAGCCAGCGCCTTCGTCAGCGCACATGACATATCCTCTGCCACAACTTTTTCGGTGGCCCGATAACTGCCAAAACTCGTCAACCCCGATGCACAAATCAGGATGAACAGGAGAACTACTGCATATTTCTGTTTCATTTTTCCGGGGGAAGGCATTAGTCGAGTTGGAAGTAGGTCAGATACTCTGGCGCGTTGTCTTGCCAGTCGTCGAAAGCCTGCAACAGGGTATGGCCTTCGTAGATGCCTTCGACAGCAAACTGGAAGACGCTTTGGTTGGCAAACGGCTTTCCCGCATCCAGGCTGGCCTTCGACAGAAGGAAATAGGTCTGGGAGCCCAGTTTCAACACCAAGTGGTG
>ONPM01000190.1 GCA_900319715.1 uncultured Prevotella sp.
GATATTATTTAAGTCACGGTCGAGTTCTGCCATCATGCCCTGACGACGCATCGCCAATGCCTTGGCACGCTCTTCGTCTGTCATTGGCACCACATAATCGTCGCTACTCATGCTCTCACCCTTCTTGGCTGACTGTGCAATTCGGTTATTCAAGTCCTGAAGGTTCTTGATTCTTGCCTGCTCCTGGGCCTGTGCATCCAACAGACGCAACTCCTCCTCAGAATACTTCGACTCAAAATCTTCCTTCTTATTCACGGTGTCCTGATTCTCCGTAAAGTCCTGCACGGCACTGCGGTCAGTAATCTCACCAAACGCATCGCGCATGTTCTTTCGCTTACTGCCACCTCTATCTCTACATCGAATACCTCCATGAATAGATAGGGTATCACCAGCGACCCGATATAAACCAATGTCGGAATGACGTACTTCGGTTGTTTGAAATTAATCTTCTTCATATCTTCACTTTACTTTGTTTACTACTATGTGGTGACCTTTCGACTGCATCGCACTGTCAACACGCTCGATGGCTGTCGCCTTTATCTGCCCCTGATGTTGCATGACATCCATCAGATAGAACACATTCATCATAAAGCACACCATCACGAATCCGAACACGATAGCCAGAAATGCCATCTTATGTTCCTGACCGACCTCCTGCAGCCGTTTAGCTCCCCAGCTGATGCCGCACTTGTCGGCAAACCTTTTGCCTGCTTCCACCTCGCGCTCATAACGCTCCTTATACTTCGGATCGTTCTTGTCCGGCATCGGCTCTCCTACTATCAATCTCTTCCAACCCATAGCTTAATAAATGGTTTTTTGTTTCTGCTCCAGATCTTGATTCAGGAGGGTTCGCCAGTTTGTTATCAACAGTCCGTGAGGATTATTCTCAGTTCTCGGCACACGTTTCAGTTCTCCAGCTGTTACGAGCTTTCTCATCAGGATGTTTGTACGTCGCTCGATGCGCTGACGGCCATAATAGGTGAAGGTCATCTGCTGCTTGTCGAACTTGATACTGTCGCAGAAGATTGAGAATACAGCACTCGTACCCATGATGTTGTTATAAAAGCCTTTTTCCTTCAGGGCATTATACTGAGCCAGTCCTGTCTCATCGACCAGATACATGGCCTTCTCCATCGTATAGTTGATGTACTTGTCATCAGGCGCGAGGGTGAAGAAGAGGTGGTGGAACAGTTCCACATGACTCTTGGCTTCCACGTCGAGCGTCTCATCCATCGTTGTGCGCTGCACCAGGATAGGCACATTGCCGTCCAACACATACACTTTTTTGTGGGCATCGTCCACCATGCCTTTGGCGGTAAAGATGGCCCCCAGCGAGATGATGATGCAGCCCACCATGAACAGGCAACTCACTATCATCACCAACTTAATCTTATTCTCCAGATTCTTTATTACCATATCTTTAACTTACTTTTATCGCATTACTGACATTGCACTTGTCTTTGCTTGACTGGCCACGCCCTCGCCGAAGTTTCTTGTCGAGAAAGCCGTGTCGCCCTCTGGTATCATCCACGCTGCCAAGTCCGGCACGAGGTTCAGGCACTTCAAGGCCACCAACGAAGCTACCAACAGATAACCCGCCGTCATGAAAGAGTTCTGCAAATACCCTGAGAATCCTCCGTCGAGTATCGCCTGCAGATAGAATCCCACGAAATAGAGCATTGCACCGTAGAAATGCACAGTGAGATACCTCGTAATCCACTTCGCCCAGGCTCCCTCCCATTTCGGCAATAACGAAAAGGCCCATTGCAGCGGCCCGAAAATAGTCAGCATGCCCAACAAGATCTGCTGACAGAAGATTGTCCCCCACCAGCCAATGCGGAACACCACAAGCGACAGTAGCATGATTATCTTATCCAGTCCTATCATCAGACCCGTATAGGTACTTTGCAGATAGAACTTACAGGCTTTCTTCTCCGAGTCCGTCAGTGTCTGGTAGCCCACATACTGCGTGATGTCCGAGACTCCAGCCTTCTGCATTCCGTCCACGGTCACCTTCGCTATCGCCATATAGTGGTCGATGCTGTCCTGACGCTGTTTCAAAGGCTCATGCAGGTTATCAAATTTCTGTTGTACCTGCGCCGCCTCTATCTCATAAAGGTCATGCGTATAAGAGCCGATACAGTTTGGAATATAGGCCAGCACGCCCAAAACCGATGCCCCGCTGCCTCCATGAGGATACCACCAGAACATCACAATGGCAATGGCCAGTACCCGTAGCACCTTCAGCACGTCGAACGGCTCGCCCTTCGTCATCATCTTATACGCCATGCCCGCCGCCATGATGATGGCAAACATCGCTCCCAGGGCCATGCAACACTCCAGTATC
>ONPM01000112.1 GCA_900319715.1 uncultured Prevotella sp.
GTTTCTTCTACCCAAGTGCCTGTACAAATCATATTATAAGGCACTCGCTTCTTGTACTACTTCTGTCTATGTAAATCTTTCAAAGAACTCCTTCTGATGCCTCACGGGAAGCGCTTCTCGTTTAGCGGGTGCAAAGGTACACACTTTTTCCGAAACAGCAAAACTTTTCCGGAGATTTTTTCATGTTTTATGCAAAATCGCAATCACTCTTGACTAAAATCAAGGTCAAAAGGAGGCTACACATTATTAATATATAATAGGGAGAGAAGAAGGCAGGGATGGTAGGGAGGGTTAGGGGTAATTAGGGATAGTAGGGGTAGTAGGGAGGGGAAAGACGTTAATTTCTGATAAAACGGTGATTATTGGCGGAAAAGTTCGTACCTTCGCAGCGGTTTTATTAACATCAAAAACAAAAGCATATGAAAAAGATCAAAATTGCATTAGCATGTCTGACCTGTCTGGCACTGGTCAGTTGTGCGAATATGGGTCAGGTACTAGGCGCCATGAGCAATGGTACGGGCATCACAAACGCCATCACGAGTGTCATCGGCCTCGACAAAGTTACCCCCCAGGGACTGATTGGCGACTGGAAGTATAAGGGTCCTGGCTGCGCTTTCACCAGCAAGAACCTGCTATACAAGGCCGGTGGTGAGGTGGCTGCCGTGCAGATTGAAGAGAAACTGTTGCCCTATTACCAGCAGGTGGGAGTCTCTGCCAACAACACCGTGATCAGTTTCAATCAGGACGGTACGTTCAGTTCAAAAATCTGCGGCACGCCATTCAACGGCAGATACACCTTCGACGAAGCCACTCAGAAGATCACGTTGAAGGGAATGCTGCTGAGCGTGAATTGCTATACAAAGCGTGAGATGAGTGGCATCTCCATCCTGTTTGAGGGCAAGAAACTGCTCTCGCTGTTACAGACGCTGGCCACGCTGAGTGGTAACCAAAATCTGGAGACCGTCAGTGAAATCAGCAAGAAGTACGAAGGTGTCAGAGTCGGATTCGATATGAATAGATAGATTTTCTGCAAAAATATGCAGAAATATTTGGTCGGATGCAGAATTTTATCTAATTTTGCATCCGTTTTCTGAATAAATATACCAACATGAAAGTAAAGAACAACCGGTTAGAGGCCCTGCGTCTCATCATCTCGAGCCAGCAACTTGGCAGTCAGGACGAGTTGTTGAACGCTTTACAGAAAGAGGGCTTCAAACTGACACAGGCGACATTAAGCCGTGACCTGAAGCAATTGAAAGTTGCTAAGGCAGCGACTATGGGTGGTAATTACATATATGTATTGCCTAACGACACGATGTACAAGCGAGTGTCGACACCGAGCAATATCCGTGAGATGATGCAAGTACCCGGCTTCGTCAGCATCAACTTCTCCGGTAATATGGGTGTCATCAAGACCCGTCCCGGTTATGCCAGCAGCATCGCCTGGAACATTGACAACAGTGATGTGCCCCAGATCATCGGTACCATCGCTGGCGACGACACGATCTTCATCGTCATCAAGGAGGGCATCAGGCATCAGGAAGTGGTGGAAGCCCTGAGCGACATCGTGCCGAATATGAGGTGAATTAAGGTATAAGTGATTACTTTATAATATGGAACAAGAAATAGAAATAGAAGTTTTGGTGGCGGGTCCTGAGCATGAGCAGTACGTCGACACCATCCTCGACACGATAGCCGAGGCAGCCAAGGTACGTGGCACCGGCATTGCCAAGCGAACACACGAATACCTGACGAAGAAGATGCTGGAGGCCAAGGCGGTGATTGCCCTGACGAAAGACGGCCGTTTTGCCGGTTTCAGTTACATCGAGACGTGGGAGAACCAGCAATATGTGACCACCTCGGGACTGATTGTGCATCCCGACTTCAGGGGGCACCATGTAGCCAAGCGCATCAAGGACATGACCTTTACCCTGGCCCGTACCCGTTGGCCGCATGCCAAGATCTTCTCACTGACGAGTGGTGCTGCCGTAATGGCGATGAACACAGCCTTGGGTTACCAGCCCGTGACCTTCGCCGACCTCACAGAGGACGAGGCATTCTGGAAAGGTTGTGAGGGTTGTGTAAATGTAGACGTGCTCCATCGAACAGGCCGCAAGTACTGTATCTGCACGGCTATGCTCTACGATCCGACGGAGCATCTGCCTGCCAAGATACCCGATGAGGTCATTGAGCGTATTAACAAAATTGACGGAAAGAATAAATAAAAAAAAACTATTTAGGAAAGAAATTAAAATAATTAGAATAATTAACCCACAAATTGAATTAATAAGATCATCATTATATTATTCTAATAATTTCTGGCCAAAATTATTCTAATAATTCCAATTTCTTTCCTATACAAAAAAAATAAATATGAACAAGAAAGTTGTAGTAGCCTTTTCTGGTGGGCTTGACACCAGTTACACCGTGATGAAACTGACCCAGGACGGTTGGGATGTGTATGCAGCCTGCGCCAATACCGGCGGATTCAGCGCAGAACAGTTGAAGACTAACGAGGAGAACGCCTACAAGTTGGGCGCCGTGAAATATGTCACCCTCGACGTGACCCACGAGTATTACGAGAAGTCGCTGAAATACATGATCTTCGGCAACGTGCTCCGTAACAACTGCTACCCCATCAGCGTCAGTTCCGAGCGCATCTTCCAGGCCATCGCCATCGCCCGCTATGCCAAGGAGATCGGTGCCGATGCCATTGCACACGGTTCTACTGGAGCAGGCAACGACCAGATCCGCTTCGACATGACCTTCCTCGTGATGGCTCCAGGTGTGGAGATCATCACTTTGACACGTGACAAGAAACTGACACGTAAGGAAGAAGTGGACTATCTGAATGAGCACGGTTTCTTCGCCGACTTCACCAAACTGAAGTATTCATACAATGTCGGCATCTGGGGCACCAGCATCTGCGGTGGTGAACTGCTCGATCCCACACAGGGGCTGCCTGAGGAGGCTTACCTGAAGCATGTCACAGCCAAGGAGCAGGAGTCGTTGTTGAAGATCGAGTTCGATAAGGGCGAGATTGTTGGTGTGAATGGTGAGAAGTTTGACGATAAGGTGAAGGCCATCCAGAAGATCGAGGAGATCGGAGCCTCCTACGCCATTGGCCGCGACGCCAATGTGGGCGACACCATCATCGGCATCAAGGGTCGTGTGGGCTTCGAAGCCGCCGCACCAAAACTGATTATCGAGGCCCACCGTCTGTTGGAGAAGTCGACACTCTCTAAGTGGCAGCAGTATTGGAAGGATCAAGTGGCCAATTGGTACGGCATGTTCCTCCACGAGAGCCAGTATCTGGAGCCTGTGATGCCTGACATTGAGGCCATGCTGACCTCTTCTCAGCGCAACGTTACAGGTACGGCTATTTTGAAACTCCGCCCTTATAGTTTTGAGACCGTGGGCATCGACTCTGCCAACGACCTGACGAAGTCGAAATTGGGCGAGTACGGTGAGACGCAGACTGGCTGGACTGCCGACGAGGCCAAAGGCTTCATCAAGGTTTCCAGCACTCCGCTGAGAGTCTATTATGGAATCCACAAAAACGAGAAAAGATAAGACATAGTATTTATTTAAAGACATTGTAACACATTAACAAGTTTTTACAAGAATAGATTGATAGTTTTTCTGCTAAGAATATGTTAATCTGTTACTATGTCTCAAAAAGTTACTCTGTATGAAAGTAGGAATATTAGGTGCGGCAGGATACACGGGCGGAGAACTCATTCGCCTGCTGCTGAACCACCCCAAGGCAGAGATTGTCTTCGCCAATAGCGAGAGTAATGCTGGCAATTTTATAAGCGACGTGCATGAAGGACTCATCGGCGACACCGACCTGAGGTTTACTAACCAGATGCCATTCGAAGATGTCGACGTAGTCTTCTTCTGCTTTGGTCATGGGAAGAGCGAACAGTTCCTCAAGGAGCATACCATCCCCAGCCATGTGAAGATCATCGATCTGGCACAGGACTTCCGAATCAGAGGCGACCACGACTACGTCTATGGCCTGCCAGAGATTAACAAGGAGGCTATCCAGGAAGCACAGCATGTGGCCAACCCCGGATGCTTTGCAACCTGCATTCAGGTAGCCTTGTTGCCTGCCGCTTACCTTAATATATTAAAAGAAGACGTGGCAGTCAACGCCATCACAGGTTCTACGGGAGCCGGCCAGAAGCCAGGTGCCACCACCCACTTCTCATGGCGCAACAACAACCTGAGCATCTACAAGCCCTTCCAGCATCAGCACATCACCGAGATCCGACAGAGTCTGAAGCAGGTGCAGGGCTATCTCGATGCCGACATCGACTTCATCCCCTACCGTGGCGACTTTGCCCGTGGCATTTTCTGCACAGCCGTCATCAAGACCCCTGCCCCTGTGGAGGATGTCATCGAGGCCTATAAGGACTTCTATGCTGATGCCGCCTTCACCCACTATAGCGACAAGGCCATTGACCTGAAGCAGGTGGTGAACACCAACAAGGCACTGGTGCATGTCGAGAAGTACGGACAGAAGTTGCTCGTCACCTCCGCCATCGACAACCTCCTGAAGGGCGCCGTAGGCCAGGCCGTGCAGAATATGAACCTTATGTTCGGCATTGACGAGACGGCTGGCCTCAGGCTGAAAGCCTCTGCTTTCTAAGGAAAGGTGAAAAGAAGGGAAAAGGTGAAAGGGTGAAAAGGTGAAAAAATGGTTGCCGCTCATATTGGTGATGATGATGTCTGTGCTGCCTGTGGTGGCACAACAGCAAGAAGCATGCCCTGTTATCAAACTTGAGACAGAGCGGTTGCCAGACCTCAACATCCCCCGTGCCGGACATGCGCTGTTCTATGCCCGTTCGGCCGAAGGACGCTTGCAAGGCAAGAATGGTGAGCTGACGGTGGCTGGAGGCCACACTAACGGCTTTGTGCCCACGCCAACAGCGGAATACCTCAAAGACGGCAAGTGGCACACCATGCCAATGACCTACACCCATGACTTCGGTCTCTCCGTGGTGCTCAAGTCGGGTAAGGTCCTTCTTGCCGGAGGATGTGAGCAGCCCACAGGTATCGGCCAGACTTACACTGCCGAACTTTATGATCCGCAGACTCACACTTTCAGAGGCTTTGGCAATATGCACCAAAAGCGTGTCTGGGCCTCAGCCTTGGAACTCGACAGTGGACAGGTGGTTATCGCCGGCAACTGGTATCAAAAGGACGGTATAGAGATCTTCCACGAAGTTCAAAGCAGCAGTGGAGACTACAAAGGGAAGAGCAGTTTCTCGTATGTTAAAGACGTAACAGCCGAACGCAGTACACCCTACATCTTCCGTATGGCTGATGGTGATGCCCTCATCATTGGCAGCAACGACATCAAGGGCGACACCATCCACAGCACATTCGCAGACCGTCTGAAAGGCGACACCCTGCATATCCCCCTCTTCCAATCATGGCAGCCATTGAAGATCAGCACCCACGACGATGCCATGAGCTTCATCGGTGACGAAGCAGAAGGCGACTATACCTATCTGATGCCCGTACAAGACAGCACTGGCCAGGTGGCTATTGCTCGTGTCAGCGACACAGATTTCAGCCTTTTGTCCACCGTCTGTCCTATTCCATTGTCCTGTCAGGGAGACGCCATCGAATACTTCACCAACGTCATCGTCGACCGCCAGGCCCTTCGTGCTTATCTTCTCGGCATCAGTACAAACTATCATGCAGCCCCAGAGAAGAACCCGCTATACGTGCTCTGTATCGACTATGACCAGACATCAACCAACGGCGGAGCACCCATGACGCTCTACTATACCCAACCACTAGAAGTGGTGCCCAACAGCACACCACTCCTGACTCCTGAGGGCAATCTGCTGATAGCCGGAGGTCTGACAGGGAGCAGCAACTACACGCCCTCCGATGCCGTCTGGCTGCTCCGTGTGGGTGGAGAACCCGAAGTCGCTAGCAGCAGCAAAAGTTTTTGGACATGGATATTATTGGGCATCGTCGTACTGGCAGCCATTCTATGGGCCATCCGCTGGAGAAAGCAAAAACCGACATCAGCCACTCCAGAACCCATTGCAACACAAGAGACCGCAGAAGAAGACGTTCCTCACCTGATGCAGCACATCAACAGCATCATGGAGAGCCAGAAACTATACAAGAACAGCGAACTGAAACTTTCCGACCTCGCCAATGCCGTCGGCAGCAACAGGCGGGCTGTCTCCGACTGCATCAACTCACAGGCAGGCTGTTCATTCAATCAGTATATCAACGCTTTCCGCACGGAACACGCCAAGCGCATCATCCGCCAGCACCCCGGCAGAAAACTATCTGACATCTATGTAGAGTCAGGCTTTGCCAACGAAACCTCCTTCTTCCGCACCTTCAAGGCCCTCACAGGCATGACGCCCAAGGAGTGGAAGGACAAAGGGTTGTAACTTCAGATTCTGTTGCGCTATTAAAGAAAATCGACTTACAAAACACGTTCTGTTAGTCAAAAGTGTTGTATTGTAAGTCGATTCTCGTACTTATTTCCTATCTTTGCACCAAACAAATCATATTAATAAAAAAACTAACGCATTATGAAGAAATTACTATTAACCGTGGTGAGCATCATGTTTGCAACCACAAGTTTCGCACAAAACGCATTGGTAGCCTCCCTGAGTCACGGCACTACCATTAAGTATTTTTATGGTGTCACGGCCCTGAAAGATGCAGTAGATGCAGCAGAAAGCGGCGACATCATCAACCTCTCGGAAGGCATCTTCGGGGCTGCCAATATCGATAAGGCCATCACCCTCCGTGGTGCGGGTATTGATATCGAGAGTCCAACTTATATCAATGGCGAATTTTCCATAGAAATCCCATCGACAGATACCAGGCAATTAACGATGGAGGGCATTACATGCCAAAATAAGGTAACCTTAAAAGGATCATTCAATAGCCCATGTTTCGTAAAAAACCAGATTCAGCAAATTGCTGGGTACGATGAAACGGATGCTGTCAAGAATATCACAATTGTTAATTGCAAAGTACTCGACGGGGTTGGTGTCAAAGGTACAAGTTCCGTGTTCTTAGTTAACAGTTTCTCTGGTGACATCAGCCGAACTGAGACTGCCACCGTAACAGCCACAAATTGTGTACTATATACTTATGTAGGTAGTGGTAGGTTTGATAATGCTCAACTCTACAATTGTATTCTTTCTGCGCCATATGGATCCCCTGAATCAGCTCTGTCTGAAACATGTCAGGCCGTAAACTGCGTAAGTACCCGTGTGAATGGGCGATATTATGGTAACATCTTTCATAACGGATGCATAAACTGTGTTTATGATGCCCAAGGTATTATTAATAATGTAGAAACTTTTGAACTGACTGACGAAGCAAAGGAGAGTTTCAAAGGTGCTGACGGAACAGAGGTAGGAATCTATGGCGGTATGAAGCCCTATAATCCGACGCCTTCTTATCCAATTATTACCTCATTGACTGCAGACTCTCAGACGGACGAAGATGGAGGGCTTAATAATGTGAAGGTCATTGTGAGCAATCCTAAATAATTAGGTCAAATGCCGTGTATTTCACTAAATGATTTTTAATGCTTATGCGAAAGTATCTATTTCTCACTATACTGCTCTCCTGTCTTTGTATAGGTGCTAGGGGGCAGACATACCCAGAGATCGACCTGTCAGGAATGCCTGAGGCTACTACAGCCCAGTCACTACGTTTCTGGTTCGATGACAACATTTCCAGTTACAGTTTATCGATAGACGCAAGCAATACTTACGCTTTCAATGTCCCTGACCTCGTGGAAGGTGTTCATGTCCTACATTTTCAGATTGTCGACAGCAAGAATATCGCAGGTATTCCTGCCTCAATGCTGTTTATCAAGGTCGGAGCGAAGTTGACGGCTACAAAGCTTCGATACTGGTTCGATGACGGAAAGAGCGGGGCCATGGATAAGGCTTACAGCACTGATGTGCAAATCGTTGACGCCTCAGCACTGACGGAAGGCATTCACACTTTGCATTACCAGACTGTTGATAACGTTGGCAATGCAGGCGTTCCTGTCTCTAAGATGTTCATGAAACTTAGTTCCACAACTACTCCTAATGTCACAGCCATCCGCTATTGGTTCGACGATAACGATACCAACATCAAGGAAACGGAGATCAAGAACCTGGCGACATCCGTCGAAGCTAGCAAACTTGGAAAAGGTGAGCATGTGCTGCACTATCAGTTGAAATTGTCTGACGGCACCTTCTCGCCTGCTGCTTCTGCCACCTTCAGCACCACCCAGGTCCTTCAGGGCGATGCCAACAACGACCAGAAGGTGAACGTGGCTGATATCGTGGTGATTCAGATCTTCA
>ONPM01000051.1 GCA_900319715.1 uncultured Prevotella sp.
GATGGGTCAGGACGGTCACGACCGTGGTGCAAAGGTAGTGGCAACAGGTTATGCCGACTGTGGCTTCGACGTGGATATGGGACCGTTGTTCCAGACACCGGAAGAGGCTGCCCGTCAGGCTGTGGAGAACGATGTGCACATCGTCGGTGCATCATCTCTGGCTGCCGGTCACAAGACACTCATCCCGCAACTCATTGAGGAGTTGAAGAAACTGGGTCGTGAGGACATCATGGTGACTGCAGGTGGTGTGATTCCCGCACAGGACTATGACTTCCTCTATAAGGCTGGTGTGGCTTGCATCTTCGGTCCCGGTACCCCGATTCCGTATTCGGCCATTCAGATGATGAAGATTCTGCTTGGTAAGGAATAAGATGTAATTGTTTTATTGTTAATGCAAGGCTTACCAGTTTCGTTTGTGGCTATCATCCAGGAGGTTACTGGTGAGTCTTGCTTTTTTATTTCATTCTAAAGATGTCATTACAGGAGTTAGAAATTTCAGAACGTATCCATATTATGGAAGCGTATTACGATTTGAACGCTTTGTTGGAAGACCGGATAGACAACCAGTCCATTGCGACGTATTACAAACGTTCTGATTTCTTTTACAACTTAGTTCATTCGCGTGGTGGACATTCCATACACATGGGCCTTTCCGACGATGGTTTTTATAAGAAATCGGATTTTACCCAACAGGCTAAGTTCGTAGCGGAATACATAACTGATTCTTCGAAGAAAGTTCTTGAGATCGGGGCTGGTAAACTTTTTAATACGAAGTTTCTTGCCAAATCTTTTCCAGATAATCAGTTTACGGCAATGGACCTTCCTAATCGGAACTTCCTGAAGAGCCGTGTACCGAAGAATGTCTCGCTGATGGAAGGTGATTTTAATGATCTGTCAGTCTTCCCGGAAAATTCCTTTGATATTGTTTTCGGTGTTGAGACGGTCTGCCACGCAGAGAGCAAGAAACGTGTGCTTGGTGAAATCCATAGGGTACTTAAGCCTGGCGGAAAGATTATTCTCTTCGACGGCTATGATGCCAGGCCTCAGGATGAAATGTCTGAAATCGAAAGACGTGCATCCCGTTTGACATGGGCGGCTATGCGTGTTCCATTCAACGATATTTATGTCGGCGACATGAGGAGATACTTTGACGAACTTCATTTTAAGGATGTAAGTTTTACCGACTTGTCGGAAAAGATCAGGCCGACTTTGAGGAGGATCGACCGTAAGTCTTGCTTCTATTTCATGCATCCTCGCCTTATAAAGTTCATGCGCAGATTCTTTTCTGAGGACGTAACGATGAATGGTATTGCCGGCTGGTTGATGCTCATGACTGTCGATGGGACTAATATTCACCAGTACTGCCGGGTTGTTGGGACAAAATAATAACCCTGCCACATTGGCGGGGCTATTTTATGACAGGAAAGAATCTCTGTCGCCTACCTAGAATCATTTTATGATTATGAGAAAAACTGACGTGTTAATAGTAGGAGCCGGTCCTGCCGGTTCCGTCTGCGGTTATTTATTGGCGAAGGCGGGTGTTTCGTGCCTACTTATCGACCATGCCACCTTTCCCCGTGATAAAACCTGTGGTGGTGGTCTGACTCCTAAGGGATGGATGTTGCTTGAGAAACTCATCCCTGATTTCAAGTATGACTACAATAGTGTCCGGCGGATGAAACTCATCGTAGATCATAACCGTCATTGTGAGTTTGACTCATCTTCGGAGTTGCGTCTTGTTCAACGGAAAGTGTTTGACAATCATTTACTTGAACAATATCTATCCGTGGGAGGACGGTTCCAGAAGGATGCTTTTTTACACTATAAAGAGTGTGATGGCTATCTGTCCGTTACGCTTAAATCGGGCGAGGAAATTCAATGTAAGTATCTTGTCGGTGCCGACGGATCAACGAGCGCTGTCCGGCGGCAGTTGGCAGGAAAACGTGACAATGGTATTCTTTTCGTGGAACAGTATGTGGAAAAGTCGTCAGACAATGCCATTGAAATCACAATGTCGAGGCATTATGATGTCAACGGGTATTTCTACCGTTTCCCAAACAAGGAGTTTGATGCTGTGGGCTATGGCGATGTGAGTATGACTATCGAAAAGGGAAAGTGGATATTACGTGAGAAGCAGATTCCTGAAGGGAAGTTGCGGGGGTGTTACCTCTATCTGAAAAACGACTATCCGCTTAACGACCGCGTGATCCTCATCGGCGATGCAGGTGGCTTTGCCAATCGTATTACCTGTGAGGGTATCAGGCCTGCCATTGAGACTGCCGTTAATGCTGCGGAAGCCATTAAGACAGGCAGACCGTTCCGTGAAGTGAATGCTCAAATCTTCGAGAAGATGAGGAAACAGGATAAGGTGCTCCGCTATTTCTATAAACCTTTCAATATCAGATTGCTAGGGATGCTATGCCGATGGCCTTCTGTCGTGAAATGGTGCTTTGACCGAGCCTTGAGACCATCATAAGAAAACCGCCAAATTCGAGTTTGGCGGTTTTCTTTATGACTGGAAGGAGTCTCTTTCGCCTACCTTGTAGGCCTTGTTGTCTTCCTTCATGTAGATCTGCAGGTCGCTGAAGTAGCCTGTTTCCTGGAGTTCCTGAAGGTTCTGTTGGGCATCTTCTTCGAGCAGATACTCCTTGGCGCTGGCCAGGTGGTTGGTAAACTCGAGTTTCTTCTTCTCAGTATCCAAGACTGAAATCCACTCATCCTTCAAACGGTCTCCGATTACAAATTTCTTACTCATAGCTGTTACTTTTTAAGTTTTTACCTTTTATTTTTGTTTGATGATGCAAAGGTACGAACTTCTTTCTTACGTTGTACCGCTAATACCCGAAAATCTCATGAAAACGTTTGAGTATAACTACCAAGATAAAACAAATAAACACTAAGTCTCTGGCTATAAGCATAGGTCTTGTTTTATCCTGCTTATCCTGCACTTTGCCCGTGTTTATGGGACTTTCGGGCAGTTATCCTGCACTGTATCCTGCACTGATTCTGCACTATATCCTGCACTGGTCTTGCACTATATTCTGCACCATTGCCTGCACCGTATCTAGCATCGTATTCTGTGTTCTTTGCTTGGTTCCAATAGGCGGTACCGTGAGTGCAGATAGTTGGAACTAGGTGTTCCAAAGGCTGGCACTAAGTGTTCCAATGCCTGGAACCGATGGTTTCAGATATTGGAACTGATTTTGAAACTCTAGTCATTTCTTCTACAGAAACATATCATCGTGTCATTTCAGAGTAAGATAGATCTCCTTTGAGTGTAAGATAGGTCTCCTTCAAGTGTAAGATAGATATCCTTCAAGTGCAAGATATAGTGCAGGATAAATCCTCTGCATCCCTTATAAACAGGGCCTCAGTGCAGGATGGCAAGATAAAAGAGCCATCATGTGGTGGCTCTTTTATCCGTATTGTAGGTATGTTATGCTACATTATTGCTTGAGCAGGTTGAGGGTCTGCTGGGGAGCGAGGGCATTGGTGGTCTTCTCGGTGTATTCCTTCAGGGCGAGGGGGAGTGAGGCCTTGATATCGCGGCTGGAGAATCCAATGCGGAAGGTGTAGGTGCCGGCCTCGGTAAGCCACTGAGAACCAGCCTCATCGAACGAGGCGAGGTCGCGAACGGGGATGGTCATCGTCAGCGTCTGACTCTCACCGGGCTGTAACTCACGGGTCTTGGCGAAGGCCTTCAATTCCTGTGCGGGCTTCTCCAGACGACCCTTAGGAGCGGTGACATAGACCTGAGCGACCTCCTTACCAGCCACAGCCCCCGTGTTCTTAACGGTGACTGAGACCTCAACAGCGGAGTTACCCTTGGCCTTGACCGCAGGCTTCGACATCTCGAAGGTGGTATAACTGAGACCGAAGCCGAAGGGATAGGCTACCTCGCGATTGAAGGTGTCGAAATAGCGATAGCCCACGTAGATGTCTTCCTCATGGTTGGTGTAGGCGTGACCGGGAATGGGCATCTTGTTGCCGACCATCATCTGGAAGGAGTAGTCATCGATATTGCCGGGGAAGTTCTTCGTTGAGGCGTGGTCGGTGGCTGCGATGGGCCATGTCATCGTGAGTTTGCCAGAAGGATTCACCTTGCCTGTGAGCAGGTCGGCGATGGAGTTTCCGCCCTCCATACCAGGCTGCCAGGCGCAGAGAATGGCATCGGGGTAACCACTCCATGAGGCTGTCTCGATGACGGAGCCGGAGTTGATGATGACGATGACGGGCTTGCCTGCGGCGTGGAAAGCGTTGCAGACGTCAACGATCAGCGAGCGCTCCTCGGGGATGAGGTTGAACTCGGTGTCGATGTCGCGGTCGATGCCCTCACCAGCCTGACGGCCGATGGTGATGATGGCAGCATCGGCAGCCTTCACTTCCTTGTCGATGGCGATGGGGGAGAGGCTGATCTCGGGATATTTCTGCTGGCCCATATACTCTGTCTGGAACCACTTGGCTGGGTGACGCTCGGCCTGGAACTTTACTCTTGCATAGTCGATATACTTGCGGTAGATGTCCGTGAGGGTAGCACTCGACTTGATGCCAGCGTTCTCGAGGCCCTGAAGCATATCAACCACATAAGGAGGATGAACACAGCCGGAACCTGTACCGCCGCTCAGGAAGTCGTAGGAGTTCTCACCGAAGAGGGCAACGGTTTTGATGAGAGGTGAGTGGTGAGAGGTAAGAGGTGAGAGATTACCTTCTGTGCGGAAAGGCAGGACGCCGTTGTTCTTGAGGAGGACGATGCCCTCGGCAGCACTCTGACGGGTGATGGCGGCATGGGCCTTGAAATCAGGAGCGTTAGAAGCGGGATATTGGTGGAAACTCGGGGTCTTCACGATGTATTCGAGCATACGGCGCACGTTACGGTCTACATCGGCGATATCGAGTTTGCCTTCCTTCACGCCCTTGATGATCTCCTCTACCTGTGCGGGCTGTCCGGGCTCCATGAGATCGTTGCCGGCATGTACCTCGCTGATGGTTTCCAGACCCTCACGGATACCAATCCAGTCGGTCATCACGATACCTTTATACCCCCAGTCGTCGCGCAGGATCTTCGTGAGCAGGTCGTGGTTGCCCATCGAGTACTGACCGTTGACCTGATTATAGGAAGCCATAATGGTCCAGGGATCACTCTCACGGACGGCAATCTCAAAACCACGGAGGTAGAGTTCGCGGGCTGCTCGTTGAGATACTCGTTCATCGACAGCCGTACGGTCTGTCTCCTGAGAGTTCACGGCAAAGTGCTTGGCCGATACACCGGCCCCCTGACTCTGCACACCATTGATATAAGCAGCAGCGATTTTACCTGTCAGCAGGGGATCTTCGGAATAATACTCGAAGTTACGTCCACAAAGAGGGTTGCGATGCAGGTTCATACCAGGACCGAGGATCACGTCACAGCGGTATTCCTTGGTCTCGTTGCCGATAGCCTCGCCTACCTTGCTGACGAGTTCGGTGTTCCACGTAGAGGCGAGACAGGAGCCGATGGGGAAGGCTGTGGCATAGTAGGTCTTGTCGGTACCCTTACGGGTGGGGTCGATGCGTACGCCGGCAGGGCCGTCGGTAAGGACGGTGGCTGGGATGCCGAGGCGCGGAATCGCTGGAGAGGTACCTGCGGCACCGGCTACGAGGTCGGCTTCACCGCCTACGACGGCGCCTGTGCCGAAGAAGTTGTTTGCACCGCCAACGAGTAGTTTGGCTTTCTCTTCAAGGGTCATGGCCTTGAGCACTTCGTCGATGTTATCGGCACGAAGTTGGGGTTGAGCATTTGTTGTCATTGTAAAAGTGGCTGTGAATAAGCCGATTGTTAGTAATTTTTTCATTTTATAATATATTAGGGGTTTTTAGGGATATTAGGGGGATTAGGGTGTTTAGGGGGATTAGGGGAAGATTTTGAAAGAGTAGCCCTGGTCTTGCAGCCATTGGAGCGAGGCGGGCAGGGCTGTACGTAGTTTGTCGATACTCTTCAGAGAGTCATGGAAGGTGATGATGGAACCATTACGCGTGTACCTCTTTATATTATTAAGAACGTCGTTCGCCGTCATCCATTTCGAGTAGTCGCGGGTGACGAGATCCCACATGACGATCTTGTACTTCCTACTGAGCCAGGCATACTGTGCCAGTCGCATCCAACCGTGGGGCGGACGGACGTAGCGGCTGTGGATATAGGCATTGGCCTTTTCCACGTTGTAACTGTATTCCTTGATGGTGTGAGTAAGGCCGACGATGTGGTTGTGGGTATGGTTGCCCACCTGATGGCCTTCGTCGACGATGCGCTGGTAGAGTTCAGGGTGTTTGCGTACGTTGTCACCCACCATGAAGAACGTGGCCTTGACACCGAACTTTTTAAGAGTGTCGAGGATGAAAGGAGTCGCCTCGGGGATGGGACCGTCGTCGAAGGTCAGATAGACGGCCTTCTCGTGACGGTCCATTCTCCAGTAGGCTTTCGGATAAAGCCACCTCAAGTATATGGCAGGTTGCTCTATAAACACCTTATATTACTACTTATTCCAAGTCTCCGCCTTTGGATTGGTAAATGCTCATCATTTGGCGCAACTGTTCTTCCTTCTTGTCTGCCTGCTCCTTGCTGATGGTATCCTGTACGTTGAGCAGTTGCTCAAGGATATAGAAGTGGATGAGGCAGTCGTGTTGTGAACTTGAGAAACGAACGCCGTCGAAAGAGAGGTAGAAAACCAGATACTGGCTTGACTTCAGCCAAAGCATGTTGATAAGATCCTGAGCCTTCTGGGGCTGGTCCGTGCTAACATAGCAGCGAGCCAAGTCAACGGAACCACTCTGATAATCGTGCGGAACATTGTAGTCAGGCAGTTCCTTCTCACATTTGTCGAGCACCTTCTTGGCCTTATCAATCTGTCCCTCGGAGATGAGATTCATTGCCAGTGAGGCGAAGAGGCGACGATGGGTGTAGCACATACGCATGACTGTCTCGTCGAGGTAGATCCCCTTCTTATCGACGCCACCGAACTTGAACTTGTTCATGACGTTGTCGTAGGTCTTTGCTGTGTCGAAGTTCTTGGCTCCGCCTCCTTTCGTGGTGAACGGGGTAATACGGTTAGCGAGTCCTTCTTGTACGAAGTTGTCGCCGAGGTTCATGTAGTTCTCCGAACCGACGGTCAAGGCTACATAGATGGGGCGTGTCCAGTTGGCATTGGCAATCATCTCCAGCATCATCAGGTCGCCCTTATAGAGGGCACTCTTGCCTTTGAGCGAGATGACCATGCGGTCGGGGATGGAGTCGGCGGCCATCATCATGCCACTCTGACGGACAGCCTCCTTGTCGATGGTGACATAGACGGTGTCTGTGGGTATGACATGGAAATCCTTCACGGTAGAGCGTACCCAGTATTTCAGAATGTTCTTCAATTCGAAGGGCTCGTCGCCAAATTGTTTGGAGGCGTCCTCAGGATGCTCCTGATAGAGTTGGATGACTTGTTCTTTCAGCGAGGGATCGACCTGCACATACTCATTCGTACCGGCACAGTATTCCAGACGTTTCCAGGTAATGGGCAGCGACGGGGAGTCGTAAGCAGGACGAACCATCTGGTCGATGTACCAGTCGGTCTGTAGATAAGAGAGGTTACAGACTCGGGCATCGGTACGCACACCTTCCGTATCCTGATTATACCAGAGAGGGAAGGTATCATTGTCGCCATTGGTGAAGATAATGGGGTCGCCTTTCTCCTGAAGCGTCATCAGATAGTTCTGTCCGAAATCACGGCAGCAATAACGGCCGGAGCGGTCATGATCGTCCCAGGTCTGCGAAGCCATCTGGATGGGGATAAGCAGACATGCAGCACCTACAACGGCAGCCATGGCGGTAGCAAATTTTTCACTATTCACTTTTGCCTTTTCCCTTAAAAATTCTATGATGGCTGCCACGCCCATGCCACACCAGATGGCGAAGGCATAGAAGGAGCCGGCATAAGCGTAGTCGCGTTCACGGGGCTGCATAGGTGTCTGGTTCAGATAGATGACGATGGCCAAACCTGTCATGAAGAAAAGGAAGAATACGACCCAGAACTGGCGGATGCCAATGGGATCGTCAATCGTGTTCTCAGAGCCGTTGACCACGACCTTCTTCTTTCGGGTGTACCAGGCTTGCCAGAAGAGACCTAACAATCCAAGAATCAGCGGCAGGCAGTAGAAGACATTATGTCCTTTGTTCTCCTTCAGTTCATCGGGGAGCAGATCCTGATTGCCTAAACGGGCGTCGTCGATGAATGGGATACCTGTAATCCAGTTGCCATGCTCCATCTCACCATTGCCCTGGATGTCGTTCTGACGACCGGCAAAGTTCCACATGAAGTAGCGCCAGTACATGAAATTACACTGGTAGGAGAGGAAGAACCGGATATTCTCCAACTGTGAGGGTACTTTGACGGTCATGGGTTCTCCACAACGGTCGTAAGGTACCTCCGTGCCGTCGACACCACCCATCCACGATTCGTAGGCGGCAGCGTGACCAGCATCATACATTCGAGGGAAAAGCATGTTCTGTGCATACTTGTACTCATCCTTCGTACGGACTACGAAGTAAGAATCCTTCTCGTCGGCAGAGGCTTTCTCCTTGCGCTGATAGACGGGCTTGCCCTTGGTCATCACAGGACGGCAGTACTTCCCGTCGCTCTCGAGAGCCACCTGCGAAGTGTAGGCCTGTCCGTAGAACAGCGGGCGCTGACCATACTGCTCACGTCCGAGATAGTCGCCTAGGGTGAAGATATCCTCTGGTGAGTTCTGGTCCATCGGCGGGTTGGCTGATGAGCGGATCACAATGACGGCGTAGGTCGAATAACCCACCATCAACATCAGCATACAGAGCAGGATGGTGTTCTTGGCACGGGCTGTGACAAACAGTTGCTTCTCCTTCTTAAAATTCAGGCCGAACCAGACGGCTGCCAGCACGATGATGCCGATGAAGAATGCTGACCATCCCCAGCCGTAGAAGGGAACACCCAACATGCCGAGCGAGAGAATGAACGCAATGTTCTGCACCTTCACGCTGTGCTTCTGAGTCTGAGTCTCATAAACAGCCCAGATAACGATGGCGATGAGCAGGAAGATATAGATGATCTCACCCGTGTTGAACGGACAGCCGAGGGTGTTGACGAAGAACAACTCAAACCAACCACCGACGGTGATGATACCGGGCACGACACCATAGAGCACCGCTCCTAGGATCACGACAGAGAGTCCTAAGGCCACCAGCGAGCCTTTTAGGTTGGCATCGGGGAATCGGCGATAGTAGTACACCAGACCGATGGCCGGCACGCAAAGCAGATTCAGCAGGTGGACGCCGATAGACAGTCCGGTGATATACATGATGAGCACGAGCCAGCGGTCGCTGTGCGGTTCGTCGGCCACATCCTCCCATTTCAGGATGAGCCAGAACACGATGGCCGTCAGCGCCGAAGAGTAGGCATAGACCTCACCCTCGACGGCAGAGAACCAGAAAGTATCACTGAAAGTATAGATCAACGCTCCCACCAGGCCGGAAGCCTCGATGGTGATGAGTTTCGGCAATGTCAACTCACCCCAGTCGGAAATGAGCAGACGGCGCGTGAGATGGGTGATACTCCAGAACAGAAACAGGATACACGTTGCCGACAGCAGGGCGCTCATGATGTTCACCATCTTCGCCACCTGCGTCGGGTCGCTGGCAAACTGCGAGAAGAGATTAGCCGTCAACATGAAGAAAGGAGCCCCCGGCGGGTGGCCGATTTCCATCTTGTAACCAGTAGTGATAAATTCCGGACAGTCCCAGAATGAGGCTGTTGGCTCAATTGTGGAGCAATAGACGAAGGCGGCAATCAGAAATGAGAGCCATCCGAGGACATTGTCCACCAGTTTGAATTGTTTCATTGAATCGATATGCTTTATTAACGTTAAATGCTTAAATGTGGTGCAAAGGTACGAAAAAAAGTGAAGAGTGAAGAGTGTAGTGTAAAGAATTTGCTATCGCTCTACATTTATTAACGTTACATGAATAGTCCTGCGCCGTAGATGAGTATCAGATAACGGAATATTTTGCCGAGGGTGATGGCGATGAAGGTGATGACGATGTTTGAACGCATCAGGCCGAGTGCGATGGTGATGGCACTGCCGAGGACGGGGAGAAAAGCGAAGAATCCCATCCATGAGCCACGACCAGCCATGAAGCGATGGGCTTTATCGAGGTCTTCTTTCTTTACATGTAGGTACTTTTCGATCCATTCCATCCGACCCATCCGTCCGAGACAGTAGTTGACGATACTGCCCAAGACATTGCCGATGGTGCCATAGACCATTAATAGCCATGGATCGAGGCCGGTGGCCATGAGCCCAATCATAACTGCCTCGCTGGAGAACGGAAAGATGCTGCCAGCCAGGAAGGCGGCCACCAGCATACCCCAGTAGCCGTATTGTGTCAGGAAAGTAATGATGGCATCCATAGGTTGGCGGCAGTGAGGATGAGGAGTGCGACAGTCAGGATGCAGAAAATCACGTTTGAGAAACGGGAGTTAGTCAATGCCCAGTAATGGCCTATCAGCGGGCTAGTGGCGAAGATGAGCATACGATAGGCTAACTCGTTCTGTGGCTGAAGGATGAGGAGTGCTAACGAGAACAGTCCCAGAGTCATAAAACCGTAGTAAATCTGCCGTACGCGGATCTTATCGCGGAAACTGCTTTGTATGAAATGGAAACTGCCGATAATCATCAGCAAGCATGTGAATGCGATGAAAAGTTGGTTAGACAGTGGAACAGCGTCGTAACCAAAGGGGAATTGCAGGATGTTCTGCACGGCAAACATGTGGACAATTGCTTGAAAGTCTCCGTTTTTCTGCCATAACAACCATCCACACAAGAACCAGTAAGGTGTAAGCAGACCTAATAATGAGGCTAGAAATGTACGCCAGGAGAGGGCATACACGATGACCTTCATGATGAGCCATAATAAGGGAAGGTAGAAGATGACGTTGGCGTCGAATAGCGTGCCAATGCCTAACAGTAGGAAGGCGTAGAAAGATTTTCCGACACAGGTGTCATCCTGGTAACATTCAAACAGAAGTGTCAAGGCGGCGATGCAGCATAATTGGACGACGCCGCCAGTCCACGATGGAAACAGAAAAACAGCAGCACATGACAGGAAAATGAAGGACACGGAAACCGAACGGCTATAGATGCGAATCAGCAGATTCTCGCTGTTAATCCGTATCACTAGCAGTGCAGACAGAATGAAGCATGCGAACTGCACCCACCATGCCTGTTGGAAAAGACCTGCCACTGCCCATACGGCCATGCCATATAACATGGCTATGGGAAGTGTGCGGCGGCTTTCGGCTGTTTTATTCTGAATTCGTTTCACCTTTTTTCTTTCACCTTCCTACCTTCTCCTTAAAGGTCTGCGCCGATGTCGCGACGGAAGTATTTGTCGGTGAACTGGATCTTCTGAGCCTCCTCGAAGGATTTCTGCAAGGCCTCGGCCTTATCCTTGCCATAGGAAGAGACGGCGATGACTCGTCCGCCGGCTGTGACCACCTCTCCGTCTTTCAGGGCTGTACCGCTGTGGAATACGATGGAGCCCTCGACGTCGTTGATGCCGCTGATGGGATAGCCTTTCTTGTAAGCCTGTGGATAACCACCGCTGACGAGCATCACACAGACGGCTGCACGAGAATCGAACTCGATAGTGCGCTTGTCGAGGTCGCCGGCTGCCACACCTTCAAAGAGTTCTACGATGTCACTCTTCAGGCGCAGCATGACGCTCTCCGTCTCCGGGTCGCCCATACGGCAGTTATATTCAATCACATAGGGTTCTGGCTCATGGCTTGGCGTGTTGGTGCGATTGATGAGTCCGAAGAAGATAAAGCCCTTATAGTCAATGCCTTCGGCAGCAAGGCCCTCTACCGTAGGACGGATAATACGATTCTCCACCTTCTGCATCCATTCTTTGGTGGCGAAGGGAACAGGAGTAACGCTGCCCATACCGCCGGTATTCAGACCAGTGTCATGCTCTCCGATACGCTTGTAGTCCTTGGCCTCGGGCAGAATCTTATAGTGCCGGCCGTCGGTGAGGACGAAGACGGAACACTCGATGCCGCTCATAAATTCCTCAATGACCACCTGTGAAGAAGCGTTGCCGAACATGCCGCCCAGCATCTCTTTCAGTTCTTTCTTGGCCTCGTCGAGGGTGGGGAGGATCAGCACGCCCTTACCGGCGCAGAGGCCGTCGGCCTTCAGCACGTAGGGAGCCTCGAGGGTCTCAAGGAACTTCAGTCCTTCCTCCAGATGTTCGCCGTCGAAGGTCTGGTAACGGGCTGTGGGGATGTTGTGACGCTGCATGAAGCCCTTGGCGAAGTCCTTCGAGCCTTCAAGCACGGCACCGGCCTTTGAAGGACCGATCACAGGCACATCCTTCGTGCGGGGATCTGCTTTCAGGTTGTCGTAGATGCCCTTCACCAACGGGTCTTCGGGGCCTACAACCACCATACCGATGCCCTTCTCAACCACGAAGTCCTTGATGGCGTCGAAGTCGTCGGCCTTCATGGCCACGTTCTCGCCACAGTTGCTGGTCCCGGCATTGCCTGGGGCGATAAAGAGTTTCTCACATTTGCTGCTCTGAGCGATTTTCCATGCTAAGGCGTGCTCTCGTCCGCCGCTGCCTAATAACAATATCTTCATCTTTGAAATTTGAACTTTAAACTTTGAACTTTATGATTACTTTAAGTAGTCTTCGAAGTATTGGGTGATGCGTTCATGCAGATGGACGCTGGCATGACCTCTCATGTTGTGCTCCTCGCCAGGGTAGGCGAAGAAATCAGGCTGTGTGCCGGCTTTGATACAGGCATCGAGGAACGACAGGCAATGCTGAGGCACAACGGTATTGTCGTTGTAGCCGGTAATGATCTGGAGTTTGCCTTTCAAGTCCTTCGCCTTGTCGATGAGGCTGGTCTTGGCATAGCCTTCGGGATTCGTCTCTGGGGTTCCCATATAGCGCTCACCGTACATCACCTCATACCATTTCCAGTCGATGACGGGGCCTCCGGCCACACCAACCTTAAACACATCGGGATAGTTGGTCATCAGCGAGATGGTCATAAAGCCTCCGAACGACCAGCCGTGGACACCCAGACGCTCCATATCTATATAGGATAAGGTACGCAGGTATTCCACACCCTTCATCTGATCTTGCATCTCAATTTGTCCGAGTTGGTGGAAGGTGGCCTGCTCGAAGTCGCGGCCCCGGTACTGGCTGCCACGATTGTCGAGGATGAAGACGATGTAGCCTTTCTGTGCCATATAGGTCTCCCAACTGCGTGAGGCCCAGTGCCAGGAGGCCTGGACATTGTTGGCGTGAGGACCGCCATAGACATAAATCACCGTCGGATATTTTTGGTCGGGGTTGAAGTCTGCGGGCTTCACCATTCTGTAATAGAGGTCGGTCACCCCATCCGCTGCCTTGATGCTGCCGCACTCAAAGATGGGATATTGGTAACCAGTCCAGGGGTCTTCTGCATCCAGCAGGTTCGTGTGGCGTGGGGTCTTCTGGTTGATATCCACGACGTCGATGACTCGTGGCCTCGTAGGCGTAGAGAACCTGTCAATCAAGAAGTTGCCCGAAGGAGACAGTATTGCGTTATGAACACCGTCTACCGTCTCCAGTTGTTTGATGTCTCCCTTCATGCTGACGCTGTAAAGCCGGTGGTGCAGGGGATGTTCCTTGTTGGCTTTGAAGATGATGGTCTTCTGCTTCTTGTTGAAGCCCAGTACCTCCATGACCACCCATTCGCCTTTGGTGATCTGCTTCAGTTCCTTGCCGGCGGCATCGAAGAGGTAAAGATGGTTGTAGCCGTCTTTCTGACTCTGCATAATGAATTTGGTAGCATCCCAGGGCAGGAACAGGATGGGATGCAGAGGCTCTACGTATTTGTCGCTGGTCTCACGGTAAAGTTCTGCAAGTTTCTCTCCCGTCGCGGCATCGTAGGAAACCAGCCTACAGTCGTTCTGGGCTCTGTTCAGTTCAAACATATAAATGGTCTTGCCGTCAGGGTTCCATGAAATGTTCGTGAAATAACGGTCGGTGGGATCGCCAGCCTGCAGATAGACGGTCTTGTCGGTCTGCAAGTCATAGATGCCCACAGTCACCTTGTGGCTCGTCATCCCAGCCATAGGATATTTGTCTGGCTCATACGTGGCCTCTCGGGGGAAGATGTCCACCTGCGGATAATCGGCAACCATGCTCTGGTCCATACGATAGAATGCCAGGCGCTGGCCATCGGGGCTCCAGAACGTGCCTTTCTCGATGCCGAACTCATTGCGGTGTACGGACTGTCCATAGACGATTTCTCGTGAACCGTCGGTGGAGATCTGGTGCTTCTGCCCATTGGCATCCACCACGAAGAGTTGGTGGTCTTCCACATAGGCTGTGGCCCGTGATGTCGCATTCCAGTCGTTGGCCGTCTGTCCAGAGATACTGTCCTGCCAGACGATCTTCTTCTGCTTGAAATCCACCAGTATGACGGCATGGCGGTTACCGACCTGGACGATGGGCTTGTCGGGGTAGGGGAATGTGGCGTTCATCAGATGGCGTACATAGCGCTCATCATCGCTCTTTGCCCATTCGTTGACCTCATCAAGTGTGAAGAGGGTGGCCTTCTTGCCGGTCTTGGCATCGATAGTGCAGCATGCCTCCACATCGGTCTGAATCAGTTGGTCTCCCCACCATGTCAGCCACATGTTCTTGGGCTGCATGTTGTGGTAATTCGTACCGCCGAAGTTCAAGTCTTCGAGGGTGAAGAGTTTGTCTTGTGCAGACAGGGAGGTGGAGAGGGCTGCCATCATCAGAAAAACAAATAAGGACTTAATCTTCTTCATCGTCAAACCTCCTGTTCTTCTTCTTATCAAATCCTTTTCCTTTGCCCGGTCTTGGATTTTTGTCACTTCTGTCGAAACGGTCTTTACGGTCTCTCTTGAATTTCCGGTCATCGCGGTCCTTGTGGTTCTTGCGATCCTTCCAGTCTTTCCTGTCTTCGCGGTCTTCATGGTCTCTCCGGTCGTCGCGCATCTTCCGTTCTCCCAACTCATGGTGGTGGAAGGTGAAACTGCGGATGTCGCCTTCCTCGTTCTGCTCGGTCTCTTCAAGTCGCTGTTTAAACTCGCGCTCTTTCTTAAAGCGGTGTTTCTGAGCCATCTGCCGCTTTTCCTCGTCGGTCTTCACGATACCACCGTCGTGACGGAAGTCCTTTAGTTTGCCGTCGAACATCTGGTATCTGCGGAATTCACATTCCAGGCTGCCGTTATAGAGAGGAATCTTGATGCTGGGCTTGAGACCAATCTGCTCGAAGCACTCCTCACGGTAGGAGAGGATCCAGGCATCGTTGCCTTTGAACTCATGTTTGAGTCGTTCACCAATCATCTTATAAGTGCCTAGAAGGTCCGGTGTGGAGATGCGCTCTCCGTAAGGGGGATTGGTGATTATGATGCTCTTGTGGGATGGCTGGGTGAAGTCCTTGAAGTCCTGTTGCCTGACGGTGATGTCGTTGCTCAGACCAGCGGCCTTCACGTTAAGGAGGGCCGTGTTGACGGCTTTGACATCGACGTCGTAGCCGTATATATGATGCAGAAACTCACGCTCTTGGCTCTCGTCGTTATAGATTTCGTCGAACAGGTCGGCATCGAAGTCTGGCCATTTCTCAAAAGCATATTCTTTGCGGAACAACCCCGGGGCCATGTTCTTGGCGATAAGGGCTGCTTCGATGAGAATGGTGCCAGAACCGCACATGGGATCGATGAAATCTGTGTCGCCCTTCCAACCCGAAAGGAGAATCATGCCGGCTGCGAGCACTTCATTGAGAGGTGCCTCGACACTCTCCTGGCGATATCCGCGACGGTGTAGGGACTCACCGCTGGAGTCAAGGCTCAGGGTGCAGTCATCTTCTGCGATGTGAATGTTCAGACGGAGATCCGGGTTCGCCACCGAGATGTTCGGCCGTTTGCCGGTCTTCTCTCTGAACTGGTCGACGATGGCATCCTTCACTTTATAGGATACAAACTTCGAGTGGCGGAACTCCTCAGAGAACACTACAGAGTCGACGGCAAAGGTCTTGTCGTCATCGAGATATGCAGTCCAGTCTATTTTCTTGATTTCTTCGTAGACATCATCCGCACATTTTGCCTTGAAGTGCCGGATGGGTTTCAGGATTCTGATGGCAGTGTGCGACTGAAAGTTGGCACGGTACATCAATTCCTTGTTACCTGTAAACGAAACCATTCGTCTACCAATCTTTACATCATTAGCCCCCAGTTGGGTCAGTTCTTTCGCCAGTACAGGTTCCAGTCCCATAAACGTTTTGGCGATCAATTCAAAATTCTGTTCCATTAATAGTATTTCTTGCATGCCCGTATTCAGACCGGACAATGTGTGGAATTCTGTGTGCAAAGATACTATAAGTTGGCCAAATAACAGCGTTTTGGACTGTTAATCAAATAAAAATCATTGCATTTTACTAAAATTCGTCATGATATGATGAAGTATTTCAAATTAATTTCGTACTTTTGTGGCCAATAAATCGGTTATGACTAGTCTGTTGTTATATGCTCACACGGAAAGTACATGGGTAATCATCCTCCAATGGGGTGCCGGTGTGCTACTGTTGGTCCTTCTGCTTGTTTTGATCTTTGTTCAGCGACGTTCTGGAAAGCGGCTTCAGGGCGAGTTGGAGGCACTCGAAAAAATCAGGAAAGGAAACGTAGAGTATGACTTTGTCCTTAAGGCCATGAAAATTGCCGTGTGGCGATATGACTCAGAGACCATGTCTTTTCTCTATGAGAAGGATTATCGGGACGGTTCTAATAATTATGTGCCAGCCCCCAATGAGAATTATCAAGATGCATTGGGCTTTATTGCTCCTACTGATGTGGATCATGTGAGCAAGGCTTTCAATGATATCTGTGAAGGACGCACCGATTTCTATCATCAAGAGTATCAAGTTGTAGACAAGGCGTCTGGTATTTCCTATTGGGAGGAAAGTTATGCTACGATTGTAGACCGCGATGCAGATGGCCGGCCGACCAAGATTGTCGGTACCTCACAACGGATAGATGAGCGTAAAGAATTGATGGCGTCTCTTGTGGCTGCCAGAAACAAGGCTGAACGCCGCTGAATGCTATTGTTGGTTTTGCAGACCTGTTGCCTGTTGTACAGGACGAAGAGGAACGTAGCCAACTCATCACAGAGATCCAGAACAATAACCAAAAACTGCTGCACATCATCGACGGTTTGGTGAGTATGTCGAAGATAGAGGCTGGTGCCAAGAGTCTGTTGTTGGCCCGTGTCGACCTAAACCAACTGCTCCAGCAGATGATAGACACCTATCAACCGACCACTAATATACCAATTACGCTTCAGTGTGCCCTGAAGCAGTTAATGATTGAGAGCGACCGTGACAAACTTTATGAAGTGATTGACAATCTGATGCAGAATGCCGTGAAGTTCACTACAGAAGGTAGTATTCGTATTGGCTATGACTTGATGGATAATAACCGAGTACACCTTTGGGTGACCGACACAGGCAAGGGTATTTCGGCGTCAGATCAGCAGCGTATTTTTGAACGTTTTGTCAAACTGGATGAATATATCCCAGGTACGGGTCTCGGACTGTCTAGTTTTTTTCAGTATCCTTGCAACTTTTCTCCTGTTGGTTACGTCTAACGGACAGAAAGGTTTAAAAAAAGCAGAAAATGAAAAAGATGAATGTAAAGAGTTTGTTGTTGGCCAATACGGTCGTACTGGCTATGTCATTGGGATTGACTTCTTGTATGGGTGAGTGGAAATCGCAGAGAATCCTATCCAACGGCCCTAAGGTGACAGAAACCAGACCACTGAAAGGTTTCGAGGAAATAGAGATCAGTGGCAGTCCCCGTGTCTGTTATACACAGGCCGATAGTTTCTCGGTTCAAGTCAGGGGGCCCCAAGAAGCAGTAGATAACATCCTTACTGATGTGGAAGGCAAGACGCTGACCATCCGTAATCGTGGGAAGATCCATCTGGTCAACATCTCTTTTGATGAGGATGACGGTCTGACGGTCTATGTTACCTCGCCAGATCTGACGAGTATCCGTCTGAACGGCTCGGGTGACTTCGAGGCTCAGGATCAGATAGACACTGACCGTATGGATGTCATTCTCCGCGGTTCAGGTGACATTGATATGAAGAGCATTATTTGTGACCATTGTGACGTGGAACTGATTGGCTCTGGTGATATCTCCCTGAGTCATCTGGATGCCCTGGAGGCTTCTGTCACTCTGGTCGGCTCGGGTGATATCAGTCTGGGACTGCATCGGGCAAGTAAAACACAACTGTCATTAAAGGGCTCTGGCGATATCAATGCAGACTTCAGGGAAGACTGTGAGGCCGTCGAATGTGAGTTGCGTGGCTCGGGTGATATCTCCCTGAAAGGCACCGTCAGAAAGTTCAACCAGCACAAGTCTGGTTCAGGCGATATAGACTTTGAACGGCTGGCTGTGAAATAATAATCGATAAAATATATTAAAATGTTTCGGTTTCTCATAATAAATGATTACTTTTGCCGAATTATTGTGGCAAAGCATTAGGGAAACCGGATGAAATATGCAGTGATTGCCGCGGGCGAAGGCTCCCGGCTGACAAAAGAAGGCAATACGACACCCAAGCCTCTGATAGAGGTTCATGGTGAGAGGCTGGTCGACAGGCTGCTTAGAATCTTCGAGGCTCAAGGTGCTTCTGAGGTGGCTATCATCTGTAATGAACAGATGACTCAGGTGAGGGAGCATCTTTTGGCCGTACAGCAGACCTACAGACTGCCGCTGAGACTGGTCGTGAAGTCCACCCTTAGTTCCATGCACAGCATGTGGGAACTGAGTCCGTGGCTTGATGATGAGCCTTTTGTGTTGACTACTGTCGACACCGTTTTCCGTGAGGAAGAGTTTGATGCATTCGTACAGTCCTTTACAGGTCTGATGAGTACAGGTGAGGCAGATGGTCTTATGGGTGTCACTGACTATATTGATGATGAAAAACCACTCTATGTCAGTACCGATGATGACCTGTGGATTACGGCTTTCCTCGATCAGTGCGACCATCCGCGTTATGTCAGTGGCGGAATCTATGGACTGTCGCCACGGACGCTGACCACCCTCGGTCACTGTGTGGCGCGAGGTGAGCAGCGCATGCGGAACTACCAGAGAGCACTCCTGCTTGATGGATGTAGGTTGAAGGCGTGGCCTTTCTCTAAGGTGCTTGATGTGGATCACGTCAGTGATATCCAGAAAGCAGAGACGTTCTTACAAGGATGAGGATACTGGCAGTCAGCAGGGCAGAGCGGTTCTCGCCTAACGCCGTAGAGCGGGACAAAGCGATCTTTGAGGCAGTTGTTGAGAGACTGCAAAGGCAGGGTGATAAGGTATTCCTTGTCGGTGAGGACAGCCTGAGACACCAGGACATCCGGAATCAAATAGAGTCTTCGGGTTCTCCGGATTGCATTCTTACAATGGCGCGCCAGCCTGAGACCTTGACATGGCTGAAGTCTTTTGGTGTCACTTGCATCAATTCACCAGAGGGTATTGAACGATGTGCCAGGAGTCGTTTGGTCAGCATCATGAAGCGCATTGGCACTCCGATTCCTCCAGAGGAGGGTGCTGACGGCTATTGGCTGAAACGGGGTGATGCTGCAGCGCAGACGAAGGAAGATGTGGTCTATGTGCCAGACCGTGGACGACTGACGGAGGCCATAGAGTTGATGCGTCAACGTGGAATCACTGACTACACGGTGAGTGCTCATGTGCAGGGAGATCTGCTGAAATTCTATGGGGTGGGACAGGGAGATTTCTTCCGTTGGTACTATCCTACGGATGACGGTCAGACGAAGTTCGGCGACGAACGCCGCAATGGAGTGGCGAGTCACTATCCGTTTCAGACTGTGGCCTTGCAGCATGAGGTGCTGCGTCTGGCAGCGGCTCTCGGTGTCAGTGTCTATGGTGGTGATGCCATCGTCAGGGCTGATGGGTCTTTCTGCCTGATCGACTTCAACGACTGGCCCAGTTTCTCACGCTGTCGGGAGGAGGCCGCTGATGCGATTGCCTCATTGGTATTAAATAGTAAATTCGTAAATAGTAAATAGTAGTTGTGGCAACATTTAAGGAGTTATTAAAGGTTTCATTCAAGTCTGATGACACAGAGGAATGGCTCGATGTGTGGTTCACACGTCCCATTGGCCTGGTCTTTGCCTTGTTATGGAATAAACTGGGCATCCATCCGAATGTCATCACGATTGTGTCGTTCTTCTTCGGAGCGGCGGCTGGTTGGATGTTCCATTATACTGATCTTCTGCATAATCTCTATGGGGTAGCCCTGCTGATGCTTGCCAACTTCTGTGACTCTACCGATGGACAGATGGCTCGTCTTTCAGGAAAGAAGACCCTCCTAGGTCGTGTACTCGACGGATTCTCCGGTGATGTGTGGTTCTTCTGTATCTATGTGGGCATCGTGGTGCGGCTGTGGCCTCAGACGATTCCTGGCACTTCGATGCAGTGGGGCGTCTGGGGGTTCATCCTGGCTGCCGTGGCGGGCTTCCTCTGTCATGCTCCTCAGAGTTCTTTGGCCGACTATTACCGTCAGATACATCTTTACTTCCTGTTGGGGAAGGAGGGTAGTGAACTTGACAGTAGTGCTCAACAACAGCAGATCTACGATAACCTGCCGAAGTCGAAGTGGTTTGAGCGATTGTTCCGTTATAATTACGCCAGTTACTGTCAAGGGCAGGAGCATCGCACGCCTCGGTTCCAGGCCTTCTTCCGTGAGGTGAAGTCGCGTTGGCCGGATGCTTCCGACATGCCACAGAACCTGCGGGATGCTTTCAGGGTCGGTAGTCTGCCGCTGATGAAATACACCAACATGCTGACGTTCAATGTCCGCGCCATCACTATCTATGTGACATGCCTGCTTGACTGTCCTTGGGTCTATCTGTTGGTTGAGGTTATTATATTAAATATAATGTACGCGTATATGCACCGCACTCATGAACGGCTGTGCGATAACTTATACCGTCAATTCCTGAGTGTATGACAGCGGGCTATATCTTTGACTACGGAGGAACCCTCGATACGGGTGGGCAGCACTGGGGACAGGCGCTGTGGCATGCCTATGAGCGCCATCAGGTACCTGTCACAGAGGCACAGTTCCGTGAGGCATACGTCCAGGCGGAACGAACCTTGGGAAGCCAGCACATCATTCTGTCTACTGATACCTTCCGTACAACATTGGAAACGAAGATACGTCTGCAGTTGGATTATTTGGGTAGACTCTCACCTCTTACCTCTTACCTCTCACCTCTCCTCGAAGACCTCTATGACAGGACCAAAGCCGAGACAAGCCGGAGTCGTGAGGTCCTGCGGCAACTGAAGGCGCAGACGCCATTGGTGCTGGTTAGCAACTTCTATGGTAATATCTCTGTTGTACTTCGGGAGTTCGGGCTAGACCAGATGTTCCAGTCTGTCATCGAGTCTGCTGTGGTGGGTGTCCGAAAGCCAGATCCCCGTATCTTCCTGATGGGGGCGGAGGCATTGCAACTTGACCCTTCGCAGGTGACAGTCGTCGGCGACAGCCTTTCGAAGGATATACTGCCAGCCCGTCGTGCCGGATGCCAGACGGTGTGGCTGAAAGGGGAGGGCTGGACTAAAGATGAAGAAACGATGGCTTCAGAGGCCGACCGTATTATCCGGAGCCTCGACGAATTGTTAGTGAATAAAGAAATAAAGACTATATAGAAATGAATCAAACAAACGTAAAGCCAGCAGAAGGTAGGCTGGGCATTTTGGTAGTTGGCAACGGAGCAGTTGCTACGACATTCATGACGGGTGTGCTGATGACTCGCAAGGGACTGACGAAACCTATAGGCTCTATGACACAGTATGACAAGATTCGTGTCGGACGGGGTGCGTCGAAGCGGTATCTGAAATACGGCGACATCGTTCCACTGGCCAGTCTGGATGATATTGTGTTCGGCTGTTGGGATGTCTATCCGCAGAATGCCTATCAGTCTGCCATCTATGCAGAGGTGTTGAAAGAGAAGGATATCGAACCGGTTCGTGACGAACTGGAGCAGATTGTGCCGATGAAGGCCGCTTTTGACCATAACTATGCGAAACGGCTCAGTGGCGATAATGTAAAATGCTCAAAGCTCAACGCTCAAAGCTCAATACCAACGAGGTGGGAGATGGTTGAGGCGCTGCGTGAGGACATTCGCCGCTTCCGTTCAGAGAAGGGGTGCAATCGTATTGTTGTGCTCTGGGCCGCTTCCACAGAGATCTATGTACCTGTCGAGAAGAGTGTACACTATCGCCTGGCTGATCTCGAAGCAGCCATGAAGGCCGATGACCGCCAGCATGTCGCCCCCTCGATGTGCTATGCCTATGCTGCCCTGTCCGAAGGGGTCCCCTTTATCATGGGTGCTCCTAATACGACGGTCGATATCCCCGCCATGTGGGAACTGGCAGAGAAGATGCATCAGCCCATTGCCGGCAAGGACTTCAAGACAGGGCAGACGCTTGTCAAGTCTGGTTTCGCACCGATTATCGGCACGCGCTGCCTTGGACTCTCCGGCTGGTTCTCTACCAATATCCTGGGCAATCGTGACGGTCTTGTGCTCGACGAGCCGGAGAACTTCCGCACCAAGGAGGTGTCGAAACTCTCTACGTTGGAGACGATTCTCAAGCCCGACGTACAGCCCGACCTCTATGGTCACGGTAACGACGAGGACAATCAGTACTATCATAAGGTACGTATCAACTACTATCCGCCTCGTAACGACAACAAGGAGGGCTGGGACAATATCGATATCTTCGGCTGGATGGGCTATCCGATGCAGGTGAAGATCAACTTCCTCTGCCGCGACTCCATCCTGGCTGCCCCCTTGTGTCTTGACCTCTGCCTGCTCTCCGACCTGGCTGCCCGGGCAGGGCGCTATGGCATTCAGCGCTTCCTCAGTTTCTTCCTCAAGTCGCCGATGTACGACTATACCCAGGGCGAGGAGGCTGTCAACAACCTCTATCAGCAGTACACGATGCTGAAGAACGCCATCCGTGAGATGGGTGGCTATGAGGCTGACGAGGAAATCGACTGATCTTGTTTACAGTTTACGGTTTACAGTTTACAGATGATATGACAGAAGGTCGTTCTGCCGCTGATGTGATTTTGGCAGATAATCAAGATATAACGAGGGTGGGGATGATGCATGTCTGTGACAAATTCTGTGAACAGACTTACCGTCAGGTGGCCGACAAGACTGAACTGATAGAGCAACTGAAGCAGAATGGCGAGGCTGTGGTGGTGCTCGACTATACGCTTTTCGATATCAACGACATCGAGGAGTTGGAAATCCTGCACGAGCGCTTCCCTCTGGCCAAGTGGATACTCTTCAGTTTTGACTTGTCGTCCGATTTCGTGCGCAGGGCCATTGCCTTGACCCCTCTGTTCAGTGTGCTGCTCAAGGACTCGTCGCTCTCCGAGATCTGCGACTGTCTCCGCTATGCTGCCCGTGGCCAGCGGTTCATCTGCCAGCGGATGGCGGAGATCCTGCTGGCACCGGCACAGGATCGTATGGCCGAGGATGCCCGTCTGACCCGTACAGAGATGGAGATCCTGAAAGACATTGCCTTAGGCATGACCACCCGTGAGATAGCCGAGAAACGCTTCTCCAGTTTCCATACTGTCAACACACATCGGAAGAACATCTTCAGGAAGTTGGGGGTGAACACCGTCCACGAGGCTACTAAGTATGCGCTTAGGGCCGGACTGGTCGACTCGGCAGAGTATTACATATAAAAAAACCAAGAGTGTCATCACGACAGTCTTGGCTTTACTTCTAACTAACTTATTATCAACTATTCATTACTCATTCTGTTTTCATGGTGCAAAATTACAGAAAATAAGTGAAAGAGAAGGCGTAAAATGAGGGAAAAGTGCAAAAAAACAACGTAATCGTTTGCGTTAGTGGAATTATTTTCGTACCTTTGTCGCCTAAGAACAACTTATTACGACTGACATGGCAAACGGAAAACATCGGATATCCTTGAAAGACCTCGCTCAGGAACTGGGCGTGAGTATCGCAACTGTCAGCAGAGCCCTGCGCAGTTCACCTGAGATAGGACAAGAAATGCAGCAGCGCGTGAAGGAACTGGCACGCCGTCTGAACTACCGCCCCAACCCCTTTGCACAGAGTCTTCGTAAAGAGGCTCCTCGGGTGATTGGAGTCGTCGTGCCCAATCTCGTCACCCATTACTATGCTGCCGTGCTCGATGGTATCGAGGAGGAGGCTGCCAAGAGCGGCTATAGCGTCATCAGTGCCAACACCCATGAGCAGAGTGATGCCGAAGTACGTGTCATCGACAACTTCATCAGTCTGCACGTCGAGGGTATCGTCGCCTGTCTGGCGCAGAGCACCACCGACTACCGTCATTTCGAGGAAATCTCAAAGATGGATATCCCCTTGGTGTTTTTCGGACGCACTTGCCTGCCGGAGAAGTTCTCCTGCGTCACAGCCAACGGCGACATCGCAGCCCAGGAGGCTACCCAGCACCTGATAGATACGGGCAGCCGCCGTATCGCCTTCATCGGCGGGCCAAACCATCTCGACATGGTACGTCGCCGCAAGCATGGCTATCTGGAGGCCCTGCGGGAGAACCGTATCCCCATCGACCGTGACCTTGTCGTCTGCGAGCGCATCGACTACGAGTGGGCTCTCAACGTCACCATCCGGCTCTTGCAGAGCGAAAACCGTCCTGACGCCATCCTCGCCTTCAATGACATCATCACCTTCGCCGCCTTCACGGCCATCAAGCAGTTAGGGCTGCGGATACCTGAAGACGTGGCGCTCATCGGCTTCACCGATGATGTGCATGCACAGTATGTCACGCCGAAACTCTCTGCCATCGAGGATCAGTCGCGCCTGATGGGACAGACGGCCTGCCGCCTCTTGCTGAAGAACATCGGCGGCGACAGCAAGATCTATCGTGAGATCGTGCCTCAGAAACTCGTGATCCGTGAGTCCTCAGCCCGCCGCTGAACAGATACAGTCAAATGAAGAAACTGGTTTACAGCATCCTCTGCCTTTGGATCATCGGCCTGTCGTTTGGCTGTTGCGGCGATAAGGCGCAGCGGCTCCAGCAGTTGGAGCAGTTGGAACAGCAGAACCGTTCTGGCGTGGCGATGCTGAACGACTCGCTGGCAGAGTCGTTGGTGAACTACTTCGATCGTCACGGCGATGCCAACGAGCGGATGCGCTCTCGCTATATCCTTGGCCGCACCTACTATTGCCTCGATGAACTCCCCCGTGCCTTGGAAATGTATAACGAGGCTGCAGACTGCGCTGATACCACATCAGCGGACTGCAATTATAAGGTACTGAGTCGTATCCATGCTCAGAGTGCGAATATTTTTCATAAGCAGGTACAGCCTCGTAGCCAGTTAATGGAATTAAGAATCGCAGAATATTATGCTTGGAAAGGATGTGATTCTTTGCAAGCTATAGAATGTTATGCACAACAGGGAGATGCTTATGATTATTTAAAACAGCCAGATTCTTTAATAATGATCAAGAGTAATGCTTCTTGTTTGTTTCAAAGAATTGGACAAATGGAACGTTCTGCACAAACATTAAGCCCTGCGATAACTGCACTAATTGAGAAAGGCGATATAGCCAGAGCAAGATTATTTTGTCATCTGTATGAAACAAAATCTGGTTTGTTTGATGAAAAGGATAACATTGTATCGGGGCGTGAGATCTATTATTATGCGAAAGGTTGTCTTTTATTGGCCATTCATCAGTTGGACTCTGCCGAATTCATCTTTAGAAAGGAATTACTGTATGGCAAAGACTTAAATAACCAAATAGCAGCTTATAAAGGACTTCAAAAAGTTTTTGAGCAGAAACGTATTCCAGATTCTATTGCCAAGTATGCCAATCTTGGCTATATTCTGAACGATTCTGCCTATTCCTCGTCAGAAATGCAAAACATCCAGAAGTTTCAAGCCTCTTACAACTATAACCACCATAAACTGCTTGCAGAACAAAGTAAAAGAGAAGCAGATATTTCCATGATTCTCTTTATTAGTTTTGCAGTTATCTTTTTGGTTGGAGGTGGTGCTGCATTCGCTTTTTATAGATCAAAGAAGCTAATAGAACTTGAAGAATATCGCCAAAACTTAGAAACATTGGGAAAAATCCAGTCAGAGCTACAAGAACTATGTGGTGAAGATGCCGATTTCCCAGCATTGATTGCCAGAAAGAATGAAGAGATAAGTCATTTGCAAGACCGGATATCGGAATATCAAAAACTTCAAACAGACAAAGAAAAGGCAAACTTAGAGGATAGATTGATCCACGCGAAGGTCGTGAAAGATTTGTCAGGTCTGTTAGATGAGAATCCTGTCCGGCAAGCCTCCCGTGAACAGATTCGTCAAATCACCAACCTGATTAATGAGCAAATTCCTTCTTTTTATAATGAACTCAATTCCTCTGTCGTCTTACGACCTGTAGAGTATGAGGTTTGTATGTTGATCCGTTGTCATTTTAAACCTTCGAGTGTAGGTAAGCTGTTAGGTCTTGATGAGGCATACGTTTCAAATGTCAGAAGAAGAATTTTGCACAAAATATATGGTTTAGAAGGTAATCCGAGGGATTTGGACGAGCGGATTATGATAATTTCCTAACCTTTCATTTCCTTTCACTTTACAACTTGTAAGTTTTTGAAAGGTGTTTTCGGTCTCGGAAACACCTTTAGTATTCTTGTTTTTCTCTAAATTTGCCTCCGATTTCCAATAAACATATTAATAAACGACTAATAGTTACAATCAAGATGAAAAGAACAGTATTTGCAATCAATCAAAATGGTCAAGAAGACCGCCCCCGTGATCACCCGTAATCACCAGTTGGATAGATCACTATGGCTGCTTGATATTATTTACTTTTTAAAATATTTAAATTATTAAATTAAAATTTAAGATATGAGATTACTTGCTAAATTATTTTTCACGTCATTCATTTTTGCTTTAAATAGTTGTACTGATTTTGATGAGGCAAACAAAAATATATCCCCCAATTATGTGAAGACTAGTATTTCATCAGAAGAAGCGGCACAATTAGCCATTGACATGGCGGAAAAAATGGCTGTCAACACTCGGGGGAATGACAAACAAAGAGAGGTTGGAGAGGTGTATGTTTGGAAGACTGGGGCTGGGGAGGCAGCGACAACGGTTTTTATATAACAGATCCGTTGGCTGCACCAAATTACTCCTATAACAATCATGTTATTACAAATATATATCCTATAAGTTACAATGTTAATTAGTGCAATAGAGTATGAAAATATTTAATGTTATTTTATGCCTTATGGCATGTGTCCAGTGTTCTTGCACGAACACTGATGATGATTATAATACAAACAAAGTCAATGAGACACCAGTAATTAGTGAGTACATCTTGCCAGATACAGATTATTCCATTTCTTCAAAAGAATTTCTCAGTCTTTTCTCAGAGAAAAGCTGGAAGCTGGTCCGACTAGAATATATCTTGGAAGATGGGTCGGTATTAGATCATGTAACTATTGATGGCGTGGATTATGATTTGTTGGAAATTGGGGTTGACGGAATGTCTTTGCCAAACTTTTCAGTTACAGGTGATTCTAGAATCAAGGAATATATCTATGTTGACGATGTTCCATCTGCATGGGTGAATGGTCTCTGTTATGACTTGGGCAATTTTACATATGATGAATGCAATAATCTGTTGACCATTCAAATGAATTCTTTCAAAGAAAGCTGGCTAAACGGGAAGCACAGGATATTACAGCTTAATGATGATGAATTAGTTGTTTCTTGCAATGTGTTCCTTTCAAAGAGTATTGGGAAAGACGTCCAATATGGCATATTGAAGTATAGATGTATGACCGAAGAAGAACAGTTTTACTTTGATGAGAACTATAAAAAGAAAGTAGCAAATTAGCATCCGGAGATAAGGCTTATCTACTTCATCTTCGTCAATGGGACATGCAATTGGAGTTCAAGGACTTGCTGATGGTGGCAAATCTGGGTACTTATTTGGAGTGGTTGGTGGATTATCTAGTCAGACAAAAAATGGGACTGGAATATTTGGCACTGTTACCAATCATTTAGGGGTTTCTATTCCTGGAAGATATGCAGGCTATTTTAATGGCAGTGTTACTCTTAATGGTACAACAACCTACCTTCAACTTGTCATGCCTTCAGATATGAGATTACAAGAAAATGTCATGAGCTTAAGTAATGATAAGCTTGAATCTGGCGCATTAGAGAGGCTTCTTTGATATGAACGTGATCAAGTACAATATGATTATGCAGAATAATTCTATTGAAGACGATTCTACCATTGTCTTTCCAGATGAACATGCAGACAGCTATTTAAAGAGAAGCCACTTTGGCCTATCTGCACAAGAACTTCAATCCATTTATCCAGATCTTGTTTCCGAGGGTCAGGATGGTTTCCTCTGCATTAATTATATAGAACTAGTTCCTATTCTTATTCAGTCCATTCAAGAACTAAAACAGGAATTGGATGATTTAAGAAATGGGACAGGCGTAACTCGAGGCACAACCGATTGTTCGAGATCCGTTATATCGCAAAATATTCTATATCAGACCAGTCAAAATTCTATTAACGAGAAGATCACTATTCGTTTTAAGGTGGCAGAAAATATTCAGAGTGCCTCTGTCAATATCTATGATATACGAGGCAAGATGTTGAAGGAGTATTCTGTTTCTTCTGGCAATGGTAGTATATCAGTTGGTGGAAATGAGATAGGTCATGGTATGTTTCTTTATTCATTTATCGTGAATGGACAAGAGATTGATACAAAAAAGATGATTATCTCAATGTGAGATCTGTGGAAACAAGCGACTATCGAAAGGTGAACGAATCCTATCGTAGGAGGCTAATCTACCATGCTGGCATTGATTGTGGCTTCTTCGTTGAGTTGAACTACATGGTCAATGCCATGCTCCACTGCTTGGCAAACGGGTATCGGTTTGAACTCTATACCGACGATGCCAATTTCGGAACTGGCATAGGATGGACAGAATACTTCGTTCCGTTTTGTGATGAGGTTCACGAGTCATTCCATCACAAGTATAACCAGCATCGGCCGCCCACTTGGCGACGAATATTGAGGAATACTGCCAGGACGAGATCCCCGTCCTTCATTATTTGGAAGCTGAAGTTCTTGATGAAGTCCCTCATAGGGAAGTGGCTGGCTTTTAGGGCATACGGTGAAATGGTATGGTTAAGTCAGGATGTAGCGTCTGAACCTGACAAGTTCTATCATATTCCAGCTCTTGGCCTTAATGGTACCTACACCGAGGCTTACGCCATGCTGGCAAGGATGATTTGGCGGCCACAGCCTGAGGTGCAACAGCAAATAGCAGAAGCCAGAATTCGCCTATCGCTTCCCAAAGTCTATTCTGGTATTCAGATCCGTGGAGGTGACAAGGCTTCAGAAGCACAACTGATCCGTGGCTGGCGAATCATTCAGGCATTACATCCTCAAGACGGCGATTGTATATTTATACTCACAGACAATTATCTTGAATTAGAACGCGTAAGGAGTGAGTTCCCTAAGTTGAATATCGTCTCGCTCTGCCAGCCCAATGAGACAGGCTATTATCATCATGAGTTTGAACTCTTAGCACCTCAGGAGAGGAAAGAATCGATTATTAGGCTTCTTGTTTCTGTTGATATACTGCTTCATTGCAGTGCTTTCGTTGGAACTATCACGTCGGGGCCGAGTGTATTCTTGATGAAGGTGAGGATTGACGATCCGTATGTGACAGCCATAGATTGTCCGCAAGACATGTTACTTAGCTGTTTGTCTCTTAACATCGATGACAGGGCTATCATCTCTCAAAAATATATGAAGCAGGACACATAACCTTTGGTATAACCATAAAAAGCTTAATCAGTGAAGGCTAAATAGCATATTCCCAGTAAGCATTCGTAAAAATACGCGTTGTGGCATTTATAGTTAGCTCGTACCTTTGACCGCGCAATAGTACACAAATCAGGATCACAAACAAAACAATACAGAGTTTTAACATCTGGGTGTTGCTTTTACTTGGCAATGTCAATGTTAATGTTAATGTATTACATCTATCCGCCCATTATCAATCAACCACTTCCTGAAATCCCCATATCGGGTCAGCAGTCCATGGGCTAGATCAAAGCCATTGCCAATGATGAATAAGAGGCTCACATTAAAACTATTTGTTTAAAAACATCCGCAATTTCTGAAAGAGGTCACGATACTTCCGGATATTAAGTCTAATAGTCTTAAAGGTCTCACTAGTGAACACCACATCACCATTCCTCGTTTTCAGAAGTTCGTTACCGTCCGCATCTTTAATACTCTCACAATGAGCAAGATTATTTCTTTGAATAATAATTTCATGTAACTACTCAGCACTCTCGGCATGAATAGTTACAAACTATTCCATAAGTGTTAAAGTATCTTAAAAGATAGCAAAATCCCGTCAACCTTTTAGGTTTTCTCAGTTATATCTATGTAGAAAGTCTACAAACGAAGGTGTTTAATCATTTTAAAAGTTAAGTAGTTATGAAAAAGGATTTTATATTCGTGATGAGCGCCGTGCTGCTGATGACGACGGGCATGGTAACGGCGGCTTGCAGTAGTGACGATGACAATGTTATCACAACCCTCCGAAACTTCCGAGACGGCCCGGACATCTCCCCAACAGCCTTTGGAGGCCGGCATCGTCACGGTCATCTCTGACACGGGTACCATGTGTTACGATGCCTCAGAAGATTTCTGGTATGTCCTCACACCGCTGAAGATTCCCGGGGGTGAACAGTTAATCGACGGCGGAAAGGCTTATTATCTGTACAACCTGCCAGACGAGTATAAGGTCGAGGGTCTGAAGGTGAAGTTCACTGGCGTCGCATACAAGTTTTACGAAGACAAGAACGGCGATGGAGTAGCCGTATACTACGGCGGTATTAAATATCTCGACATATTGGTCAATCAGATTGAGATTGTGGAATAGCGTATGGTAAGATAATCACGAAAACGATTTCTATTTCTCTCTTTAAATTGTTGCCTGTTGGATTATGTGATGAAGAAGTAAGAACGGATTAGTGTTGTACTAGAATCCGACAGGCTATGGCCGCCATCTGAAGGAGTCCTTCGGGTGGTGGCCTTTTTTTCTGGTCTTTTGCAGGTGTTAATTTGCTCACGCAAAAAAGTGAAAACAGGCCTACATTCCTACATTTTCTGTCTAACCGTCTGATATTCAGAAGGTAAGACTATGTATGGTGCCTACATGGAAATCATCAACCCTACATAAACAGGGCATTTTTACCGTTGATCTGACCGTTTCAGTGGTATTTGAAACAGAGTGTTTCGTGCTTGTTCCGACAATGGAAACACTGTGTTTCCCTAGGAGAAACAGAGTGTTTCCTTCGATGAAACACAGTGTTTCACTCGCAGGAACAGAAATGGAACACCCTCATATACAGAGGTTTAAGTGTCAATATTGGTGTAAATATGCCAAAGTTTCAGCATTTTATGTAGGGTCGTCTCTATTTATGTAGGCACCATACATAGGCTAATGTACTATATATCAGGTTGTTACAAGCAAAATGTAGGAATGTAGGGTGTTTTTGATAAATTTCGTTTGAAACTTTTCATGGCACATACATAATATGATCAGTGATCAGGGGGACTATTTCATTGTTTCGCTGAAGAAATCGGCCTGTTGGCTGAAAGGACTGCGCGGAGGATTAAACTTTGAGGGCATCGTAGAGTCAAATAAGCAGTTGCAACTCAAACGGCAACAAGTCGTCACAGGACAACAACCGCAACCAGGAGATGGTGAGGCAATAAGTAAACGGCCGCGCACTCAGCGAGTGCACGGCCGTTCTGTTATCAGGACCTGGCTGCTGGTTATTCAATCACAACCAGCGCGTCGTCTTCCATCACGCTTTCACCGATCTTCACGCAGATGGCTGTCACCTTGCCGTCTTTCTCGGCGGCCAGGTTGTTGGCCATCTTCATGGCTTCGAGTACGATCACCGTGTCGCCAGCCTTCACCTCGTCGCCTTCGGCCACCAGGATGTCGGTGATGACACCAGGCAGCGGGGCCTTGACGGCGTTAGCCTTGTTGACAGCGGCCTTGTCGGCAGCAGGTGCGCTGTCGTCGGAAGCAGCGGCAGCGGCGGGTCTCACCACGGGCTTCTTCTTCTCAGGCTCAGCCTGCTTCTCCATCTCTACAGTATATTCTTCACCGTTTACGGACAGGGTGGCGATGTTGTCTGTGATATCACAGATGACCACCTCATACTTGTTGCCGTTGATTGTATACTTATATTCTTTCATACTCAAAATTCATTTACGGATGTTGTGTGAATGTCTGTGCATAGCCGTTCCACTGAGTGGGATGCCCAGCGATGGTGATGATGCCCGGCTCTGCATCGTGAACGTTATTGCCTAAGTGCTCGTGGAGCGCCAGGGCAATCGCTGCATATACTTCGTTGTTCATTCTGTAAACTATAAACTGTAAACAATAAACATTACATCGGGATGTTACCGTGCTTCTTGGCGGGCAGGGCGTCGCGCTTGGTGGCGAGTTGAGCCAGACCGCGGCAGATGCGGAAGCGGGTGTTGCGAGGCTCGATCACATCGTCGATGTAGCCATACTTGGCAGCCTGGTACGGGTTGGCGAAGAGTTCGTTGTACTCGTCCTCCTTCTCGGCGATGAAAGCCTTCACGTCCTCGCCGGCCTCCTTCTTGGCCTTGGCCTCCTTGGCGTAGAGCACGGCAGCGGCACCAGAGGCACCCATCACGGCGATCTCTGCAGAGGGCCATGCGTAGTTCAGGTCGGTGTGGAGTTGCTTCGAGCCCATCACGATGTGAGAGCCGCCGTACGACTTGCGCAGGGTGACGGTGATCTTGGGCACCGTAGCCTCACCGTAGGCGTAGAGCAACTGGGCACCGTGCAGGATGACGGCGTTGTACTCCTGACCAGTGCCGGGCAGGAATCCTGGTACGTCGACGAGCGACACGATAGGAATATTGAAGGCGTCGCAGAAACGTACGAAGCGGGCACCCTTACGAGAAGCGTTCACGTCGAGCACACCGGCATAGCAGGTGGGCTGGTTGGCCACGATACCTACGCTCTGGCCGTTGAAGCGGGCAAAGCCGACGATGATGTTCTTGGCGAACTTAGGCTGTACCTCGAAGAACTCGCCGTCGTCGGTGATGGCACTGATGACCTTGTACATATCGTAAGCCTCGTTGGGGTTCTCGGGGATGATCTCGTTCAGGCTGTCCTCCATGCGGTTGATGGGGTCGGAGGTCGGCTTGAAGGGAGCGGTCTCCATGTTGTTCGACGGGATATAGCTCAGCAGGGTCTTCAGCATCTGCAGACCTTCCTCCTCAGTAGCAGCGGTGAAGTGGGTTACACCCGACTTCGTGGCGTGTACGCTGGCACCGCCGAGGTGCTCCTGATCGATATCCTCGCCAGTAACGGTCTTCACCACCTTCGGGCCAGTGAGGAACATATACGACGTGTTCTCCATCATCAGCGTGAAGTCGGTGAGGGCGGGGGAGTAGACTGCACCACCGGCGCAGGGGCCGAAGATACCTGAGATCTGGGGGATGACACCCGATGCGAGGATGTTACGCTCGAAGATCTCTGCATAGCCTGCCAGGGCGTTGATACCCTCCTGGATACGGGCACCACCCGAGTCGTTGATGCCAATGACGGGGGCACCCATCTTCATGGCCATATCCATCACCTTGCAGATCTTCTGACTCATGGTCTCAGAGAGAGAACCGGCATGAACGGTGAAATCCTGTGCAAAGACAAACACCAGGCGGCCGTCGATGGTACCGCTACCGGCAACGACACCGTCGCCAAGGAACTGCTTCTTCTCCATGCCAAAATTGTGGCAGCGATGCTCCTTGAACATGTCGTACTCCTCGAACGAACCCTCGTCGAGCAGCATCTCAATGCGCTCACGGGCAGTATACTTACCGCGGTCGTGCTGCTTCTGAATGGCTTTCTCACCACCACCGAGACGAGCCTGTTCGCGCTTCTCGATGAGTTGCTTGATCTTTTCTAATTGCTTGCTCATTGTATTTTTTACGATTTACAAATTTACGATTTACGATTGATTACTCAGGGTGCTCGCAGAGTTCTGTCAGTACACCGGCTGTTGACTTCGGGTGCAGGAAGGCAATGTTCAGACCCTCAGCACCCTTGCGCGGAGCCTGATCGATGAGGCGCACGCCCTTCTCACTGACCTCGGCCAGCGCATTGGCTACACCGTCCTCGATGCAGAATGCTACGTGGTGAACACCCTTGTTGCCCTTGTCGATCCATTTCTGGATGGTGCTCTCAGGAGATGTCGGCTCTAAGAGTTCCAGTTTCACCTCGCCACAGCGAAGGAAGGCGGTCTTCACCTTCTGGTCCTCTACTACCTCTGTTGCATAACACTCCAAGCCCAGCACGTCTGTGAAGAACGGCAGGCTCTCTTCAATGCTCTGAACTGCGATGCCCAGATGCTCAATGTGGGAAATCTTCATATTTTTAGTATTTAAA
>ONPM01000122.1 GCA_900319715.1 uncultured Prevotella sp.
CGTCTGGGTATCACCTTCCCTGAGATCACCGCTATGCAGACCAAGGCTATCCTGGGTGCTGCCTGCGAGCTGAAGAAGGAAGGCAAGAATCCTATGCCAGAGATCATGGTTCCGCTGATTGGTACGCTCTATGAGTTGAAGCAGCAGAAGGAGGTGATCCAGTATGCCGCCAAGGAGGTATTCCAGGAGTATGGCATCGAGGTCGAGTTTGAGATCGGTACGATGATCGAGATTCCTCGTGCAGCCCTGACTGCCGACCGTATCGCGACAGAGGCTCAGTACTTCTCATTCGGTACCAACGACCTGACTCAGATGACCTTCGGTTACAGCCGCGACGATATTGCTTCGTTCCTGCCTGTATATCTCGACAAGAAGATCCTGAAGGTTGACCCGTTCCAGGTGCTCGACCAGAAGGGTGTAGGCCGTCTCATCAAGTTCGCTGTGAAGGAAGGTCGTGAGGTACGTCCTGACCTGCGTTGCGGTATCTGTGGTGAGCATGGTGGTGAGCCCAGTTCTGTGAAGTTCTGTGCTAAGATTGGCATGAACTACGCATCTTGCTCTCCGTTCCGTGTGCCCATCGCACGTCTCGCCGCCGCGCAGGCTGCTGTAGAGGAATAAGATTCCGACATATTTCAAGAGGGGAGCTCGGAAGGGCTCCCTTTTCAACATTTAATATAAAAACAGGCTTATGAAAAAGATGATTATGACGGTAGCGCTGGCTTTGATGGCCGGTATGCTGCCCACCAGTAAGGTTCAGGCTCAGGATGTGATCACCACTGCTTCACAGGTTGATCCCGTTGCTGCTGCCAAGGCAGAAAAGGAAGCCCGTAAGGCCCAGAAGGCTCAGGAGAAGGCAGAGAAGAAGGCAAGGAAGGCAGAGAAGGAAGCCAAGAAGCGTAAGAAGGCAATTGAAGATGCCGAGGATGCTAAAGAGGATGCCGAGAAGGCCATGAAGAAGGCCCAGGAGGCTACGGAGAAGGCTTCACGCGAAGGCACTCCCGAGGCTCAGGCAAAGGCAGCCAAGGCTCAGGCTAAGGCAGCCAAGGCTCAGGCCAAGGCTGAGAAGAAAGCCCGTAAAGTGAAGTAACCTCTTCCCCTCCTGAGTCAGGAGGGGTTAGGGGTGGTCTGAACAATGGAATAATCTACACTTCTTCAGACCCCCTCTAACTCCCCCTAACTTAGGGGGAGAATTGATTAGAATTTCCGGAGGGCAGCGATGAGTTCGCTGTTCTCCGTTTTTGTTCCGATGGTGATGCGCAGGCAGTTGTTGCATAACTGTACCCGATGACGGTTCCTGACGATGATGCCCTGATCCACCAGATAGTTATAGATCTTCGGTGCATCGGTCATCTTGGCCAGGAAGAAGTTGGCATCTGTGGGGTACACTTTTGTGCAGATGGGCAGCATCTCAAAGGCGTCGACCATCCTCGTACGCTCCTGCAGCAGAATCTTCACCCAGTTGTCCACCTCATAGGGGTCTTTCAGGGCTTCGATAGCCTGTTGCTGTGTGAGCAGGTTAACGTTATAGGGGTACTTCACCTTGTTGAAGAGCCCGATGATTTCCTGAGAGGCGAAGGCCATACCCAGACGGATGGCTGCGCAGCCCCATGCCTTCGACATCGTGTTCAGAACGATTAGATTCGGATATTTCGATAACACAGAGCGGAAGGTCGGCTGTGACGAGAAGTCGCTATAGGCCTCGTCGACGATGACCAGTCCCTCAAACTGCTCAATGACCTTAACCACCTCTTCATGCTTCAGGCAATTTCCTGTCGGGTTGTTAGGGGTGCAGAGCCAGATGAGTTTCGTATGGGCGTCTGTGGCAGCGAGCAGACGGTCGGCCGTGAACTGGTAATGATCGTCCAGTAATACTGGTCGATACTCCACGTCGTTGATGTCGGCACAGACCTTGTACATGCCGTAGGTGGGCTCAATGGCCACAACATTGTCCTTGCCAGGGTTGCAGAAACAACGGTAGGGCAGGTCGATGGCTTCGTCACTTCCATTGCCGAGGAATATGTTCTCTGCCGGCACACCCTTCACCTTCGCGAGTGCTGCCTTCAGTTCTAATTGCAACGGATCCGGGTATCTGTTGAAGGGCTGGTTATACGGGTTCTCATTCGCATCGAGAAACACCCTTGCCTCTCTGCCGGCATATTCATTCCGGGCTGAAGAATAAGGAGCCAGATCCCAAATATTCTTCCTGCACAACCGCTCTAAACTAATCATCTATATACTAACTTCTAAACTCTAAACTCTAAACTATATACTCAACCCCCAAACCTTCATGACTCTAAGTTCTTCAATCTCACGCTCATGGCGTTCTTATGGGCATCGAGTTGTTCGGCCTCGGCCATCAGTTCTACGGCATGCCCAATACTCTGGATGCCTTCTGCTGTCAGATGCTGGAAGGTCACCTTGCGACAATAACTGTCGAGGTTCACACCATTATAGGCTGTAGCATAGCCATGGGTCGGCAAGGTGTGGTTCGTGCCGCTGGCATAGTCTCCTGCACTCTCACAAGCATATTCGCCGAGAAACACACTACCGGCATTGACCACCTCTTTAGCGATTTTCTCATAGTCTTTCGTCTGGATAATCAGATGCTCAGGGGCATAGGCATTCGAGAGGGCAACGGCCTCTTTCTTGTCTTTCACCAACACCAGCGTACTGTTCTCCAACGCTTTCTGGGCAATCTCCTTGCGAGGCAGGAGTTCCAACTGACGGTTCACCTCTGCCTGTACATCGAGGATGACCTGTTCGGAGGTGGTGATGAGCAGCACCTGCGAATCAACGCCATGCTCAGCCTGCGACAGCAGGTCGGCAGCCACAAACTCAATGTTGGCCTTCTCGTCGGCGATGACGCAGACTTCCGAAGGGCCTGCAGGCATGTCAATGGCTACGTCGTGGAGGCTCACCTGTTGCTTGGCGGCCATCACATACTGGTTTCCTGGACCAAAGATCTTATACACTTTGGGCACAGACTCCGTACCGTAGGCCATGGCGCCGATAGCCTGCACACCGCCGGCCTTGAATATCTTACTGACACCAGCGATGCGGGCCGCCACGAGGATGGCCGGGTTCACCTTTCCGTCACGTCCCGGAGGGGTGCAGAGCACAATCTCCTGACATCCGGCAATCTTAGCGGGTGTGGCCAGCATCAGCACGGTCGAGAAGAGTGGGGCAGTGCCGCCGGGAATATACAATCCTACCTTCTCGATGGCGATACTCTTCTGCCAACAGGTGACGCCCGGCTGAGTCTCCACCTTCTTGCCCTTGAACTGCTGGGACTCGTGGAAGGCCTGGATGTTAAAGTGAGCCAGTTGGATGGCAGCCTTCAGTTCGGCATTGACCAGTCGTTCGGCCTCCTCCATCTCCTCTTCGGTGACAGCCAGTGCTGACAAGTCGACATGGTCGAACTTCAGTTCATAGCCTTTCACGGCATCGTCGCCACGTTTCTTGATATCAGCCAGCACGGCTGCTACCATATCGTTCAATTTCGATACGTCGAGATGGGGTCTCTCAACGATCTTCGACCACTCTTTCTTCTCCGGATACCTTATTATGTTCATAATAATCTTTTTTGTTTATAGTTTATAGTTTATGGTTTATAGTTGATTACCCTGCAAGCCCTTCTTTTCTGCCTATAGAACATATCATCTATAAACTATAAACATTAAACTATAAACTATCAACTATATTATCATCTTCTCAATCGGCGTCACGAGGATGCCCTGGGCGCCCATCTCCTTCAGTTTTCCGATAATCTCCCAGAACTGCTTCTGGTCTAGGACCGTATGCACGGAGCACCACTCGTCATCGGCCAACGGGATGATGGTCGGACTCTTCAGACCTGGCAATACGTCGATAATCTCCTGCAGACGGGCCTTCGGGGCGTTCATGCGTACATATTTCTTATCCTCGGCATCCTTCACGGCCTTGAAGCGGAAGAGCATCTGCTCAAGTATCTCGCGCTTCTCGGCAGAAAGTTGCTTGTTGCCGATGAGCAGGGCCTCGCTCTGCATCACCACCTCTACCTCGCGTAGATTGTTGCTCACGAGCGTCGAGCCTGATGAGACGATGTCGAAGATGCCGTCAGCCAGTCCGATGCCCGGACTGATCTCCACAGAACCGGTGATGACGTGTATCTCGGCCTGGATGCCGTGCTTGTCGAGGAACTGTTTCAGTATGGCGGGATAACTCGTGGCAATCTTCTTGCCGTCGAACCATTCTACACCCTTATAGTCAATGTCCTTGGGGATGGCCAGCGACAGGCGGCACTTCGAGAATCCGAGTCGTGATACGATGTCGGCATCCTCGCCGCGCTCCACAAACTCGTTCTCACCCACCACGCCGATGTCGGCCACACCAGAGGCCACGCTCTGGGGGATGTCATCATCACGAAGGTATAGCACTTCGAGGGGGAAGTTGGACGACTGTACCAGCAGGGTGCGCTTCGTGGCGCTCACCTTGATATCGGCCTCCGACAACAAGTTCATCGTATCGTCAAACAGACGTCCTTTGGATTGTACTGCGATTCTTAACATGTTCGTTGTATAGTCTCTAATTTGCAAATTCGCGTGCAAAGGTACGAAATTTCTGTGATTATCTGTGTCATCTGTGGCTAAAAATTTGTACCTTTGCACCGATTTTAATGGCTAAGTCAACGGAATGGTGCCTTTTTTGAATAAATATTCGCTATTTGCTGGTGTGGTCATGCTTCTATGTTCTTGTTCGCAGAAGCAGGAGCGGGTGGTCACACCTTACGGCTCCGTGCTCGACTCGGCTGTTGTCGTCGAGGATTTTGACTTGGCAGGCATCCAGACTAGCGGCGAACTGATTATGGCTACGCTGAACGGTCCGGAGACCTATTACGACTATCACGGCAAATCGCTCGGCACGCAGTATCTCATCTGCCAGCGCTTCGCCGATTCCTTAGGGGTAAGGCTGCGGGTAGACGTCTGCCGCGACAGTATCGAACTGGCACAGCGGCAGCAGACTGGCGATGCGGATCTGATTGCCTGGGGGACGCCAGGGCAGATCGATGCCGGCAGCGAGAAGCCCGAACTGGCAGCGGTGCTGCGACGGTGGAACCGTCCGTCGCGTATCGACGAGGCCCGCCGGCAGGAGCATGAACTGCTCACCGTCCGTAAGGTCCGCCGCCGTATCTTCTCGCCGATGCTCGACGCCAAGGGAGGTGTCATCTCTCATTACGACCATCTCTTCATGACCTACAGCCGCGATATCCGCTGGGATTGGCGGTTGATGGCTGCACAGTGCTATCAGGAGTCTACCTTCGACCCGAAGGCGGTATCTTTTGCCGGAGCCAAGGGCCTGATGCAGATTATGCCGGGTACTGCCGACCATCTCGGCCTCTCGCGCGACAAACTCTATGATCCGGAGAGCAACATCGCTGCGGCGGCCAAATATATCGCCGAGTTGCAGCGTGCGTTCTCCGATATCCGTGACCACTATCAGCGCACCAACTTCGTGTTGGCCAGTTACAACGGCGGTTCTCATCATATCCGCGACGCGATGGCTCTGGCCAAGCGCGACGGCAAGAATCCCCACCATTGGAACGACGTCTCGGCCTACGTCCTCAAACTCGCCCAGCCGAAGTATTATAACGATCCGATTGTGAAGAACGGCTATATGCGCGGTTCCGAGACCGTCGACTATGTGTCGAAGATCCGGCAGCGTCACGCCGGCTATCAGGGGGTGAAGTCGCCACACATGGGTTTCCACCCCTCACAGCCCCGCAAATCCGACAAACGGAAGAATAAGTACGACCTTTGATTACTTTTTTTCGATATTATTGCTTGTAATTCGAATAATTGTCGTAACTTTGCCCGCTGAATGCGAAAACCCAACCCATAAAGAAGTATGATAAACGGCTTGAAAGTGTTGATGCCAGTGCTTCTATGTGCACTTCTGGTGGTAGCCTGCGGCGGACAGCAGCAGCCGAAAGCCTATGTGAGTGAACTGACGAGTGACGACAGCCTGACCATCCGCATGGGCCAATGGGACCTGACACGCTATCACAGCGATAAGTTAGGGATGGATATCAACTACCCTTCGTTCCTATATCATCAGGAGATGCCCTCTGAGACCAGTCAGGAGTTGTTTGTGGCCGATGATGTCTCGATATCCGTGATTGTCGATTCCCTCACAGGCATGAACTACAGTGCCGGTCAGCAGATGATGGGTATGGGAGCCGACCTCGTGGATGTGGGCGACGACTATAGCATCTTGGCAGGCATGGAGGAAAAATGGGAATACTACAGCAAGGTAATCGATGTCGATTCCACGCGTGTGGTCACCATTATGCTGCGCTATTACCCCGAGCATGGTGAGGCCGTCGAGCCCATCCGTGAGTGGGTGAGCAATTTTGAAGTCAAGTAGCCCGTTGCTTAATCAGTTATTTCATATTCTCTATGAAAAACTCCTTCAGTTTATCCCAGGGAATCATGTTTTTGGGTTTGCCCAGACCCTTCAGTTCCTCGTAGCCGCCATCATAGAGGTCGCAGTGCGAGGCATCGGGGATGATAAGCAGTTGCTTGTTCTCTGGGTTGGGGTTGGGCTCGCCCACGAACTTATAACCCTCAGCCTTGCCATCCACCATATAGTGATAGGCTGCCTCGCCAAAGTAGCGCGAGTGGGCGTCGGCACCGTGCATCACGAGAACGGCAGAGCGGATTTCGTTGATGTAATAGAGGAAGCGGCTGTTGGCGTATGCCTGGGTCCCGATGACGCGCCAGCCGTCGTTTGAGTTGCCTGAGCGCTTGTGATAGCCCCGTGAGGTCTTGTAGTAATCGAAATAATCATGCACGAAACGGGGTGCTTGTGGGGGTACTGTGTCCAGCACACCGCCAGCCATCGCATTGGGGTCGGCAAGACGCTGCTTTGACAGATTCTCCCGGTTTCTATGACGCCATTGTTCATTGTCGAAAGCATCGTTGTAGTCGTTGCCGCTGACACGCGTCATATCATACATTGTTGAGGCTACGGTGGCTTTGATACGTGTGTCGGCTGCGGCAGCATTCAGAGCAATGCCTCCCGATGCCAATCTTCTCGGCATCCACATTATCCTGCTTCGACAAGAAATCGACGGCAGCCATGAAATCTTCAGTATTGATGTCGGGCGAAGCCGTACGACGCGGTTCACCGCTGCTCTCACCTGTATAGGAAGGGTCGAAGGCCAGCGTCACGAAACCACGTTCCGCCATCTTCATGGCATAGAGTCCGCTCGACTGTTCCTTTACGGCACCGAAGGGACCGGAGACCGCAATGGCTGCCAGTTTCCCCGCAGCATCCTTAGGCGTATAGAGGTCTGCTGCCAGTGTCAAACCATATTGTGTTTCAAACGTCACCTTGCGGTGATTTACCTTCTCGCTCAATGGGAACACCTTGTCCCATTCTTGTGTCAAATTCAGTGTCGTCATATTTTCTTCCGCTTTAGTTTGTTCTTTGTTTGTGCAGCCTGTGAGCATCCCGCCCAGGAGTGCTGCGGCTAATAATACTTTCTTCATATTATAATTACCTTTTTACCATTTCTAATAAACATTCCCTTCGTCGGATGCTCCACCCGTAGGCCATTCAGTGAATAGTAAGCACCATCGTCAGCACTTATGCTTCGGATGCCGTTGATAGCCGTTGCGCCCGATGAGAGCGACAGTTTCACTGTGACATTCCCTTGTCCGGCTTTGAGGAAAGACTCCAATTCCGCCTGCGTCGAATACTCCATACGCCCCAGACGGGTGTAACTCCATGAGTTTGATCCATAGAAGAGCACGATCTGGTTGCCGCTGTAGAGGATGACGTCGCCTGCCTGAGTAGTGGTCTGTGTGTCGCTCGTGGGCAGCGAGCGTCCCAATGCACCCACCTTCTCGAAACCGCCGTAGTCATGGGCCTCATAGGTGATGTCACCCTCTTGCAGGGCCGTCACCAGCGTCTGCGTGGCGGCATTATCAACCAACTCAACGGAGAGCGTCTTGCCGTCGATGGTGATATACAATTTTTGTGTCATAGTTTGTGCCATCACTTCACTGTCTTTCGAGCAACCTGTCAGAAGCATTACAGCGAGGAATAATAAAATATGTTTCATATTTGTTCCTGATTTCATTTAATTCTGGCTGTTGGCCTTTATCAAGTCGCCAAGTTTCACGTTGGGGTTGCGATAGCGG
>ONPM01000038.1 GCA_900319715.1 uncultured Prevotella sp.
TGGCGGTCGTCATCGTATTTGCCTTGGGTTTCTATGTTTTTTCCCGTGAGATGCGCTCGCTGAACAAGGCTATCAAGGATATAGACGAATTCCGCGAAACGAACAACTAACAATCGAAAGACAAGAATCCCTCACATAAATCTCTCAGAAGCCCTTTGTTTAAAGGCGTTTTGCTTCTTTCATCCCTCACGTTATCCCTCACATAAGTCTCACTTATCTCTCACTCCTTCCCTCCCTAAAGATAAACCATGATGTGAAAATGGAGGAGGGAGAGGTGATGTGAGGGATAAGGGAGGGATATGTGAGGGATCCTGAGCATCCCTCACATTCCGTTTCCCCTTTATATAAAGGCATTTCCGAAGAAAATGTGAGGGATGGACCCAAAACCGTGATGAAATGATTGTCCATCGAAAAATTGCAATCCCGACATGGCAAAATCGGGGGTATGTTTGTAAGTATATATACTTAAGGGTCGTTCTGATGCCTTCTAACACAGTAAGGGATGCTTAGTACGACAGTAAGAGATGGCACTTTAGGGGGTATAACAGGCATCTCCATGAGTGTAAACAGGCATCTCCACGAGTGTAAACAGGCATCTCCAACTGCGTTAACAGGCCGAGCGCTAAAATTCTCTAATTAATTTGGATTTTTACGCACTTATTCGTACCTTTGTGGCCAAATAATAAAGAGAATATGGAAATCAAGAATCAATTTGCCAAGAAACTGATGGAGATTGAGGCCATCAAACTGCAGCCGAACGACCCGTTTACGTGGGCCTCGGGCTGGAAGTCACCCATCTATACCGACAACCGCAAGACGCTGTCGTATCCCAGTCTCCGCTCGTTCGTGAAGTTGGAACTCTGTCACGCCATCCAGGAGAATTTCCCTGAGGCAGAGGCCGTTGCAGGAGTTGCCACAGGAGCCATCGCCCAAGGCGCACTCGTCGCAGACCAGTTGGGACTGCCTTACAGTTATGTCCGTCCGAAGCCGAAGGATCACGGCATGGGCAATCAGGTGGAAGGTGAGATCAAGAAGGGTGCGAAGGTGGTTGTGGTTGAAGATCTGATCTCTACGGGCGGTAGCAGTCTGAAGGCTGTCAAGGCCCTGCGCGACTACGGTGTGGAGGTCATCGGCATGGTGGCCTCGTTCACCTACGGCTTCCCTGTGGCTGAACAGGCTTTCGAGGAGGCTGGTGTGAAACTCATCACGCTGAGCAACTACGAGGCCGTCATCGAGGAGGCTGCCAAGACGGGCTATATCAAGGAAGAAGACAAAGCCGTGCTCGCCGAATGGCGCAAGAGCCCGGAAACGTGGAAACAATAACTTGTTTACAGTTTACGGTTTACAGTTTACAGTTGATATGACTGGAGGCTGTACTACCGCAGATGTAATCATCTGTAAACCGTAAACTGTAAACCGAGATTATGGGATTATTTGGAGGAGAATCAAAGTTCGAGAGTAGTATCAAGCAGGTTCCTTATCCGCAGGAGGCTGTGTATCGGAACATCAGCGATTTGAGTAATCTGGAGAAGGTGAGGGACCGTATCCCTGAGGATAAAATCAACGATTTCTCGTTCGACGAGGATACGGTGACTCTTAATGTCCAGCCTGTCGGCGAACTGAAGTTGCGTATCTGCGACCGTGAGGAGCCGAAGTGCGTGAAGTTCGAGACCTTTCAATGTGTGGATTCAGGTGTTGCCCGTCGACGAGCAGAACTCGAAGATGAAGGTGACGGTGAAGGCCGAACTCAATCCGTTCATCAAGAGCATGGTGGAGAAGCCGCTTCAGGAGGCCGTCGAGAAGATCGCCGATGCCTTGGCGCAAGTGCAGTATACTTAACTTGTTTACAGTTTACGGTTTACAGTTTACAGTTGATATGACTGGAGGCTGTACTACCGCAGATGTAATCATCTGTAAACCGTAAACTGTAAACCGAAATAATTATGAAGCTTTGGGAAAAGAACTTTGAGATCAATAAGGAGATAGAGCGGTTTACCGTGGGACGGGACCGTGAGATGGATCTCTATCTGGCGAAGTACGACGTGCTGGGCTCGATGGCGCATATCACCATGCTGGAGAGCATCGGACTGTTAGAGAAAGACGAACTGACGCAGTTGTTGGCGGAGTTGAAGAACATCTACCAGTTGGCGGAGCGTGGCGAGTTCGTGATTGAGGACGATGTGGAGGATGTCCACTCCCAAGTGGAGATGCTGCTCACCCGCAAACTCGGCGACATGGGCAAGAAGATCCACTCTGGCCGTTCGCGCAATGATCAGGTGCTCGTAGACCTCAAACTCTTTACCCGTCACGAACTCAAGGATATCGCCGACGAGGTGAAGATACTCTTCGACGAACTCATCCAGAAGAGCAATCAGTATAAAGACGTGCTGATGCCTGGCTATACACACTTGCAGATAGCCATGCCGTCGAGTTTCGGACTGTGGTTTGGGGCCTATGCCGAGAGCCTGACAGACGATATGCTCTTCCTGCAGGCGGCCTATAAGATGACCAACCGCAATCCGCTCGGCTCTGCGGCTGGCTACGGCTCGTCGTTCCCCCTCAATCGCACGATGACCACCGAACTGCTGGGCTTCGACTCGATGGACTACAACGTGGTCTATGCCCAGATGGGTCGTGGCAAGATGGAGCGCAACGTGGGCTTCGCCATCGCCACCATCGCCGGCACCATCGCCAAGATGGCCTTCGACGCCTGCCTGTTCAACTCGCAGAACTTCTCGTTCGTGAAACTCCCCAAGGAGTGTACGACAGGCTCCAGCATCATGCCCCACAAGAAGAATCCCGATGTGTTTGAACTCATCCGCGCCAAGTGCAACAAACTCCAGTCGCTGCCTCAGCAGGTAACGCTCATCATGAACAACCTTCCCGTGGGCTACTTCCGCGACCTGCAGATCATCAAGGAGGTCTTCCTGCCAGCCTTTGGCGAACTGAAGAACTGTCTGCAGATGGCGGCCTACATTATTAATAAGATAGAGGTGAATGAGCACATCCTCGACAATCCGATGTACGACCCGATGTTCTCTGTCGAAGAGGTCAATCGCCTGGCTGCCAACGGGATGCCCTTCCGCGATGCCTATAAGAAGGTGGGACTCGACATCGAGGCTGGCACGTTCAAGGCCTCTCACGACATCCACCACACCCACGAGGGCTCTATCGGCAACCTCTGCAACGACCAGATCGAGGCCCTCATGCAGCAGACGCTCGACGGCTTCCACTTCGAGCGCATGACCAAGGCTGAAGAAGCCTTGTTAGGTTAGACATAAGTATTTTTTTAGACATAAGAACAAAAGAACATAAGAAGATGGCTGGATTTATTATAAGGAGAAAAAATAATATGTTCTTTTGTTCTTATGTCAAAAAAATATATCCCTATGTCCTTTTGTCTTTCATCGTCCTTCTGTCTGCTTGTAACGCTGAGGACTCCGTCTATCGCGAATACCGCTGCTATTTCATCTTCGACACGCAACTCCATCCGATGCCTTGTCAGTTGACGGGCATCATCGGCAATCCAGGCCACTTTTGTAAGATCGAGGCCAGTCAGGAAAAAGGCGTCCGACACATTAAAACCACTCGCAACTACGATGGTGCTACAGAGGATGTGGTGCTCAGCACGGACCGCGAAAACCAATACCGTTGTGTGTTGGGAGCCAACAACTGCATCATCATCGGCACCAGCAGTTACGACAATGTGATGATTGCCTATGAAGGCCAGTGCTCTAACTGTCTGGAACAATATGGTGGCACCCGTTATCCTTTGTCTTGGGAGAAAGGCGGTATCCAACTCCATTGCAACAAATGTAATCGGACCTACGATGTCAATAACGGTACCGTTGTCAGCGATGGAGGTGGTCGCCAACTATACCGCTATCAGGCCGCCTTTGACGGACAGTTGATCCGTGCCTGGAACTAATGGTTATTGTTCTTTCCTTTACGGTTTTTCCTGCTTATTGGGGAGTTCAAAGATGAAGCGGGAGCCTTCGACATATTTCACGTCGAGCCAGATCTTGCCACCGAGAAGGTTGATGATAGCCTTGCAGATAGAGAGCCCCAGACCTTGCAGTTTCTGGTTCTCGCCCATCTCGCGGAACGTCTCGAAAATATGCCCGTAGCGTTCTAAGGGGATGCCCTTGCCAGTATCCGTCACGCTGATACGCACATTGTCCTCATACTCAGTGCAAGCAATGGTGATGACACCTTTGTCGGTGTACTGAATGGCGTTCTCAATAAGATGTCTCAGCAGCGTTTGGAGCGCTTCCGCATTCGTCGGAATCACGTAGTCATCAGGAAGTTCCGATTCGAAGTACATCCTTACGCCCTGCTTGCATTTAGGCCGCATGGAGTCTACCATGTGGCGGCAGAGGTGGGTGGGAGAGAGCGTGTAGTTGAAGGGCAGCGACTTCTTGCTCTCGTAGAGCGACAGTTCTGCCATCTCATCGATGAGTTTGGTGATGGTCTTCGAACTGTCCTTGATCATGTTGCTCAGTTGTTCACGCTCCTCTGGTTGCAGTTCGTACTCCTTGGTGCCCAGAATGTCTGAGAAGCCTTCGATGGGATTCAGCGGCTCGCGCAGTTCATTGGTGATGTGGTTGATAAACTCGTTCTTCATATCAAAGGCTTCTTCAGCCTTCTTACGTGCCTTGTCAAGCCGCAGGTTCTCTTTCTCGAGACGCTTGATACGCTGGCGGTGCTGCCAGATGACAAGGGCTAAGATGATGACGATGGCTCCGATGAGGGTGTAGAGGAACAGGTCTTTCCACTTGGCACTCTCATCCTCCAGCAACTTCTGTTCGAGTTTCATGCGCTCATTGTTCATCTGGACAAAGCAACTGGCCACCACGTTTCCGTGGGAAACAAGGACGATGGAGTCGTTGATGCGCTTGAACTTGGCCATGTATTCATAAGCCTTATTGTCGTTTCCCATGCGATGGTAGATGACAGCCATGCGCTCAGCCTGCTTGTCAGGCGAGAGGTCCTTGCAAAGGCGAAGGGCCTCCTGGTAATTGCCGTTAATGATGTTGTAGTTCACCTCGACGACGGGCTCGATGGTACTGATGCCGTCAGACTTCTTCAGCAGCATCAACTCATTGTAGATGCTGTCGTAGAGTCTCTTGTCGTTCTTGTTGAATGCGAACTGACTGAGCCGGAAGAGAGCCCTGCCTTTGTGGATGGGTGCCACATTGGGCTCGGCAAGAATCTGGCGGGCATACTTCAGTCCGGCCTTCTGGTCCTTACGGTGGTTGGCAATCTTCATCAGTTCCTGCAGGTCGTCGCCAGCACTCTCGTCAGGGAAATATTTATGACGGAAATCCACGGCCTTGCGGAATCCCATGTCAGCCGCCTCATAGTCCTGCTTCTGCAGATTGTTGACGGCCTTTGTGTGCAGGGCGATATAATGTCCCCAGAAACTGTTCTGAGCCTCGGCATAGTCGTTGATCTCGTTGACGATCTCGTCAGCCTTCTGGTAGTTCTGGTGGGTTGCCTCATAGGTCGACTGGTTGCCCCAGGCAATGTAGAACAACCGTTCGTCGCCATACTTCTGGCACTTGGCCTTCAGTTGCTCTGTGACTTTCATGAAAGTCTCTCTGTCTGGCGTGCTGATAAGCCTCAGCATTTCTACCTGCAGTACTGTCATTTCTGAGGAGGCGTCAGCCTTTACGGGCAGACTCGTCAGACAGATCATAGTGATTACTAAAAAGACAATTTTCTGTTTCATGTGGCAAAGATACGGAAAAATATTGAATAATCCTTGCATTTTTGAAAAAAAATACATACCTTTGCATTTGATTACTCAATAATTGGAGAGGATGCCTGTAAATATCAGATATTCATGGATGACATGGCGGTGGCAAATCCTGTTGCTACTATTGCTTCTGACCTTCTGCTTTTCGCTTCCATCTTCCGCAGCCAAGACGGATAGTGTAAGAGTCTATACAGAAGAGCATCCCCTCGTCTATGTGGACAATAGTCATCTGTGGCCTTACTCCTTTCTCAACGACAAAGACGAGCCGGAAGGCTTCTGTGTCGATCTGGTCAGGATGCTGATGGAAGAACTCAATATCCCTTATGTCATCAAACTCGAGCCTGAGCGGGAGGTCGTCAATGATATGAAGGAGGGGAGAGGAGACCTGACGTTCGGCCTGGGCATGGGATTCAACAACGATTACGGGAACTTTGGGAGCCGTGCCATCACGCTGCTCACACAAAGCGTGGTGACACCCAGGAGCAAGCCTATAGAAATCAAGTCTTTCCGCGACATGAACAAGCCAGGGCTGAAGGTCATCGTCAGCAATTCAAGCCTCTGCCACCATCTGATGCGGGATTATGGCTGGGGAGAGCATGCTGTGGTCACCCACGACATGGATGAGGCCATCCTGCAGTTGAGTAAGAAGAAGGAAGGGCAGATCGTTTGGAACACACTGAGCCTGAAATGGCTCATACATTATTATAATATAGATAATGTGGTGCTTACCCCCGTGGACATGCCTCACGGTTCGTACAGGTTCATGTCGAATGATCAACATCTGCTGGACTTACTCGATGATGCATACGCCAAACTATACATGGCCGGCAAGATCACACCACTGCAGGAAAAATGGTTCTTTCCCGAGCATCAAGAGTCAGAGGCCCTCAGATGGGTATGGTATCTGACGGCGATGGCCGGGCTGCTGTTGCTGATTGCCATCCTCTACATCCTGAGCAACTGGATTCAGAACAGGCGCGTCACCGTGGCCAGCAACAAACTGAACCGCCGACTGGCACTGATCATCGAGACGAGCAAGGTGCGCATCTGGACCTATGACGTGAAAACGAACGAGGTGGCCTGGCATAACGAGAAGGGTCAGGTGACTTATACCTACACGATGGAAGAATTCTCGCACCGATACAGAGAGGACGACTTCAGGCAACTTCGAGAGGCCCTTGACAGGCTTATCAGCCAGCATAAGGATGCCCACGGTCATGAAGAAGAGGAGGAGACTCTGGAACTGAAGGCGAAGGACCTGGAGGGCGGAGACCATGAACTGCACGACTTCGTTGTCGTGCTCTCTGTGCTGAGACGCGACAAGAATGGCAAACCGACTGCCATTATCGGCATAAAGAAGGACGTCACGGAAAAGTTGCGCCTTAAGCGGCTTGAAGACGAGCGTACCCTGCGCTACTGGTCGATCTTCTATAGTCAGGATGCGGCCATCATCTATTTCGGCAAGGATGGTTATCTTCAGAACATCAACCCGAAAGCCAGCGAGATCTGTCAGCGCCATAGTGATGATATGATCGATGAGCATATTCACATCAACGATTTCTTTAAGACCAGTTTCACCGATCTGAGCGCAGTCGACAAGTATCAAGGCGTGCAGAAAGTCTATCAGGCCAATATTGAGTATCAGTTGAAAACCGTCTTTAACGACGAAGACGAGTTGCTGGGCATCTTTGCCTTCTGCCGTGAGGCGACAAACAACCCCAAAAGCGAATAGCCTTATGAGATACCGATATGTCACCATCATCATGTTCCTGCTGGCTGTCGTACTACAGACAGCAGCCCAGGCGCTTAAGGACAGATACAACCGTCAGCGTCCTGTCTTGATAGTATACAGCGAGAACCCGCCATACGAGTTCGAGAATGAGAACGGCGAACCCGTGGGCATCAACGTTGATGTCATGAAAGTGGTGATGAAAGAACTCGGCCTGTCCTACTCGTTCGTCATGAAAGAGCCAGCAGAGGCCAGGAGCACTTTTGAGAGCGGCAAGGCCGACCTTATCCTGAGCGATAGGCGCTGTTTCCAGACGAACTCCCACTTCATCTCAGAGAACGTCATCAACTTCAAGCATATCAGCGAGGACTCCATTGCCGAAATCCACTTTATCGGCAGAGACCGTCAGTTGATGGATCAGTTGGACGACCAGTATTCCCGGCTGAAGCAGAGTGGCGGCATGGCTGATATCCAAGAGCGCTGGATACATCCTGAGCGCATTCATCATGATTACACCCGCTGGGCTTTCTATATCGCTGCAGCCTTGCTGCTGGCCGCAATCTGTCTCTATCTGCTCAGCCGTCTGGTCAGAAAGCACGTAAGCCGTGTAACCCGCAATTCAACTGAGGTCAACGAGATGATCAGCAGGGCCTTGCACATGGGTGATTACGATGTGATGCTGTACGATCTGGCGAAGAACCGCTTTACCAACCAGTATGGCAAGATCTTGCCGGAAAAGGGTCTTACGCTTGAAGAGTACACCCAGCGCATTCTTCCTGACCAGCGGGAAGAATTCACACAGAAGATGCGCAGTATGATGGAAGGGCGCGAGCGTCACTTCATACTGAACAAACGTTGGAATCAAGGTACAGAGGAGAAGCCTTGCTACCTGGACTTACAGGGGCATGCCATCTGTGAGACCAACGACGACGGACGGCCTGCCTATGTCATTAATGCCGTGAACGATGTGACCCATGAGGTGGAGGTCTACCATGCCGCCCGTGACATCGTGCATAAGTATGAAGCCATCTTAAGCGACCCCTTCGTCCCCATGTCGTTCTACGACAATAAGGGTACCCTCATTGACCATAACGATGCGATGAAGAACCTTCTTTATGGTATCAACGACAGTCTTTTCAAGGAAATATTCAAGCCTCAGGAGCGCAAGGACCAGCGATTCACCCGCCACTTGTACTATCCGGAATTTGGCATCGATAAGTATGTAGAGTGCCATATTCAGCCGCTCTACAATGCTAAGGGTAAGATTGCCAACTACTTGGTGACCACTAGTAGTGCGAAGTAGGCTACTGGTTACTTGAACTCGAACAGGTTGGTAAACCCTGTGGTCATAAACACATCCTTAACTTTTGCCTGCAAGCCCTTGATATACAGTTCACATTGGTTTGCTCGGCAGCGCTGGTTAATAGCCATCATCAGCCGCAGGCCGCTTGAAGAGATATACTCTAACCGGCTACAGTCGATCACGATTTCGCAGCCGTGGTACTGGAAGAGGGGTTCCACCTCTTTCTCTGTCTGTTGTGTGACAGAGGTGTCAAGGTAACCGTCAAGAATCAAGGTTACATGGCTGTCGTCTTCTTTTCTAATCGTTGCTTCCATAATTAGTCTATATTTTATTCTATATTTTGATTTTCCTTGATTTTCTTAGACATGGTCAACACGTTCTGACCGTCTTTCCGCTCATAGGTGATCGTGTCCATATAGTGACGCATCAGATGGATTCCCAGACCGCCGATGGTACGATTCTTAACGATACTATTAATATCAACTTCCTCCGTTGCCGTGGGGTCGAATGGGGTGCCATCGTCGCGGAGTTCGAAGGTGACAGTCTCTTCATCGGCAAAGACCTCAAGAAGGATGTTGGCACGGATACCTTGGGGGTAGGCGTAGTTCATCACATTGACCACTGCCTCCTCGATGGCGAGATTAACGCCAGCGGTGGTAAGTTCGTTGAAGCGCATATCTTCGCAGATACTTCCGATAAAGATGGCCAGAGCAGGCACCTCCTGTACGTCGTTGACCAGAGAGATTCCTCTGTGATAATGGGTCTTGCCCTGACTGCCCTTGTACTTGATGGCGAGCAGTGAGATGTCGTCGCTTTGCGGAATGCCACCTACGAAGGTACGCTCAGCCTGGCGTATTGTCTTCACGAAGGTGCGGGAATCCAGATGCTTGGCAGACAGCCGAAGCGCCTCCTGGCACATCCTGTCTTTTCCGAACTGCTCACGGTCAACGGTCTCAGCCTCTGTATATCCGTCGGTATAAAGGAATAGAGTGGTGTCCTTGTCGATAAGTGACTTCTGCTCGGTATATTCCCAGTCTGGGCGCAGGCCCAATGGGATGTTATTGTTCACGTTCAGGAAACGGGTATGGGCACCGCCTACCAGCACTGGAGGCTCATGGCCGGCGTTGGTGTAAGACAGATGGCCTGTAGCCAAGTCGAGCACACCCATGAAGAGGGTAACGAACATGAAAGAGTCGTTGCTCTGGCAGACGGAGCGGTTGATGGATTCGACGATGAGTTTGGGCGAGGTGTGGGTCATCGATGCACTGCGGAACATAGAGCGGGTCACAGCCATCACCAGGGCTGCCGGCACACCCTTGCCTGCCACGTCGCCAATACTAAAGTACAGTTTCTCGTCGCGGATGAAGAAATCGAAAAGGTCACCACCCACCTTCTTGGCCGTCACCACCTCACCGAAGATATCAATGTCTGTGCGCTCGGGGAACGGCGGGTAGACTTTCGGAAGCATCTGCTGCTGAATGTCGCTGGCAATCTTCAGTTCCTGCTCGATGGCAACCTTCGAGGCCGTCGTCTCCTTCAGTTCATCCACGTAGTTCGTCAGTGCCCCTTGCATACCTTTGAAGGCATTGCGCAAGGTGTCAATCTCACGCGTCTTCACCTCAGGCAGTTCGATGTCAAAACGCCCTTTGGCCGCCTGGTCTGCTACTGTGACGAAACGCATCAGCAACTTCATGTTCTTTTTGATGAGATGATGGCTCAGCAGATAGATGAGCACAAGGCCGATGAAGAGCACGGCCAGGATCATATAGATCAGGACATTTCCATTGTGATAGATAATGGCATCCGGTACGACGATTACGACCGTCCATTCCGCGTATTTCACATAGGAATAGAATATCCATGAGTCGATGCCGTCATTCTCTATCTGACATGAGCCGCTCTCTCCTTCCATCATCCGACGGGCGATGGCATCATCCAGCGTGTCTGGGCTTAGGGCGGTAATATCCTGGAACTTCTTCTTCAGCACGCGGCCCTCATCGGGATGGATGAGGTATGTGCCGTCGATATCTATGATGAAACTGTACGACTGGTCCTTGAATCCCTTCTCGAAGCGTTCGTGGTTCTCGGCATCTATACGCTGATGCCTCAGCCTGAGCCATTCCAGCGACACGTCGGCACCCAGCATACCTACCTTTCGCCCCTGATGGTCATGGATATGAGTCATATAGGTCGTTGTCAACTGCTGTGAGGCTGCCCTGTCGAAATACGGCGGCGTCCAGTCCCCTTCCGGTTTCTCGAAAGCCTCTTTGTACCAGTCGTGTATCAGGAAGTCGGGATGATTCTCGTTCATCTGCCTGCCATGAATCACCCCTGAAGCGTCGCGCCAGGCATATATCTCGAAGTTGTGGCCTTTTTGGGGGAAGATATCGGGCTCGAATATCAGCCGGCAACTCGACATATACATGTTCTGGCTGACCATACGTTCCAGATGGGCTTGCAGTTTGTCGGGATTGTCGACATCCCGCTCTATGTCATTGATGTTATTGATGGTTCCAACATAAACATCAGAGAGCACACCACGGATTTTTTCGTTTGCATGAAGGATAATGCTTTCATAGCGCGACTCGGCCTCTTTAGCCATGCTGTCCTTGGTGATCAGATAGACAATGGCCATGATAATTGTTGTCATCACAACCAGCACCGCCATGATCCTTAGGCTCAACCTGTTTGCAAACGTTTGTTTCTTCATGATGGCTGTTCTTTTTGATTCGTCAACTGCAAAAGTACATAAATTCTTGATATTATGCAAATTATTAGAATAAAAAAAGCCGCAAAAGGCTCTTTATTTAAATAAGGTGGCAAAAAACTAAATAAATGATAAAATGTTTGGTGGTTTGGGGAAATAGACGTACCTTTGCGGTCGAAAACCGAAAAGGTGGGCCGCAATGGTGGAATTGGTAGACACGAGGGACTTAAAATCCCTTGACCCGAAACGGTCGTGCGGGTTCGAGTCCCGCTCGCGGCACCGCTTGCATCAGCAAGAAATGATGCAAAGCGGGTGTTAAGGCACTTTTTAAAGGTGAAAAGGTGAAACCTTACTATGAACCACAGATTATTCAGAATTCAAACATTAAACATAAAAACCCATTATGAATAAGAAAAGTATTTTTCTCCTATCGGCAGCATCGATGATGCTCTTTGTCTCCTGCTCTAAACTGGGAGCGCTCTCAGCCGACAATTTTACCGTGACGCCGAATCCACTTGAGACTCAGGCTGGTACAGTACCTGCAACCATCAATGGCCATTTCCCTGAGAAATATATGAAGAAAAAGGCTGTGGTGACTGTCGTGCCTGAACTCCGTTATGCCAACGGTGTGACCGTACAAGGCAGCAGCGCCACTTTCCAGGGTGAGAACGTGGCTGGCAACGGTCAGACCATCCTCTACAAAATGGGTGGCAACTACACGATGAAGACGAATTTCGCATACGCCGACTGTAATAAGGCCGATATGTATCTTACCTTCGACGCCAGTATTGGCAAGAAGAAGTTCGACGTGCCTGCTGTCAAGGTGGCTACAGGCATCATCGCTACATCAGAACTCTATAAGAAGACACTGGTTTCGGCAACTCCTGCCCTCGCTCTCGATGGCTACCAGCGCATCAATAAGAAGAAACAGGAGGCCAATATCAAGTTCCTCATTCAGCAGGCTACCCTCCGCAAGAGTGAACTGAAGAACAATTCTGTGCAGGAGTTCGTGAAGTTGCTGACGCAGATCAACAACGACCATGAGAAACTGGCCCTTGACAATGTCGAGGTTTCGGCCTTCGCCTCTCCCGACGGTGGCATGGATCTCAATGACAAACTGGCTGGACAGCGCCAAAAGGTGACAGAGCAGTATGTGAATCAGGAACTGAAGAAACTGAAGATGAATGCCAATGTCGATGCCAATTATACGGCAGAGGATTGGGACGGTTTCCAGCAGTTGGTACAGGCCAGTGACATTCAGGACAAGGATGTCATCCTGCGTGTGCTTTCGATGTATCAGGATCCCCAGGAGCGTGAGCAGCAGATTCGCAATATCTCCCAGGCCTTCCGCGAACTGGCCGACGGCATCCTGCCCCAACTGCGTCGCTCTCGCCTGACTATCAATTACGAGACCATCGGCCGCAGTGATGAGCAGATTGCTCAGCAGATAGAGAGCGATCCTGCTCAGTTGAACATCGAGGAACTTCTCTATGGTGCAGCCCTGAAGGGCGATCCTAACGAGGCCGAGAATGTCTATAAGACTGCAACGAAGGTCTATCCCAACGATGCCCGTGCCTACAATAATATCGCTACGATCGAATATGCCAAGGGAAACTACGATCTGGCTAATGAATATATCAGGAAGGCTCAGGCCGTGAATGGTACTCTGCCTGAGGCTAATGCCAACCTCGGCCTGCTGGCTCTGAAGAACGGTGATATCGTGGCAGCAGAGAACCTGATTGCCGGCGCTACCGATGCCAACGGTCTGCAGGAGGTGCTTGGTAACCTGAACCTCGCCAAAGGTAACTACGCTCAGGCAGAGCGCGACTTCGGGCAGGTCTGCTCGAACAGTGCAGCCCTGGCCCAGATCCTGAACAAGAACTATGCAACGGCAGAGAATACGCTGAAGTTCATCAAGAATCCCGATGCTACCACCGACTACCTGAAGGCTATCCTCGCCTCTCGTATGGGTAACACCGCTGATGCTGCCGCAGCACTGAAGAACGCTATTACGAAGGATCCGTCGTTTGCCAGTTATGCTGACAATGACTTGGAGTTGAAGTGAAGAATGAAGGGTGAAGAGTAAAGAATTTGCTGCTACCATAGAAATGAAGTGTGAAGTATTTAATGCTGTCATGAAAAAAGTGCAGAATGCGACTCGTCGTCCTCTGCTTTTGGCATGGATGGCGGTAGCATATTTTTCACTCTTCACTCTTTACTCTTCACTCCTGACTTCCTGCGGCTCTGACCGTCAGACCTTCCTCTTGGAAGGAACGTTTAAGGGCTTCAATCAGGGAGAACTCTACATCTATGGTGTGGATGGCAGTTATAGACTCGATACCATCAGCGTGGTGAAAGGGGTCTTCCGCTATGAGGTCGCTTTGGAGGATTCGGTCACCCTCGCCTTGGTCTTCCCGAACTTCTCTGAACTGCCCATCTTCGCAGAGCCACAGGCTGAAGTGGAGATAGTGGGCGACGCCTCACATCTGAAAGAGACAAAGATTAGTGGCACGGAGATGAACGAGGCGATGACCAGTTTCCGAATGAAGACCAGTCAGATGACACCCCCTGAAGCCGCTCAGGCTGCAGAGGCGTTTATCAGGGAGAATCCTGCTTCGCCGATATCACTATATATATTAAATAAGTATTTCACTCAGGTGCCCAAACCTGACTATAAGAAGGCCATCTCCCTGATAACTGAGTTGCGTAAGGCTCAGCCTGATGAGCCTTCTCTGAAAGGATTGGCAGAGAAGATGAAGGGTTTGGAGAATTTGAGGGATGGTGCAACACTCCCTAGTTTCACGGCTAAGGATATTAATGGCAAGACGGTCAGTTCGACAGACCTGAATGCCACTGTGAATGTTATCTATACTTGGGCTAAATGGAACTATGAGAGCGTGAACATGCAACGGCAACTGGCATTCTTCCAGAAACAATATGAAGGGAAGATGAAGGTTGTTGGCATCTGTGTGGACGCTGATCAGAAAGGATGCAGGCAGACTGCGGAGAAAGACTCCGTGAAGTGGAGCATTGTCAACGACGGTAAGATGTGGGAGAGCCCGTTGGTGCAGAAACTCGGTCTGTCGTTTGTCCCGGATAACATCATGACGGATAGCAAGGGAAAGGTTATTGCCCACACCCTGCGCATCAACGAACTACAAGATAAGGCCCGTCCTCTATTAGACGAAAAGTCCCCATAGCCTTTCTCTTTCCTCATTTAACACTCTACTTAAATTAAATACTATGTTAGTAAAAACCTATTGTGCAGAAGTCATGGGCCTGGAGGCCACCACCATCACCATTGAGGTGAACATGACACGAGGCGTGCAGTTCCATCTGTCAGGTCTGGCAGACACGGCTGTCAAGGAGAGTTATGACCGTATCCGTGCTGCTATTGCCAATAATGGGTTCAAACCGCCTACCGCTGATCTCACCATCAACCTCTCGCCTGCAGACATCCGGAAGGAAGGCAGTGGCTATGACTTGCCGCTAGCCATCGGCATCTTGGCTGCTCACGGAAAGATCAGCGAAACGATGTTGGACGACTATATGATGATTGGCGAGTTGGGACTCGATGGTAAGTTGAAGCCTGTCAGTGGTGTCCTCTCTGTGGCCATTCGAGCCCGTAAGGAGAAGTTCAAGGGGCTGATTGTGCCTCAGGAGAATGTGCGCGAAGCCGCTGTCGTGAATAATCTCGACGTGTATGGTATGGAGGGCCTCGCCGATGTCATTAGTTTCTTCAATGGCAGTAGTATATTCGAGCCCACCTTTGTCGATACCCGTAAGGAGTTTTATGAGCAGCAATGCTCCTTCGACCTCGACTTTGCTGATGTGAAAGGGCAGGAGGGGGTGAAACGGGCCTTGGAGATTGCTGCCGCTGGTGGTCACAACATCATCATGATAGGTTCACCTGGCAGTGGTAAGTCAATGATGGCCAAGCGCTTGCCTGGTATTTTGCCACCACTCACCTTGGCAGAGAGTCTGGAGACGACGCAGATCCACTCCGTAGCAGGTAAACTCTCGTGCGGTACGTCGCTCATCTCACAGCGACCCTTCCGCAGTCCTCATCACACCGTCTCCCAGGTGGCTATGACGGGTGGCACCAACAAGGCACAGCCTGGTGAGGTCAGTCTGGCTCATAACGGGGTGCTCTTCCTCGATGAGTTGCCTGAGTTCAACAAGACCACCCTTGAAGTGTTGCGCCAGCCTCTGGAAGATCGTAAGATCACCATCAGCCGAGCCCGTTATACGGTGGAATATCCATGTTCGTTCATGTTCGTTGCTTCGATGAACCCTTGTCCTTGTGGCTATTACGGCGATCCGACGCATCATTGCGTCTGTACGCCAGGACAGATACAACGCTATATGAATAAGATCAGTGGACCATTACTCGACAGAATCGACCTGCATGTCGAGGTGCCCGTCGTGCCATTCGGGCAACTCTCCCAGATGAAGCCTGGCGAGAGTAGCAGTGTCATCCGTGAACGGGTCATCAAGGCTAGGCAGATTCAGGAGCATCGGTATGCCCACGACAAGGGCGTCTACTGTAATGCCCAGATGACGGAGCGTATGCTTCATCAGTATGCAGAGCCTGATGCTGCCAGCCTCGATATGCTCCGCCTGGCGATGGAGCGTCTTTCGCTCTCAGCCCGTGCCTATAGCCGTATCCTCAAGGTGGCCCGCACCATTGCCGACCTCAACGGTTCGGAGAAGGTCCAAAGCCAGCATATTGCTGAGGCAATCGGTTATCGCAGTTTGGACCGTGGCGACTGGGCAGAGAGAGGGATTTAAAGTATGTTTTTGGGCAGATTCCTTGCTTATATGGGATTATTTTGCTAATTTTGTACCCCAAATAGAAATTCGATAAAGGAATGAACACTGAACTCATCGCCCTGCTTGAGTCACACGGTGTCAAGCCGACGGCCAACCGCCTCATGGTGGCCAAGGCTTTGACGGAAACGATTCAGCCGCTATCGCTGTCGGAGTTGGAACGGAGGATACAGACCATTGACAAGTCGAATGTCTTTAGGGCTTTGACTTTATTCAAGGAGCATCATCTGGTACATGCTATCGAAGGTAGCGGCGACGGTACGAGGTATGAGTTGTGCCATAGCCACTGTGAGAACCACGATGAGGATCAACATCCGCACTTCTATTGCGAAGTGTGCCAGAAAACGTACTGTCTTGACCATTTGCACATACCGGAGGCGATGTTACCCGATGGGTTTGAGGCGCATAGCGTGAACTTTATTATTAAAGGTGTATGTCCGCACTGTAGGGAAAAGTGAAATAGTGAAATGGTGAAGAGTAAAGATTTGAGAGTCATTGCCTTCGACGCTGATGATACCTTGTGGGATTGCCAGTCGCATTTCGAAGCCGTAGAGAACCATCTCTATCAGTTGATTGCTCCTTATTGCGATAATCCGGCTCAGGAATTGTATAAGACAGAATCGGGTAATATGGCTGATCTTGGCTATGGCTGCAAGGCTTTTACCATCTCTGTCATCGAGACAGCCCTTCGTGTGGGGGGTGACCATCTCTCCGCTGCAGAGTTGGATGATCTGCTTCGGCATAGTAAGTCTTTGTTGCACTTGCCCGCCACCCCTTTGCCAGAGGTAGAACAAACCTTGCAGCGCTTGCAGGCCTATCCTTATCGATTAGTCGTCTTCACCAAAGGGGAGTTACAGGATCAGGAGAACAAGTTGAAGCGTAGTGGGCTGGGGAAGTATTTCTCACATGTTGAGATTACTTCAGACAAGACGGAAAGAGAGTTCCTTCAGTTGTGTGAGCATTTATACATCCAACCCGACAATCTGTTGATGGTGGGCAACTCGCTGAAGAGTGATATTGCCCCAGCCTTGAATATCGGGGCTTCAGCCATACATATCCCCTTCCACGTCACCTGGCAGTTGGAACACTCCGACGACATCGAGCACGACCGACTGACGAAAATCTCCCATTTCAGCGAAATTCTGGATCTGTTTACAGTTTATGGTTTACAGTTTACAGATGATTACCCTGAGGATTCAGAGGGGCTTGCTAGCAAATCAACTGTAAACTGTAAACCGTAAACTGTAAACTGTAAACTAAATAAGTAAACCCTCAACAAAATGAAATATATCTTCGAAACCCGTATGGCGGTACGTGACTATGAGTGCGACATTGAAGGCATCGTGAACAATGCCAACTATCTGCACTATGCCGAGCACACCCGTCATCTCTTCCTACGTAGCCTCGGCGTCAGTTTTGCCAAATTCCACGAACAGGGCATCGATGCTGTCGTCCACAGCATGAAACTGCAGTATAAAGTCCCCTTGCGTTGCGATGATGAGTTCGTCTCGCGCCTCAACCTGAAGAAGGACGGCTTCAGGTACTGGTTCTATCAGGACATTTATCGTGCCAGTGATGAGAAACTGTGTTTCCGTGCCACGGTGGAACTTGTCTGTCTTGTGAATGGCCAACTCGCCCCAAGTCCGGAGTACGATGAGGCCTTCAAGGAGTATATATAAGAACTGACTTACTTTTTGGATGTGTGTCTCAAGGCTAAGGCCTTGTCTTCTGCTGCTTCCATCTTTTCGCGCTCACCAGGACCTTTGTCGTTGAGTCCGCAGAGGTGAAGGATGCCGTGGATAATCACACGGTGCAACTCTTCATCATAGGGACGTCCGAACTTGTCAGCATTAGTAAAGATGGTGTCAAGTGAGATGACGAGATCACCACTGATGGTCTTCCCCTCCGAGTAGTCAAAGGTGATGATGTCGGTGTAATAATCATGGCCGAGAAATTCGTTGTTCACCTCCAGTATTTTATCATCATTGACGAACATGTAGCCGATGTCGCCAATTCGTTTGCCATACGATTCTGCCACTTGATGGATCCAGTTGGAGGTCTCACGTTTCTTGATATGAGGGAATTTCACCCCTTCTGCTTGATAGGTAATCATTACAGCATTTACGATTTTCTAATTTACGATTTAGGATTTGTTCTTTTTAGGAAGATAGGGAGTGATGTCGACGCCGAAATGGGAGAGTTCCCGCAAGGCGCTCGACGAGATGCTGGCCAGTTCGGGCTCGGTATAGAGCAGGATGGTTTCGATGCCTCCCAGACGACGGTTGAAGTCTGCCTGCCACTGTTCATACTCGAAATCACTGGCATTGCGCACGCCTTTAACGATGAAATGGGCATTTTCGGCCTTGGCGAAATCCATCGCCAGCCCGTTATATGGCTTCACTTCGACATGCGGCTCCTCTGCGTATAGATCGCGGATTGCTTTCATACGCTCCTCTGCCGAGGGCATATCAGGCTTGTGCACATTATCGCCAACGACGCCGATGACTAGCCTGTCGAACAGTGGCAGCGCACGACGCACAATCGAGTCGTGTCCCACCGTAAACGGATTAAAACTTCCTACGAATATCCCTGTCCTCTCCATATTCCTTTTTCACTCTTTTACCTTTTCACTTTTTCACCTTTAATCAAACAGGTTTGGTTCCATGATATTGCCGCCGTACGGATTACGGCCGAAGTGGCGATAGGCCAGTTCGGTGACCATCCGCCCACGTGGCGTCCGCTTGATGAAGCCCTCCATGATGAGGAAAGGCTCGTAGACCTCCTCAACGGTACCGGCATCCTCGCCGATGGCTGTGGCAATCGTCGTGATGCCCACAGGACCACCCTTGAACTTGTCGATGATAGTCAACAGGATCTTATTGTCGATTTCATCGAGGCCATATTGGTCGATATTCAGGGCTGTCAGGGCTATCTTTGTGATTTTCGTGTCGATCTTGCCGTTGCCCTTTACTTGCGCAAAGTCTCTGACTCGCCGTAGCAAGGCATTGGCGATACGGGGCGTTCCGCGACTTCTGCCTGCTATCTCCAAGGCGGCATCTTCTGTGATGGGTACGCTCAGAATACCTGCAGAGCGCTCGATGATCCTCTGCAGCGTCTCTGGCTCATAGTACTCCAGGTGCATGTTGATGCCGAAACGGGCGCGCAGAGGAGCCGTCAACAGACCACTGCGGGTGGTGGCTCCTACCAAGGTAAACGGATTCAGGTCAATCTGGATGCTTCGGGCCGAGGGACCCTTGTCGATCATGATGTCGATGCGGTAGTCCTCCATCGCCGAATACAGATACTCCTCAACCACCGGCGACAGACGGTGTATCTCATCGATAAACAGCACATCGTTCTTCTCTAAGGAAGTGAGGATGCCTGCGAGGTCACCTGGTTTGTCGAGCACTGGACCGGAGGTGATCTTGAACCCTACGCCCAGTTCGTTGGCGATGATATTGGAAAGAGTGGTCTTTCCAAGGCCTGGAGGACCATGCAGCAGGGTGTGGTCGAGGGGCTCGCCACGATATTTGGCCGCCTCGACGAACACTTGCAGGTTCTCTACCACCTTCTTCTGACCGCTGAAGTCGGAGAAGGCCAGTGGCCGCAGAGCGTTCTCAAAGTCTTTCTCGCCTTGAGAGAACCGTTCTTCACGTATGTCGAAATCTTCGTCCATCATAATCCGTGTGCAAAATTACGAAATAAATTATAAATCTTTGCATGCAAAAGGCATAAAATTCCTTTTCGCTATTCTTATTTCACAATTATTGTGTAATTTTGCGGGCTGAAATGATTAATTAAGAACGATATGACGACAAAGCATTTCTTTTCAATCTTGTTGGGCTGTCTGACTGCCCTGTGTGTTACATCATGTCTGGGTTCAGACGATGATGCCAACAATTCCTCCAAAGGCTTGTCGAAGGCCGAAATTGCACAGTGTTATCTGACTGTTGGCGGTAACTATTCGGGCGACCTGCTTTACTTTTCCAAGTCCGATGATGGTCTGTTTGAGGAGGTTGATACATTAAATGGGGCATGGTACATCCCTACAGACAGCACACTTTTCATCACCGATTTCCCCAGTGAGGTGCTGGCAGAGAATGTGATATATTCAGAACTTAAGGAGGCACTGGCTGACGCCCCCGACCAGATCGTCAAGTGCCGGATCCGCTTTGTTGAGACCTCACCGGTGCAGTTCCTGGTCAACCCCTATACCCTTGAGTATACGCTCCATTATGGTGGGGGCGACCATAAGGTACAGGTCGTGTTTTACAATGAGAACATTTATTCCTTTGGCATCCTGAATGCGGAGTCGCGCGAACTGATGCTAAAGATTATTCCCGCCTATCTGTATGTAGACGGGAAGCAGACGAATTATCTGACTCAGTCACAGATCATCTTCGTTTCCAGGAAGCAGTAGATTACCTGACACCGCCGCCGGAGCCTCCGCCGGAGAAGCCTCCGCCTCCGCCCCAGGAGGCATGGCCGCCTCTGCCTGAGGCACGGGCCTCGCGGGCCGCCTCGCGCTCGGCCTTGCTCATGGCGGCACGGGTAGTACTGCTGTGCATGGTCGAATAGATCATTGGCAGGGTCGTGTCGTCGGCCATCTGACTGGCCACCTGATCCATGTTGAAGTACTCTGGATTGATCTGCTTCATGTCCTTGATCACTTGGTCGGCGATACCGAAAAGGGTGGCATAAATCATGTAGTCCTTCCAGAGCGATACCTCCTGCACATGGCGCTCGTCGATCAATGAGAACTCCTTCAGGTATTTCTTCAGGCCGAACACCTGCCGCGCCTCGTCGAGACGGTCCTTATAACTGCTGAGGCTGGTCTTCGTGTGCAGGGTGTTGATGAACGAGTCGGTGATGCTCTGGTTGTAGTTGCTCCGCATAAACGACTTCAGTTCCTTGGGCTCCAGGATGGTGTCAGAACCTGCGGCCTTCTGGAAGATCTGGTGTACCTTCTTTAATAATACAGGCTGCTTGTCGCCGTCCTTCAGGTCGTGGATGACGAAGTTCTGCACGTTCTTGCCCTTTTCGTTCAGTTGCTGCTCGATGGTGATTGCTCCGAGGTTGATGAGTTTCAGGATACAAGCCGAGAGCAGATGGTTGTAGTCGGTGTTAAAGTACTTGTAGGCATTCAGCATATCGTTGGTCTGCTGCAGATCTCCGCCGAGGGGGATATCCCGATACCAGAGCAGATCTTTGTTCACTTTCTTTCGCGCACGCCAAACATATATGATATACCAGACCAAAGCAATGAGGGGTACGATAAAGATGCCAAGGATAAGGGCGAGGACTACGATGGTGTCTTCGGTGGTCCATTCCTCCTCGTCGACGTAGTCACTGCCTTCGAAAGCCTGCTCTCTCAGTGTCTCGAAACTGCCAGTCCTGATATCGGCAGGCTCGAACATGCCCTTATTGAAGCGGCACATCACGATCATGGCACTACGGCCCTCAAAAGGCTCACTGCTCTCGGCGACGACTCGGTAATCATAGAAGCCCACTTCGCCTTGGTAACGGAA
>ONPM01000028.1 GCA_900319715.1 uncultured Prevotella sp.
ATCGACCACGAGGCCAAGCTCATCTCGCAGAGTCTCATCGAGCCTGTGCAGAAGACGAAGACCGAATACTTAGGGGCCAAGAATCCCCGCCTGCATACCGATGAGGTGCTGGTAGCCCTCTCCGTGCTCTCCCAGCACGACGAGAACTGCCGTCGCGCCCTGGAGCAGTTGCCTAAGCTGCGCGACTGTCAGGTTCACTCAACGGTGATGCTCAGCGAGGTAGACCGCAAGATCTTCAAGAAACTAGGCTGCGGCCTGACCTGCGACCCAGTGAAGAAGAAGTAAGTAGATCCTTGTTTATAGTTTATGGTTTATAGTTTATAGATGATTACCTGGCAAGCCGTTCTTTGTCCATCAGTTTTCTATATCCGCCTATAGAAGTAATCATCTATAAACTATAAACTTTAAACTATAAACAAAAAGAAGCTATAAACAAAAAGGAACTGTAAACAATGAATATCCAGAAGTTAAACGACTCTCCCTTTGCCCGTTGGACCGTTCTCTTCATCGTGGCAACGGCGATGATGATGGGATACTTCGTCAACGATGTGATGTCACCACTGGAGACATTGTTGGAAATGCCTCGCAGTCAGGGAGGCTTGGGATGGACACCATCAGACTATGGCTTCTTCTCCGGCGCAGGCAGCTTTATCAATGTCTTCCTGCTGATGCTCTTCTTCTCCGGGCTGATCCTCGACAAGATGGGCATCCGGTTTACGGGCACCTTGGCCTGCTCGTTGATGGTTATCGGCACGCTTATAAAACTCTATGCCGTCACCACCGACTTTGGCACGACTGATGTCACCTTCTTCAATACCCATCTTCCGGCTTCAGCCGCCTGGGCATCCTTTGGCTTCGCCATCTTTGGTGTTGGCTATGAGATGACGGGCATCACCGTCTCCAAGGCGATGGTGCGATGGTTCACTGGTCATGAACTGGCGCTTGCCATGGGACTCCAACTAGCGATGGCACGTTTCGGAACAGCTGCCGCCCTAAGTATATCCGCACCTATAGCCCGCCACTATACGCTCTCCACACCTCTTCTCGTGGCATTGGCATTTCTCATCATCGGACTATTGGCCTTTCTCGTCTTCTGTGTCATGGATCGCCGCCTCGATCAGTTTACAGTTTACAGTTTACAGTTTACAGATGATTACTCTGAAGCTTCGGAAGGGCATGCCAGCAAATCAACTGTAAACTGTAAACCGTCAACTGTAAACAAAGACTCTGACGAGTTCCGTTGGAGCTTTTGGCTGATTACGCTCTTCTGCGTACTCTTCTATTCCGCCGTCTCGCCCTTCCTGAAGTTCTCCACAAAGCTAATGGTGATGAAGTATGGTGTCGATCCTGACGTGGCAGGCTTCTTCTCATCGATAGCCCCCTTCGGCACCATCCTTATGACGCCGCTCTTCGGACTCGTCTACGACCGTTATGGCAAAGGCGTCACCCTCGTCATCACAGGGGCCCTGATGCTCACCGCCGTCCACTTCGGCTTCTCGTTGCCCATGCACAGCAGCACGGCAGCCATCACCCTGATGGTCATCCTCAGCATTGGCTACTCCCTGGCTCCTGCCGCCCTCTGGCCTTGTGTACCGAAGATCATCCCTTTGAAATGTCTCGGCACCGCCTACTCGATGATCTTCTTCATCCAGAACTTCGGCCGTGCCATCATCCCGATGTTCGTTGGTAAGGCCAACGAGACCGATCCTACCTACGAGACCTCGATGCTCATCTTCGGCTTCACCGCCCTCGGAGCCGCCCTCACAGCCCTCGTCCTGTGGCACGTCGACCGTCGCCAGCACTACGGTCTCCAGCTCCCCAACATCCGGAAATAAGAGGAATACTTATTCTGTTTCCGTCTTAAATTGCCTCATGTGATCCCCCTCGTTCGTATTGAAGCCGTCCTGTGAGATAATCATCTCACGGTAGTCTTTCCAACCGTGGTAAACACCATCCGTGATAAAACTGCGGTCAGGCTTCATCCATTCGGTATCGATATCAGCGAGATCTATCAGGAAATACGGCATGTCATCCGTTTTGACATGCAGGTCTAAAGCCTTACGTAACTTGTCAGCTACCAGAGGATGTTCTTCCTTGTACTTGTCTGACAGCCAAACCCAGAAAGGAACACGCAGCTGATACCTGATATCGGGAGTATACTTAGCAGTCCCATGACCTCTATAATCTTGAACTTCGTATACCTCCTCACCATGATCAGAGAAATAAACCATCACGGCATTCTCGTCTTCAAACATCCTAATGACCTCGTCGATGATATAATCATTATACAAACAGGCATTGTCATACGCAGCGATGTCTTTCTTCTGACTATCAGAATATGAACCGCCATAGTCACTTGTCTTAAACATGGCAAATGACTGAGGATATCTCTTGTCATATCTCACATGATGGCCGGCCAAATGCAGGATATACAGAGCAAGACTGTCTTTGGTCAAACTGATATCCTTGATCATATCGCCATCATAATCATAATAGTGTGTATTCCTCTGATCATACATCAGATTCGACAAAGAACTGTTGGTCATAAGATACAGACTTTCGTCGGCAAGATACTCATTATCATAGAGGGATGTCCTGAACCCCGCAGCCTTAAAGACGGAAGGAAAGAGCGGGTAATCATTAAAGTTTACTCCCATAGAATCCAATGAGAATACGGAATTCATCACCAAAGCCGTCACATCGTTCGTCGTCACCGCATTCTGAAAGACAAACAGCTCCCCGTTTTCCTCCCGATCCTCCATCAGAGGATAGGTCTGCTTCTCGTAGCCATACAGCGATGTATGATACAAACTATGGGACTCACCTATGATCACGATCATTTTCAATGAACCGCCATCATTCCTTGTGGCTTTCACATCTTGACAGACATGCAGTAAATTACCAATATGAGTCTCATTTGTGACACGCCAATATTCCCACGATACCCTTGCTATGGAGTGATGCATGGGTGTTGAGACACCAACACTTGTATGAAGGAAAATGATAAAGATGACATTGACGACTAAGAAAGCAACACCCAAGATGGCACACAGACGGACAACAACCGCACCCTTCGCATGCTTCCCCCATATCCGCGCTACCTTGTATATAGCAATATTTACCAGCAAAGCACCAATCAACAGCACAATTACCATCGGTGAGAAATAGGCTGAGACAAATTCCTTCGCTTCATGGGTGTTGGTCACAAGAATGGTGTCAAGAATCGACATGTCTATCACCGTCCCAAACTGATAGAGTAAATAATAATCAACTAAACCTATGAGATTATGGATAAAGACAACAAGACTGACGAAAGTAGCCTTAAGCGGTAAAGGCTTGAGAAAGCGGGAAACAAATGTCTCGACAACAGCACAGATAGCTGATAGCACAACGACTAATACCACAGACAGTATTCCAAACTGTTGAGACAACCAGACGCCGTTGCATACCAGATTCAGAATAAAGAGAAAAAGAAGCAAGACCTGATTGTCTCGATACATTTTGCGATATTTCATATGCCGCAGCCCTAACAACACAAATGTATTTTACTCAAAACTTGAATCGGGCGACTAACGGCAAATGGTCGCTGAAGCCCTTCTTCTGGAATTTCATGCCTTTGTAGGTACGGCGGGGCATGAAGCCGCCATAGAACTTATCCTCCTCCAACAGGAACTTGGGGGAATGGATGAAGACCGTGTCCACCTTATTATATATAGAAGGCGACACAATGATATGATCCAAACTGTTCCACTCGCCCTTATAGCGATAGGTACCCTTCACCCCATAGCTGCCCTTCGCCTCCTTGGAGATATTTTTCAGGTCGTGACGGGCAATGTGCTGTACGGCCGGAGAGTCGTGGTAGTCGTTGAAATCGCCGCTGATCAGGATTCTGGCATCGGACGTAATGGCCCTTAAGGAATCTACCGCCTTCAACAGACGATTAGCAGTCTGGAGACGGAACGGGCGACTCGCCTTTTCGCCACCAGTACGGCTCGGGGCATGGACAACAAAGACATGGAGGGTATCACCTGACTGCAACTCACCACAGGCATAGAGGATATCACGCGTCGGCTTCATGCCTGGAATCGTGTCGACACGCAGGCCATAGGAACGGATCAGTCCGAAGGAGAAGGGCGAATAAATCAGCGCCACATCCACACCACGGGCATCAGGCGACTGAGTCATCACATACTCATAGCCCGCATTCCTCAAGAGTGAACGCTTGGTCAAGTCTGTCAATGTTTGGTCATTTTCTACCTCGCAAAGTGCTATCAGATCGGGGATGCCATCTTCGGAAGTGGAGAGGATAGACTTACCTATCCTGTCCAACTTCTTCCAATAGCGTTTCTCTGTCCAGTGACGTGTGGCATCAGGCAGGAACTCCTTGTCCTGCTTCCCCTCGTCGTGACGGGTATCGAAGATATTTTCTACGTTGTACTCCACGAAGGTCAGCCGTTGTGCGGCAGAATGAAGGATTAGGAATGAAGAACTGAAAATGATCATTACCAACAAGAACCATATCCTCATGCTATGCCATACGCTTGCTTTATCTCTCCAAGTCATCATCATCGATCATCTTAGTTCTTCTTCATTCGTATCAACAAACCTTCTCTAAACGCTTCATCATCGCAAACATGAAGAGGGCGGCCACCAAGCATACGCCGAGGAACACGCTCCAGCAAATCCAGAGAGGAACGGCGCCCCAGAGCAGTCCGCCGACAACCACCAACTGGTTACCGATAGCCGTAGCCACGAACCAGCCGCCCATCATCATACCCTTATACTTCGGAGGAGCCACCTTCGACACGAAGGAGATGCCCATCGGCGAGAGAAGCAGCTCACCGAACGTCAGCACGAGATAGACCATGATGAGCAGGTTCGGTGTCACGTCGGCCACATGCACAGCCACAGGATTGCCATCGGCACCCATCTCTGTCTGAGGCATCGGCAGACCGAACGAGCCGAAGGCCATCAACGCATAGGCAATAGCAGCCACGATCATACCGTAGGCTATCTTTCGCGGAGCAGAGGGTTCCTTTCCCTTGGCAGCCAATGAACCGAAGATGGCCATCGACACGGGAGTCAGAGCCACCACGTAGAACGGATTGAACTGCTGGAAGATCGGGGCAGAGACCGAGATGCTGCCATCGGGATTGTACTGCAGAATGAGGAACAGCACCGCGATGACAATGACCGCAGCGGAGATCATCTTGCCCTTGCTGGTCTTCGACTGGAACAGCGAGAACCCGGCATAGACGATGAAGATGATGGCCACGAGGTTCCATACATCGAAGCACATCGCCTGCAAGCCCTCTGCCGACTGTGCCGTGAACTCATCGGCGAAGTAGGTCAGCGACAGACCGTTCTGGTGGAAAGCCATCCAGAAGAAGATCACCACGGCAAACACAAGGCAGAGTGCCACGATGCGCTGTTTGGTCTCCTCCTTCGAGAGCTCAGGTTCCGTGCCGGCATCGGCCTTCACGGCATCCTTCTTCTTACCGCCCTCCGTATGACGGAAGGTACTGCGGAAGATGTAATAGATGGCGATGGAAAGGATCAGCGATGCGCAGGCCACGGCAAACGAGAAATGGTAGGCATCATTGCTCGAATAGCCCAAAGCCGTCTCTGCATACTCTTTAATCTTGATGGCCGCCGTCGGAGCGAACAGCGCACCGATGTTGATGGCCATGTAGAAGATTGAGAAGCCCGCATCACGCTTGTCCTTGTACTCAGGATCGTTATAGAGGTCGCCCACCATCACCTGGAGGTTACCTTTGAAAAGTCCTGTACCGAAACCGATGAGCAGCAGTGCTGCCAGCATGACGACCAATGCAAAGGAGTCGCCTCCCAATGGCACCGACAGCAGCAGATAACCTGCAAACATAATGATGATGCCCGTGGTGACCATCTTGCCGAAGCCGAACTTGTCGGCCATGATACCACCGATCAGCGGGAGGAAATACACCAGCATGAGGAACGAACTGTAGATCGTACCTGCCATAGCGGGCGACAATCCGTAGTTAGCTCTCAGAAACAATGCGAAAACCGCGAGCATCGTATAGTATCCGAAGCGCTCGCCTGTGTTGGCCAAAGCCAACGCAAATAAACCTTTTGGTTGTCCTTCAAACATAGTTATTGTTATTTGATTTTAGAATTTTTCGTTCTGATAATATCAAAGAGATAAGTGAACTTGGCTAAAATCGTTCCAAAGTTAGAACGGCCGAAATAGTCGCGCTTCGAGGCACCATAGATATTACCTAATCCATAATAGTAGCGTCCTTCGATGATAAAGTGGCCTACATGGCGATTGCTGAACTCCAGGCCTGCACCGAAGTTGATGCCATAGTCCACCTTGTTCTCAACAGCCATACTATCCTGCGCCACGACTTGCGACACACGCTTGCCCGCATACTGATAGTCTGGACTGTATTTGCCATCCACCACCTTCGGATTGAACGCTGGGTCGCGGACATCAAAATTACTTTCTGTATTTTCGCTCATATAGAAACCCACCAGAGGCCCCAGTTGTATAAAAAACTGAAAACCGCTTCGTTCCCTACCCCAGCCAAGTCTTGCAAGGAAGGGCACCTGAACATAATTGATTTTCCGGGCATAGTGGAGTGTCTGCGAAGCATCAGTATGCAGAGGCACGGGTTGATCGTCAATATCGAGAATTTTCTCTTTCCATCCCATCTGCGTATAGTTCAATTCTGCAACCAAGGCACAGATGCTGCTGAAATACTTCTCACATGTATAGCGAGCCGTCAGACCGAAGGTCGGACCATTCAGCAAGTCCTGTGGTACTGTTGGCACAAAGGACACATTACTCATAGCCACTCCACCATTGAAGCCTACTGCCAGATCCGTACGATACTCACCGACTTGGGCTGAAACGAATAAAGGGAAAAAGATGAAAAGATGAAAGAATAGAACTCTTACCTCACACCCGATATTCACATCCATCTGTCTCATGCTCATCTTATCACTTCTTCACCAACTTACCATTTCTAAAACTTGATGGTCTCTGTCGTATGGTCGGGCCTATAGTGAACGAACATCATCGTTCTGTTCCTCAGACCGCCATTGCCGTAACGCTCAAACTTCAGGGGTGTCTGCAGAGGAGGGAAGCCGAACATACCCTCTGCTCCATTAAAGGCCTTGCCATATTTATGCAGTCCTTTCAGGAAGAAGTATGCATGATCGAAACCCGTAATAGCAAAGCGAGGCAATGAGTTCTGCATATCACCACGGAAGTTCTGACGGTACTTCCGCTCAAACCGCTGTGTACTCGGCGACAACGGATTATAGTAGAATACCGAGGGGATATACGTATTGTACTTGTAAAAATTCTCCAAATAGGTTCTTGTATACAAAAGCCAGTCTGTATATCCAAACATCGTGATGTCAAATTCAGGATTGTTTGCCTTTAGACCGTTGATCTTCGAGAAAGCAACACCTAGTTCCTGAGAACGTCCGGTATTGAGAATAACCACGTTAGGCTTCGTCTTGCTGAACGCCTTAGAGAAATTCGACTCGCTGGACTTCAGATTTGTGACGACAACATCCATAGCCCGCTGTTCCATCTGCCTGCGTAAGCCGAAAGTAAAGGGGCCTTTCTTGCTCGTCGAGTCGTTACAGTCGATGACCACTGTATGATAGTCCTTAAAACGCTCGATGAAATGAGCGAAGATGGCTTCATTCTGTTCGTTCTGAGACTGATAGACCTGAAAGATGTTACGATTGGTAGTCAGTTGCGGGGCGTTGATAGAGAAGGGTATCAATAAACGGATATCATGCTTGGTAATAAAAGCCGATAACGCATCCATCTGCTTGGAATACAGCGGACCGATAATCAAGTCACACTTTGCTGCAGCAGGATCGGACAATATACTATTTATATTACCATCTTCAGCCGTATTCCATGCATGTACATCGATGGAGAGGCCCTGTTTCTTCAGGCTGTCACAGGCCATCAGCACACCACGGTAATATTCCGTCATACGACGACCATCACCATTAATATTATGCAGGGGCAACATCACACCCAATCGAATCGAGCGGTTCCTTACGTCATCGACCAATTGAACAGTTTTAACTTCAGTCTCCTGCTTAGCACTCTTGACAACGGTTTCCTGACTATCTTTCGAAAAAGGAATGTTTAATACCATACCCTTTTTCAACTCATAGTCTGGCGCATTCATCTCTGGATTCGCCTTAATTAGTTCCTCGATGGTAAGACCATACATCCGCGATATGCCAAAGATAGTTTCTTTCTTCTTCACTTTGTGCTGTCCACGTATTATTGAATTCTGCTGTGCCGATACACTACTGACTGTGAATGCCAATAGAAACAGTAATATAATAAACCTAAAAAACCGTATCATATAACTCCGTTTTTTCTTTTTCGCGTACAAAAGTACAAAATATTTATCAATTATCAAGTCCATTTATCAATTTTTTAGTATCTTTGCACGATAAAATGATAAAAATGAGAGTAAGAAAGATTATCCCAGCCCTTTTCGCCCTGCTGATGCCAATGGGTGCTATGGCCCAAGAAGAATACCCGGACGTATCACCTACCGCTACCTACACTGACACTGAAGGCAACCCCGCTGAAAGCGATAAGGATAACACACAAATTGCCGGCCAGGCGCCGCTATCCGTCAATTTCTATGCCAATCCCACCGGCATGGGTGACTACATCCCCAACTTCGAATGGCACTTCCGGCGATTGGGAGAAACGAAAGACTTCATGGTCCGCTATGAAGAAAATACTGACTACACATTCAACGATGCAGGCACCACTATGGTTACCCTTCGTACCACACTCAACAATGGAGAAATAGAACTCGACTCCGTGTCCTTCAATGTTGTTATCAGTGTGAGTACACTCCTCTTCCCTAACGCCTTCTCACCCAATGGCGACGAAGACAACCCAATTTTCAAGGCAAAGGAGTACCGCAGCATCATCGAGTTCCACGCCTACATCTTTAACCGTTGGGGGCAGAAACTCTACGAATGGACGGATCCCGCCGAGGGCTGGGATGGCACCTACAAGGGCAAGGATGTCAAAGAAGGCGTCTATTTCCTCCTATGCCGTGCAAAGGGTGCAGATGGAACGGAATATAACATCCGCAAGGACATCAACCTTCTGCGCGGTTTCCTCGATGAGAATTCCTACAACCAATAGACCGTCAGCATGAAAGAAGAGACAAGCATCAACGTATATGGTGCGCGGGTACACAATCTGAAGGACATCGACTGCGTCATCCCCCACCACTCCCTCACCGTCATCACCGGGCTCAGCGGCTCGGGCAAGTCCAGCCTGGCCTTCGACACCATCTTCGCCGAGGGTCAGCGCCGCTATATCGAGACCTTCTCGGCCTACGCCCGCAACTTCCTCGGCGGCATGGAGCGGCCCGATGTCGACAAGATCACCGGCCTCTCGCCCGTCATCAGCATCGAGCAGAAGACCACCAACAAGAATCCTCGCTCCACCGTGGGCACCACCACCGAGATCTACGACTACCTGCGCCTGCTCTTTGCCCGTGCCGGCCGTGCCTACAGCTACGCCACCGGCGAGGAGATGGTGAAATACACCGAGGAGCGCGTGGTCGACATGATCCTCCACGACTATGCTGGGCGGAAAATCTTCATCCTCGCCCCGCTGGTGCGAAGCCGCAAGGGCCACTACCGCGAGCTTTTCGAGTCCATGCGCCGCAAGGGCTATCTGAACATCCGCGTCGACGGGCAGATGATGGAGATTACCCGAGGCATGAAAGTGGACCGCTATAAGAACCACGACATCGAGGTGGTGATCGACAAGTCCCCCTCTGCATGAGGGTCCGGGCGAGGTCACCCCCGACGAGCGGCTGAAGAAGTCGGTCGCCATTGCCATGAAGCAGGGCGACGGTCTGATCATGATCCTCGACAAAGACACGGGCAGCATCAAGCATTTCTCCAAGCGGCTGATGTGTCCGACTACGGGCATAAGCTACTCAGACCCAGCGCCTAACAGCTTTTCGTTCAACTCACCTCAAGGCGCCTGTCCCCATTGCAAGGGCTTGGGCGTCATCAACGAGATCGACCTCACGAAGGTGATGCCCGACCGCCGTCTGAGCATCTACGAAGGGGGCATCGTGCCCCTCGGCAAGTATAAGAACCCTGCCCGACGACGCCATCCGCGAGGTGCTCTACGGGTCGCTCGAGAACGTGCGCATCGACAAGGAGCTCGTCCACACCTCCAGCGACTACTTCATCGCCTTCGACGGCATCATCAAGTACCTGCGCAACGTGATGGACAACGACGACTCCACGGCCGGGCAGAAGTGGGCCGACCAGTTCCTGGCCGAATGCGAGTGCCCGGAGTGCCACGGCCAGCGCCTGAACCGCGAGGCCCTCTCCTACCGCTTCGGCGGCAAGAACATCGCCGAGCTCGCCGCGATGGACATCTCCGAGCTGCGCGAGTGGATAGTGGAGTTAGAGGAGAATCGGGGGTACGGAGATACCCCCGCGCCATCGAGACTCACCCCTCAGCAATACGCCATCGCCCAGGAAATCCTGAAGGAGATCCGCACGCGCCTCGACTTCCTACTCGACGTAGGCCTCGACTATCTCTCGCTCAACCGCCAGTCGGCCTCGCTCTCCGGCGGCGAGAGCCAGCGCATCCGCCTGGCCACGCAGATTGGCTCGCAGCTTGTCAACGTGCTCTACATCCTCGACGAGCCAAGCATCGGCCTGCACCAGCGCGACAACCAGCGCCTCATCCAATCGCTGAAACAGCTCCGCGACCTGGGCAACACCGTCATCGTCGTCGAGCACGACGAGGATATGATGCGCAATGCCGACTGGATCATCGACATCGGCCCCCGTGCCGGCCGCAAGGGCGGCGAGGTGGTGTTCCAGGGCACTCCCGCCGAGCTGCTGAAGAGCAACACGCTGACGGCTTCGTATCTTCGGGGGTACCGCACCCCCGCGCCACCGCACCCCCGCGCCACCGAACAAGGCACCCTGCTCCTAAAAGGCTGCTCGGGCAACAACCTCAAGCACATCGACGTGGAGTTCCCGCTGGGAAAGCTGATCCTCGTCACGGGAGTCTCCGGCTCCGGCAAGTCCACGCTCATCAACGAGACGCTCCAGCCCATCCTCTCGCACCACTTCTACCACTCGCTGAAGCGCCCCATGCCCTACGACAGCATCGAGGGGCTGGAACATATCGACAAGGTGGTCAACGTCGACCAGAGCCCCATCGGCCGCACGCCGCGCTCCAATCCCGCCACCTACACGGGCGTCTTCGCCGATATCCGCTCGCTCTTCGTCAACCTGCCCGAGGCCAAGATCCGCGGCTACAAGCCCGGACGCTTCTCGTTCAACGTGAAGGGCGGGCGCTGCGAGACCTGCGGGGGCAACGGCTACAAGACCATCGAGATGAACTTCCTGCCCGACATCCAGGTGCCCTGCGAAGCCTGCCACGGCAAGCGCTACAACCGCGAGACGCTCGAAGTGCGCTACAAGGGCAAGTCGATCGCCGACGTGCTCGACATGACCATCAACCAGGCCGTGGAGTTCTTTGAGAACGTGCCCGACATCCTCCGCAAGATCAAGACCATCCAGGACGTGGGCCTCGGCTACATCAAGCTGGGCCAGCCCTCCACCACCCTCTCCGGCGGCGAGAGCCAGCGCATCAAGCTCGCCACCGAACTGTCGAAGAAGGACACGGGCCAGACCCTCTACATCCTCGACGAGCCCACCACGGGCCTGCACTTCGAGGACATCCGCATCCTGATGCAAGTGCTCCGCAAGCTCGTCGACCGGGGCAACACCGTCATCGTCATCGAGCACAACCTCGACGTCATCCGCCAGGCCGACTGGATCATCGACATGGGTCCCGAGGGCGGCCGCAAGGGAGGCCAGGTCCTCACCGTGGGCACCCCCGCCGAGGTGGCCCAGAGCGACAAGGGCTACACACCGAAATATCTTAAGAAATAAACGTTATGACATTACCAAGAATAAATAAACAAAACCGTAATTATGACTAAACAAGACTACGAACAAAAGATTCAGGAGTTGGAGACCCACATTCGGCAACTGCAACAGGCCAATATCGAATTAGTAAATCGTAACATGCAGATGTCCCAGCAGTTGGATGCCTTCTACGACGTACGGCGTCGCATACAGATGCTTAAAGAATTGGTGGTTCGCCACAAGGAGTTAATGAGACATGCCGACCTGCGTGACGACGACGAACTGCTGGCACTCATCGAGACGAGGTTGGAAGAAGAACTGCCTCACGAAAACCCAGACTTCGGACTGCAGGAGTTAGCCCAGATGATTGGTACCTCCCAGACACGCATTATTGAGATGTTCCGCCGTTCTAAATTACACAAGTCTGTTGATGACTATCTGGATTATTTGCGCGTGCTACGCTCCATGCACTATCTTCAGGAAAAACCCTCATGGAGTGTCGCTGCCTGTGCCCAGCAGGCTGGTTTCAGCGTGGTGCGTACCTTCAACCGCAAGTTCCAAGATGCCCTCGGCATGACACCACACGAATTCCGCATGCTTCTGGAGAGCGGACGTGAAAACATCAAATAATAAGTCCATGCTTTAATTTCCATTTAGGAAATAAAAAATCCCGTTGAACTCATCCAAGTCCAACGGGATTACTCTAATTTGGAAGCCAGACGCCGAAGAGAGCCACGCCGACGGTGCAGATGGCCAGGGCTGCCTTGGTGTTGAGGTCGCTCTGGAACGTGGGCAGCGGCGTGTCGGTCTTGGTGATATACATGGCCTTCACGATCAGCAGATAGTAGTAGAGCGAGATGACCGTGTTGACCAGGGCGACGAAGACCACGAAATAGGCGGCAGCACTACCCTGCTCGGCGGCGGCCATGAACACGAAGAACTTCGAGAACATGCCTGCGAAGGGCGGGATGCCGGCCAGCGAGAAGAGCGAGAGCGTCATGAGGAACGACAGCTTCGGATTGGTCTGATAGAAGCCGTTGTAGGCTGCCATGTCCGTGCGGCCGCCGTTCTTCTGCTCCACCACGTTGATCACGGTGAAGACCGCCATATTGGCCACGATATAGACCAGCACATAGTACGTGAGCGCGGCGATACCGGCCTGCGAGTTGCCCACGACGGCCAGCATGATGTAGCCCGCCTGCGAGATGCTCGAGAAGGCCATGAACCGCTTGAGCTCCGACTGGCGGATGGCGAAGAGGTTGGCCACGGTGATCGACAGCACAATGACGATGTAGAGCAGATACTCCCAGTAGTAGACCAGCGGCCGTGATGGCGGCGGCACCCTTGGAGATGACACTCAGATAGCCGGTGACGGGCGTGGGCGCTCCCTCGTAGGTGTCGGCCGTCCAGAAGTGGAAGGGCACCAGCGAGATCTTGAAGCCCAGACCGCTGAAGAAGAACACGAGGCCCATGATAATCATCGAACATTGAACGTCGAACATTGAACATTTTTCGGCCAGGACGGCTGCCACATCGTCGAAATACAATGTTCCGGTGAAGCCGTAGATGAACGAGATGCCATAGAGCATCACGCCGCTGGAGAACGTGGCCACGAGGATGTACTTCGCAGCACCCTCGGCCGAGTTCTGCTTCCACTTGTCGAAGGCCACCATACAGGCCAGGGGCACAGAGGCGGTCTCCAGTCCGAGGAAGAACAGCATGAAATTGCCGCTCGACATCATGATGAACATACCGAGCAGCGTGGAAATCAACAGCATGTAGAACTCTCCGGCCAGACGCTGCGTCTTCTCGACCCACGGCTGGGCCATGAGCACCACGATAAGGGAACCGAAGACGAGAATGGACTTCATCACATTCACGGCCGGCGTAGCCAGATAGAGGCCGCCGAAGGCGGATACAGGCTCGGGATGGCTGCCGGCGGTGCAGAACGTGCCACACAGCGAGATCACCATCAGAGCCACCATCAGCCGGAAGAGCGACTTGCACTTCGACTCACTCTTATGCAGCACGAAGTCGGCGACAAACATGATCACCAGGGCGAGAACCAAAGCGATCTCGGGACCCATTTTAAGGAATTCACTATAATTCATATCTTTCGTCCTCCTTCTTTACATGACACCAATTGATTGTAAGATACTGCCGGCGGCGGGCGAGATCATGTTGCTCACCCAGAACGGGAACGTGCCGAGGCCTGCCACACAGAAGATGAGGCAGATGACGGCGACGCGCTCGTCCCATGTAGCATCGGTCAGCTCGAGATAGTGCTTGTTCTCCACCTCGCCATAGAGGATCTTGCCGACCACGCGCAGGATGTAGACTGCCGTGACGACAATCGACGTACAGGCGATGATCGTGGCCACCATGCGGAACGAGTTGTTCGGGTCGCCAGAGAGCGGCTCAGCACCGAAGGCACCCACGAAGATGGTCATCTCGGCAATGAAGCCCGAGAAGCCCGGCAAGCCGAGGTTGGCCAGACCGGCGATGACATAACCCACGGCGAGGAAGGGCATGATCTTCATCAGACCGGCCAGCTCGCGGATGTCGCGGGTATGGGTGCGGCCGTAGATCATACCGATGAGGGCAAAGAAAAGAGCCGTCATCAGTCCGTGGGAGAGCATCTGCAGGATGGCGCCCGTGACCGCCGTCTGGCTCATCATGAGCAGGGCAAAGAGCACCAGTCCGCAATGCGACACCGACGAGTAGGCGTTGATGTATTTCAGGTCGGTCTGCACGCAGGCGCTCAGCGCACCGTAGACCACAGAGATGGTGGTGAGGATGAGGAAGATCCACGACAGATCCTGCGCAGCCTCAGGCAGCAGGTACATGGCCACACGGAAGCAGCCATAGCCTCCGAGCTTCATCAGCACACCGGCATGGAGCATCGACACGGCGGTAGGCGCGGAGGCATGACCGTCGGGTGACCATGTGTGGAACGGGAACAGGGCTCCCAGCACACCGAAGCCGATGAAGATGAAGGGGAAGAAGATGTTCTGTATCCAGCCGGGAATGGCATGGGCAGCAGCAATCGTCGTCAGCTCAAACGTGTATGTGCCGCTGTACTGGCCGTTGAAGAAGTAGATGCCCAGCAGACCGAGGATCAGCAGGGCCGAGCCTCCCATCAGCATCAACGTCAGCTTCATGGCCGAATACTCCTTATGACCAGAACCCCAGACACCAATCAACAGGTACATCGGGATGAGGGCCACCTCGTAGAACATAAACATCGTGAAGAGGTCGGTAGAGATGAAGAAGCCGAACACTCCCGTGGAGAGCAGCGTGAACCAGAGGAAATATTCCTTCGTCAGCGGCTTCAGCTGCCACGAGGCGAAGGTGCCCGTGAACACGATGATGCTCGACAGGAGCAACATAACCACGCTGATGCCGTCGACACCCACCGAATAGGCGATGTTCAGCGGCTTGAACCAGGGCACACTATAGGTAAGCAGCATCTCAGCGGTATTGCCAGCCGAACGCTCCTGGATGAAATATATCGTCAGCCAGATGGAGAGGGCCAGCAGACACGAGGAGCCGGCCACCATTACACCACGCACCTGATTGAGATTCTTGGCAAGCCACAATCCCAAAAGCATCAGGGCGAGAATCAGTACGAAAACACTTAATATACTCATCTTGTTATTTACTATTTTACAATTTACAATTTACGATTTAAATGCACAATAGGATGAGCGTTAAAGCAACAGAGCCTGTGAGGAACCACACGGCATACTGACGCACGTCGCCAGACTGCCAAGGACGGATACTCTCGCCAGCCTCGTTGGCACCCCAGGCCAGGAAGTTGAACGTGCCGTCGACCACATGACGGTCGAACCAGGCAATCGGCGTGGAGATGCAACGGAAGATGACACGATGGGTAACCCACTGCCAGATCTCGTCCTGATAGAAACGCTTGTAGGCCGCACGGTGCAGACGCGGGAACTGCTTGTACAGACGGTCGGCAATCGGCTGAGACTCACCCTTATAGATATAGGTGGCCAGGCAGATGCTCAGGATGGCAATCACCGTCGACGTGGCAGCAATGGCCACATCGAAGTGGATCGTGTAGTCCTGACCACTGGCGGTAACGAACTGTCCGAAACTGCCACCCCACCCAGCGAAGCCTGCAATGGTGGAATAGATACCCACCACCATCGTGATCACGCAGAGCACAATCAGAGGAATGGTCATCGAAGCGGGAGCCTCATGGGGGGTATGGTGCTCGTGGGCTTCCTTGTTCTCAGTACCCCAGAAGATGCCGTAGTAGAGACGGAACATGTAGAAGGCCGTCATAGCGGCGATGCCCGTCATGATCCAGCCCACCACCGGACTGTACTGGAAGCAGGCAGAGATGATCTCGTCCTTCGAGCTGAAGCCCGAGAAGAACGGGATGCCCGCAATGGCCAGACAGGAGATGAGGAAGGTGATATGGGTGACAGGCATATACTTGCGCAGGCCGCCCATGAAGGCCATCTCGTTGGAGTGGACGGCATGGATGATACAACCGGCACCGAGGAACAGACAAGCCTTGAACATGGCGTGGGTGAACAAATGGAACATTGAAGCCATGTAACCCAGCTGGGCGTGGTCGTCGTAGATAGCGCCGTTGTGAGAAGGCAGACAGACACCCAGCGCCACCATCATAAAGGCAATCTGCGAGATGGTGGAGAAGGCCAGCACACGCTTGATGTCGCTTTGGGCACAGGCCACGGCAGCGGCATAGAAAGCGGTGAACACACCCACCCACACCACGACGCTCAGCGCATGAGGTGCGAAGTGGATCCACAGAGGGAACATGCGAGCAATCTGGAACACACCGGCCACCACCATCGTAGCGGCGTGGATGAGTGCAGACACAGGCGTCGGACCCTCCATGGCATCGGGCAGCCAGATGTGCAACGGGAACATGGCACTCTTACCGGCACCACCGATGAACATCAGCACAAGAGCCGTCGGGATGATGAAACTGCCAGCAGCCAAAGCACGGGTAATGTTGCCCTGGATGAAAGGAGTGGTACCCTCGCCCATCACCACCTCCGTACCATGACCGGCGAAGGAGAAGCTGAACGAATCGGTGTAATAGCCGAACATCAGGATACCGATGAGGAAGAACATATCGGCGAAGCGCGTCACGATGAAAGCCTTCTTCGAGGCAGCGATGGCGGGCTTCAACGGATAGTAGAAACCGATGAGCAGGTAGGAGCTGACACCCACGAGTTCCCAGAACATATACATCTGGAAGATGTTCGTGGCGAGCACCAGACCCAGCATCGACATCGAGAAGAGGCTCAGGAAAGCGTAGTAGCGCTGGAAACCCTTCTCACCGTGCATATAGCCGAATGAGTAGATATGGACCATCAACGACACGGTGGAGATGACGATGAGCATCATCACCGAGATAGGATCCAGAAGGATACCCATGTCGAAGTGGAGATTGCCCAGCGGCAGCCAAGTGTAGTTGTAGGGAACAATCGTCTGGAAAGCGCCGTTCACACGCTCAGCCGTAAAGTACTGGAAGGCCGTGGTGTACGACAGGATCGTGACGATTCCGAGCGAGCAAGTGCCGATAAGGCCTGCCGTCTTATGCTGCATCTTCATGCCAGCCAGTCCCAGAACAAGGAACGACAGCAGCGGCAGAAGCATGATAAAAATCGTGTAACTATACATAATCTTAACTACTTTACTTCCTAACTTCTTTAACTACTATCTTTTCATATTCTGGATACTGTCTACGCTGTCACTATTGAAGTTGCGGTAGACATTGATGATGATGGCGATGGCAACAGCCGTTTCCGCAGCAGCGACGCCAATGCCGAAGATCGACATGAAGAAGCCCTCCAGCTGGCCGGGGAACAGCAGACGGTTAAAGGCGGCAAAGTTGATCTCCACGGCGTTGAGGATCAGCTCCACGGAGATAAGCATGGCTATCAGGTTACGGCGCGAGATGAAACCATAGACGCCGATGAAGAACAGCAGGGCGCTGAGAATGAAATAATATTGTACAGGTACCATAGCTTACTTCTCCTTTCTTGCAATAGCCAAACCACCGATGATACATGCCAGCAGGAACACCGAGATGAGCTCGAAGGGGAGCACATACTGGTACTTGTCGGCTCCGACGAGGGCATGGCCGATCTCATTCATCGGCACCTCCACGTCGGCCACCTGACAGGCGGCATACATAAACTTATTCTTCATGAGAACGGCACAGACCATGAGCAGTCCCACGAGCGACAGAATCGCTCCGAAGACTACACGGCTGCCCTTCACCCGTTCCATAAGACCCTGCAGAGAGCGCTTGCCCACCAGTTGGATGGCGAACACATAAAGCATCGTCACGCCACCGGCATAGACCGAGATCTGGGCTGCGCCAAGGAATGTATAGTCGAGCAGGAAATAAAGACCTGCCACGCCAAAGAGCACGAACAACAGGAATGTTGCGGCCCGCATAATCCGCTTCGTCATCACACACATCACGGCAGAACCGAGTATGACAACGGCGAGAATGATAAACATTACATAATTTGCCATATCGTTACTTCGTTTTGGTGTTAAACTTACCGATTGTCAATGAGGCACCACCGTCGATGAGGTTAGGCAGCGAACCGCCCTTGTAGACTTCCTCATTCAGATGGAGCACCAGCTTCGAACGGTCGAAGACGGCGTTCTCGAAATCATTGGTAAACTCGATAGCGTCGAAGTTGCAGGCGTTGGTACAGAGCTGGCAGAACATGCAGTCGCCCAGGTCGTACGCATAGTCGTCGAGCACCTTCTTTTTCTTGCCCGTCTCGGGATCCTCGGCCATGTGGGCCACGATCTTGATGGTTCCGTTCGGACAGGCTTTCTCGCACAATGTGCAAGCCGTACACTTATAGCTGCCGTCCTCGTTGCGCTTGAACGTCAGGCGCCCACGGTGACGCTTCGCCACATGAAGTGTGGTCTTGCGGTTCTCGGGATACTGCTCCGTAGACTTGTTGGTGAAGAAGTCCTTGAAGTATTCCTTCCAGGAAGTCTTCATGCCAACGGCCAACGTCTTGAGCCCGTGCCCGATTTCTCCGAAATATGTTTTGTTATCTTCCATTGCTATACCTTATTTAATATATAGGCCCAGGGCCACCACAACAGTCATGATCACGAGGTTGATGAGAGCCAGAGGCATCAGGTACTTCCACTCCAGCTTCAGGATCTGGTCGATACGCAGACGGGGGAACGTCCACTTAATCCACATCAGGATCCACACCAGTCCGAAGGCCTTGCCCATAAACCAGACGATGCCGGGGATGTAGTTCATCACATTGTCGAAGGCCTCGATACCGATGTTCACAGGCGCCCAGCCACCGAGGAACACCGTAGCGGCGATGCCTGCGATGATAAAGAGGTTGAGGAACTCGGCGAGGTAGAAGAAGCCGAAGCCCATACCGGAATACTCGGTATGATGACCTGCCGTCAGCTCACTCTCGGCCTCAGCCATATCGAACGGGCCACGGTTGGCCTCAGCATTACCAGCCACGAGGAACACGAGGAAGGCGATGATGGCGGGGATATGACCCTGGAAGATCAACCACTTCCAAGGACCCGTCTGCGCCTCGACGATACCACTCATCTGCATCGTTCCCGTCAGGATCACAGCGGTGATCAGACAGAGACAGAGCGACATTTCGTAAGAGATCATCTGCACAGCACCACGCATGGCCGAAACTACAGAATACTTGTTGTTGGAACCCCAACCTGCGAGGAAGATACCTACCACACCGATCGAAGAGATGGCGGTGAGCAGGAACACACCCACGTTGAAGTCGAGCACCGTAGCACCATTGTTCCAAGGCAGGAACGAGAAGGCACCCACGGAGCCGATGATCACCAGGAGCGGAGCCACGAGGTAGAGCAACTTGTCGGCACGGTCGACGATGAAGATCTCCTTGATGAGCATCTTCAGCACGTCGGCAAACACCTGCAGCAAACCCCAGTAACCTACTCGCATCGGGCCTAAGCGGCACTGGAAGTAGGCACAGACCTTACGCTCCATGAATATCAGCGCGATGGCGATAAGGGCATATCCCACGAGGATGGCCGTACCCACCAGCACGCACTCAATCAATATCGCCAACCAGTCGGGACATCCTACCGTCACTCGAAGCAGTTGGTCGAACCATTGGGTTATAATAGAAAAGTCGTTATAATAGAAAAGTCGAACATATTTTCTTCAATTCTTCAATTTTCAATTTTCAATTCTTCGACTAACGGTCGATGTCAGGAATAACAACGTCGATAGCAGCACAGGTAGCGATGAGGTCGGCAATCTTCTGACCACGGAGCATCGGGTCGAAGGCACCTACCAGCGAGAGACCCATCGGACGCATCTTCATGCGGTAGGGGCTCTTGTCGCCACGAGAGTCGAGATACACGCCAAACTCACCAGCCACACCCTCGACAGAGTAGTACCACTGTCCCTCAGGGCACTTGATGATGGGCTTCTGCTTCACATAGAAGTCACCCTCCGGGATGTTGTCGATGAGCTGTTCGATGATGTTCAGGCTCTGGTACATCTCGTTGATGTGAACGAGGTAACGTCCCATAGAGTCGCAGCTGTCGAGCGTACACTGCTCCCACTCCACCTTGTCGTACATGTCGTAGGGGTGGTACTTGCGCACGTCGTTCTTCCAGCCTGAGGCACGTCCGGCAGGACCGGTCACAGCATAGTTGATGCAATCCTCAAGACTCATCGGACCACAGTTCTCAAGACGGTTGTGGGTGATGACGTTATCGCCGAAGATATCCATATACTCCTGAATCATCGGACGCAGGTACTTTACCAGATCCTTCACGTTCTTCACGAAGTTAGGATCGATATCATCCTGCAGACCTCCGATACGGTAATAGTTCTGGATCAGGCGGCCACCAGTGGTCTCCTCCATGCAGTTCAGCACATGCTCACGGTCACGCATGCCATAGAGCATACCCGTGAGAGCACCCAGGTCCTGAGCCACACAAGAGGTATAAAGCAGGTGGGAGTCGAGACGCTGAAGCTCGTCCATGATCGTGCGGATATACTTGATGCGGTCTGTCAGTTCCACATCCAGAGCCTCCTCGATGACACCGACCAGGGCGTGACGATGCTGCATGGCACCTAAGTAGTTCAGACGATCGGTCAGCGCCAGCGTCTGGGGATAGGTCATGCCCTCCCACATCTTCTCGATGGCACGGTGGATATAGCCGAGGTGCGGATAGATGCGCTTCACGGTCTCGCCGTTGAGAACGGTCTGCAGACGGAGCACGCCATGGGTGGCAGGGTGCTGGGGGCCGATGTTGATCACATAGTCGTCGGCATCGAAGAGCTTGTTCTTCTTCGTCTGCAAGCAGCCATCCTTATCAATATAGTACTCCAGACCGTAGTCGGGTTCCACATCGTCCTCGAGCGTGTATTGGTCGTTGAACTCCCAGTCCTTACGGAAGGGGAAGCCCTTGAAGTCGCTGCGCAGGAAGAGACGGCGCATATCCTTATGGCCGAGGAACACGATGCCGTAGAAATCATAGACCTCACGCTCCAGCAGCTCAGCCACACGCCAGATATGAGAGACGGTGGGGATATACGGGATAGCCTGTCCGTCGGTCTCGCCCGTGCCGTTAGATGACATACCATCGCCACAGACCTGCGTCTTGGCCATTATCTTCACCGAGCAACGCTTGTGGGTCTGCGTATTCTCAAGGATATAGATACATCCGAGGCCACCCTCTGTCGTGAGTTCCTTCGGGAAGTCCTCACCCACAATGGTCACCAGATAGTCGTAATGCTCTTTCTCCTTCAGTTCCTGCATCTTCTGCTGGAACTTGTCAAACTCAAAGTCTAAGAATGTCAGTTTCATACGGCAGCCTCCTCTTTCTTTATTTCCTCAACAAACTCCTGAGGCACATCCGTCACCACGATCGGCTCACGACGGTGGTCACCGAGCTTCGAGCGGAAGATCAGTTCCTCATTGGATACGCCCAGTGCACGCTCCTCAGCGGTCTGCTTGTGGTTGGCACCGCCGAAGAATTTCTCGGCCTTCACCTTACGCTGCAGCTGCATCATGCCGTACATGATAGCCTCCGGACGCGGGGGACAGCCTGGGATAAACACATCGACGGGCACGATCTCCTCGATACCCTTCACTACATGATAACTTGACTTGAAAGGGCCACCGCTGATGGCACAGCCACCGACGGCAATCACGTACTTGGGCTCGGCCATCTCGTCGTACAGGCGCTTCAGGGCTGGGGCCATCTTATGGGTGATGGTACCGGCACACATGATCAGGTCGGCCTGACGGGGAGAGTTTCGCGTCACCTCGAAGCCGAAGCGGGCAAAGTCGTAACGGGCACAGCCGCAGGCCATGAACTCGATACCACAGCATGAGGTAGCGAAGGTCAAGGACCAGAGAGAGTTGGCACGGCCCCAGTTGATGAGTTGGTCCAGAGAACCCGTAATCACATTGACACCGCCCTCATGGAGCTCGTCAATGATCTTCTCCAACGAGGCATTGTCGTTCCACTCCTCGTAGGGAATACTCTTGATTTTCGGCTTTCTTACTTCCATTCCAAGTCTCCTTTCCGCCAGGCGTATGCCAAGCCTAAAACAAGAACCACCAAGAAGAATCCGATGCTCAGCAACGCTATCGCACCAGTCTCCTTCACTACTACTGCCCACGGATACAGAAACACCGTTTCCACATCGAACATGAGGAACAAGATGGCGAAGAGGTAGAATCCCACGGATACCGGCAACCAAGAGGTGCCTCGCGTGGGGATACCACTCTCATAGGGCTCACCTTTCACCTTCGCGTAGGACCGCGGTCCTATCAGCTTGGCTACCACGTAAGCCGCCACCACCAATGTAATAGCCGTCAGCAAGACGGTAATTAACAAAGCAAAGTTCATAAAATGATTAATATAATGTTATAACAATATTATTCTCATTTTTAAGCAGTTACGTCACAAAAAATGTACCTTCGCCGCTACGATGCTGCAAAGGTACAAAAAAATCTGTAAATAAGGCGAATAATTATTAATTAATTAAATAATAATTGTTAATCTTTGTCTGTAATCTCCGTTATAGCCTCTCCGACACAAGCATTCGGCTGCTGGATGTGAAGCATCTGGGTCACCGTGGGAGCGATGTCGGTGATGTGAACCTCACGACTGGTGCTGCCATGTTCCACCTGCCACCCATAGAACAACAGGGGGATATGCGCGTCGTACGGATTCCACTCACCATGAGTAGTACCCACCTTGGAAGAACTGGGCCAAAACTCATACCAACCCGCCTCCAGCACCAGCAACAGGTCGCCTGAGCGATGCGGATGATAACCCAACAGCGCCCGACTGCGGAGCACATCGGGCACACTCCACGTATTCACCTTCTCGAAGTCCATGACAAACTGCACGTGGGGCATCTGACGGGCATAGTCTATCAGCGCCTCCTTCACCTGACTGACGGAAAGACCCATTTCTTTAATCTTGCCGTGATTCAGGAAGACACGGTAACCGTTGATGCCGTTGATGATGGAGAGGTCGGCGCCAAGCTTGTCCCTCAGATAGGCCTTCAGCTCAGAACCCATCACGTCTTCTTTGATGCGCCAGGCACCGCCGTTCAGTTTGTGGTCTGCCATCCACTGGTAGTTATGGGCGCCACCGTGGTCGGCCGTCAGGAAGAACAGATAGTTGCCCTTGCCCACCTGCTCGTCGAGGGCTTTGAGCAGACGGGCGAGATCCTTGTCGAGTCCCAGATAGGCGCCGTCGGTATGCTCTCCCCTCGTGCCCCACTCATGTCCGATGACGTCGGTCTGGGAATAACTGATGCAGAGCATATCCGTCACATCGCCCTTACCCAACTGCTCACCTTTCAAGGCGGCAATGGCCATGTCGGTGGTCACAGTGCCGCAGATGGGATCGTAGCCGATCTTCTTGTTCAGTTCCTGCGCCTTCTTGTTCTTCTTCAGCTCGTCGTTATAGGCCTTTGCCCATGCTGGCAACTCGTTCATGTAATAGGTACTCGAGATGAAGCACACATTCTTCGCGTCAAACCAGTAGGCCGCGTTGGCAGAACGTCCCGCAGGCAGGATGGCAGCACGGTCCTTATACGACACGCCGATCACCTTCGAACGGAAGTCGGTGTGCATCCTCAACTGGTCGCCGATGGTCGTCGACAGCAGATTACGGGGCGACATCTCCCCTTTCCTGGAGTCGCTTCCCACCGTGCTCACCGTCGTGTCGCCACAGCAATAAACAGGCGTGTCGTCGATGAAGAAGTCATTGCCGCAGATACCATGCAGGGCCGGAGTCGTTCCCGTATAGGCACTCGTATGGCCGATGGCCGTCACCGTCGGCAGATAGTTGATCAGACAGTTGTCGCAGGAGTAGCCCTCCTCGATCAGCCGCTTGAAGCCCTCGTCACCAAACTGGTCATAATACCTGCCGAGGTAGTCCCAGCGCATCTGGTCTACCACCACACCGACTACGAGCTTCGGACGCTCGCTAAACTTTCTTTCTGCCTGTGCACCTATCGTGCAGCAGAGCAGCAAAAACAAACAAATCCTTTTCATGCTGCAAAGATACAACTTTTTACTCAATCCTCCAAATATTTACGCGATAATTATCGACAGGTCGCCCAAAGTGCCAAGCGAGGCCTTAGTCGTGTCAGTGACAGGACTATATATTCTTTTCCCTGAGAGAAAACACTCTTTTCCCTGAGGGAATACATTGTTTTCTCTGAGGGAAAACATCGTTTTCTCTGAGGAAAAACAAAGGAAACACACAGGTCTTTCTGAAACAAATGGCTGATTTATGTGTAAATGGAGGCCAGTCATAGCCCGATTCCGGCTATTTACTGCCACTCGTCACATATCTGCCACCACACGGAAATGCCTTTGTTCAGAGCCGTTTCTGCGCTTTGTGGCAGTGTGGCAGATAAAAACAGAAAATCACTATTCGTAAGAAAACCTTAGCCATGAATCCGAAAAGGAGCACATTTCAGACATTATTTATAGAATAAATGTTGGATAATTGATGGAATTATATTAATTTTGCAGCGGATAGACAGACTAGAGATGAACAAATGGCTTAGAAGAATATTGAAGACGACGGGCGGCATTGCTGTAGGAGCAGTAGTGCTGCTGGGTGGTGCAACACTGTTGCTAAACACGGAATCCGTGCAAAACAAGATACTGAAAAAGGCCGTCGAACTGCTGAGCCAGAAGCTGGAGACCCACGTGGAGATCGACAGCATCAGCATCAGCGCCCTCACCCAGGAGATCAGTCTCTATGGTATAGAGATCGAAGACCGCGAAGAGCGCGAGATGCTCAAAGTCGGCAAAATATCCGTCAATCTCGAGTTGATCCGGCTGCTCCAGCACAAGATTGTCATAGAAAAAGCCGAGATCGCCCATGCCAAGGCCTTGCTCCTGAAGCCATCGAAGGAGGAGCCGGCCAATTACCAGTTCGTGATCGATGCCTTCAAGAAGCCCAAAGACCAGAAGAGTCCCGCTGAGCAAGCCAAGAAGAGCAAGATGGATCTCGACATCAGTGCCCTCGCGCTGAAGGATATCCACGTCAAGCACAACGAACTCGACATCTTTCTGGGAGAGGCCACCTACAACAAAGGCTGGATCGCCGACCAGACCATCGAGGTCGACAGCATCACGCTGGCCTGCGACACCACATTCAAGGCGGGCCTGAAGCCCTATAGTGCCTCCTTGGGTCACCTGAGGCTTGACGGAGACCTTAAGGAACTGGTCTTCAAGGTGGATGCTTATAATTTAGCCTACCAATGGAAGTCGCTTTGGAAGAAACGTAATATCATGGTAGACAATCAGGCAGGCATCGGCCATCTGACAGTCCAGGCAAACCGCGGCCGTTATAGTGCGACGGTGAAACAGGCACACTACAAGAACGACAACCATCTGCCCCGCAAGAACGCTGGGCGCCCCAAGCGTGGCTTCTTTGACGCCAAGCATCTCGACGTGATAGCCGACTTCCATGTGGTACTTGATTCCATCGGCAAGGAGAGAATCACGGGCCATCTGAACGAGTTTCAGGCCAAGGACTCCGTCACAGGCATCGACATCCGCAACCTCCAGACAAAGTTTGCGTATACAAAGGAGAGGATCAGCCTGCGCGACATCACCGTCCAGCAAAAGAGCACCGTGCTCAACGTCAGCAGCGGTGAGATCGTGCTGCCTGACAAGAAAGAGGGCCGAGAGTTCTCCTACGCCACAGGACTCATCACTGGCAAGGCTTATCTGAAGGACATCTCCAGAACGTTCGCTCCTGTACTGAAGAACTTCTCGTTGCCCCTCAACCTGAGTCTGACGATGAAGGGGACGCCCAACACAATCAGTTTCCGCAACATCAAGGTGAACACCAACGACAATAAACTCCAACTCGCTGCCACAGGCAACATCACGAACCTGAAAGACAAATACAAACTCCTCGTCAAGTTCGACGTCAGCCGTATGCACGCCAAGCCGGGCATTGCGGAAAAGATCATCAACCAGTTTGCCACCAAGAGGATGATGATAAAACAACTCAACAACCTGGGCGACATCAACTATACAGGCAGTTTCTCCGTGATCTATAAAAAGGAAATCTTCGGCGGACAGTTGCAGACGGACGCTGGCGGTCTCAACTTCGACTTTGCCATCGACAATGTCAGGAAGGACATTGTCGGCAAGGTCAGTACCAAAGATCTCAAACTGGGTAAGGTGATGGGCATCAAGAACTTGGGAGCCCTGGCTGCCTCAGCCGACTTCAACGTCGACATCTCCAAGCAGCGCAAGCAGGAGATGCGCAAGCAGACGAGCGGCAAACTGCCTATCTGCTCCTTCAATGCGACCGTCGAAGACTGCGTCTATATGGGACTTCATGTCCGCAACCTCACTGCCAACCTGAAAAGCGATGGAGCCATCGCTACAGGCGACGTATACCAGAGTGGCAAAATCAGGGATTTGTTTTTCTCTTACTCCTTCACCAATACGGACGAGATGCACAAGATGCGTGTCACCAAGCCTGGCATAAAATTCCATAAGATATCAGACGAGTTTAAGGCACAGAAGGCTGAGCGCAAGATGCAGAAGCAACTCGAAAAAGAGGATAAGAAAGCCCAGAAGAAAGCGGCCAAGCAACTGAAGAAGCAACAAAAAGAAGAGGAGAAAGCCCAGAAGAAACAAAAGGAAGAGCAGACTGGAAAGAAAAAGAAGAAATTCCTGATATTCTGACAGATATAATAATGAAAATCGGAAGAGGTTACATCTCTTCCGATCTTTCTATCACCTCCAGGCACATACGGCCGTTATGATAAGGACACTTCCAGAAGCCAGCCTTATCGTCGACGAGGTTCAACGTTCCGTCCGGATGGCGGCTCCAGTGCCATTCGCCATTCTCCCAGTCTATCAACTGGTCCTTGATATACTGCCAACAGCGAACAGCCCGCTCATAGGCTTCCTCATCGCCGAAATGCTGCCAGATGTTGAACCATCCCACGACATTCTCCGCCTGCACCCACCAGTGGAGGTCGTCATCCACATGGCCTGTATCGAGGTTGGCCTCATGGATCATCGAACCGTCAGGACGCAATCCCTTCTCAGAGGCCTTCGCCACTTCCCGGACAATGGGTTCCACACGTTCCAGCACATAAGGATCGCCTAACACCAGGGCCGCTTCATGCATCAGCCAGGAGCACTCGATATCATGCCCATAACTCTCCAGACGGCCTGCTCCTCGCGTCCAGTCCATCTCAAAGAAGAGGTCGAGATGATGTGTCTCCGGATTGAGTATTTTGTCTGTGAAGATGCCTATGATGTTGCGCAAGGCTGCCTCTACCCTATTGACGGTCTCCTGAGGCACAGAGATGCCTACCGGGAGTACTGACCCCAGAACAGGCACGTAGTCGCAAGACTCTTTCGCCTTGAGTTCCTGAAGACAACGATATAGATTAGCGTAGGGCTCGATAATGTGCAGATGGGTGTTCTGCGACTTGGGGAAGTTGGCATCGAGTTCTGACAGTCGCATGTCGGCGATAGGCTGCCAGTCGCGCGTCTGGGCTTCGATGTAACCATTGAACTCGCTGTCGAAGGCGTGATTCTCTATGCACTCAAACAACTCGATGGCGTAGTCAAGAGCCTCCCGGTCTCCTGTGGCGCGGACATATTCAGACAAGCCGTAGAGAGCGAAGCCGATGGCATAGAACTGCTTGCGTGCATTCAGCGGCTGCCCCTTGTGGTCGACACTCCAATAGACTCCACCATACTCCTTGTCGATAAAGTGCTCGATAAAGTACTCTTTCGCATAGGTGGCAGTCTTCAGATACTCATCCTTTCCCGACACGCGATAAGCAGCAGAGAACGTCCAGAGGATACGGGCATTGAGGATGGCACCCTTCTCAGCCTCCGGATGAAGCACTTCCTGTCCGTCGATACGTCCATAGAATCCACCGTTCTCGCGGTCGACCATCTTCGTCTGCCAGAAATGCAGGATGTTGTTCTCCAACACATCCTGCATCTCTTTTCTTAATGTCTGTATGGTCATCATATCAGGGTTATGCATTAAACTCACGTGCCTTCTTTAACTCGGCATTGATTTCATGTACACGCTTGGTCGTCAGGGGATAGAACCACACGACAATGATAGCGAGGGCAGCCACCATAGCGGGGATGAAACTCATCAGCCAGCGGAGCGCCGTCAAAGCACTCTCCGGCTGTACGACTCCAGCCTCCAACTGAGCGGCATCCGTGATGTAGCCGAAGCCTGAGAGGAGCCACAGCACAGCAGCGCCACCGATGGCACCGCCGAACTTCTGAGCCATCGAGGCCGACGAGAAGATCAGACCCGTAGAGGCGGTGTTGTACTGCAACTCAGCATAGTCGCTCACGTCGGCATACATACTCCAAATCAGCGGCGACATGATACCCGTGAAGACGGAGATGATAATCTGCAGGATCAACATCGTCCAGAAGCCTGACGATGTGCAGGGCACGAAGAAGAAGGCGATGCTGAACACCACGAGGGCTGCATTCACCATGATGAAGGTCGTCTTCTTACCCAACTTCTGGGCGATGGGCACACAGAGGGCCACACCAGCCATATTGGCCACCTCTCCGATACCCAGGAACAAACCGGAATAGAAGAGGAACATCAGGCCGAAGAACGACAACTGCACGTCTGGTCCGATGATGTCGAGGAAGAAGTAGGCCACCGTTGCACCACGCACCGTATTGAAGAGGTTGGAACAGAGGGCTGCACCGATCAGCAGCCACCAAGGCTTATTCGAGAGCAAAGACTTGAAGTCGCTACCCACACTCACCGTCGAGACAGTCTTCAGATGTTCTTTCGTCAACAGGAAGCAGAGGATGAACATCACAAAGCAGGCAGACGCAATGACACACATGGCTCCAAACCATCCCGTAGGCGTCTTATAGCCACCCATCATGTTCGTCAGGGGTTCCCAAAGGAACAGGGCGAGGAACGAACCGCCATAAGCAAAGAACATACGGAAGGATGAGAACACCGTCTTCTCGTTCGTGTCGTCGGTCATCACACCCAGCATAGCGCCATAAGGCACATTGATACCCGTATAGACGGTCATCATCATGATGTAGGTGATGTATGCCCAGATCAGTTTGGCACCATAATTCCAGTCGGGTGTGGTAAACAGCAGGATACCGCAGATGGAAAAGAAGGGTGCCACCCAGAGCAGGTAGGGACGATACTTACCCCACTTGGTGTTCGTACGGTCGGCGATGATACCCATCATGGGGTCTGAGACAGCATCCCAGATACGTGTGACGAGCACCAGCACACCCGCGTCGACAAGCGTCAAACCGAAGATGTTTGAGTAGAAGATCGGAAGGTAGTATGAGAACACTTTCCAGAAGGTTGATGACGACATGTCGCCAAAACCGTAGCCGATCTTTTCGATTAATTTAGTCTTTGCCATAGATGATAATATTTAGATTGATTTTCGATTACGATTTGCAAGCGCGGTTCTTGGCAACGAGGCGCTTGATGGTCTCCACGCTGGCGGCTGTCGTGTAGCCGTCCTCTGGCGTGTTCATGCAGTAGTCGACGAGTTTGTCGACGGTCGATGTCGCCACATGCATACGGGTATCTGCCGAAGCATAATAGATAAACACCTTTCCGTCCTCATCAGCAATCCAGCCGTTGGCGAAGGCCACATTCATCACATCGCCCAGATACTCATCACCCTCAGGCACGAGGAAGAAACCACCCGGACGGGCTATCACCTTCGTGGGATTGTCGAGCGACGTCATATACATATAGAGCACGTAGCGCAGGCCGTCGGCCGTGGCCCTCACGCCATGTGCCAGATGCAGCCAGCCCTTCTGGGTCTTGATGGGATGCGGGCCCTCTCCGTTCTTCACCTCAGTGATGGTGTGATACTTGCGCTCGTAGATGATCGTCTCTTCCTTGATCTCAGCATGGGTGATGTCGTCGACGAGTGCCCAGCCGATGCCTCCACCGGAACCCGTGTCGATGAAACCGTCCTGCGGACGGGTATAGAAGGCATATTTGCCATCGACGAACTCAGGATGGAGCACGACATTACGCTGCTGCGACTTGGTCTTCAGGTCTGGCAGACGGTACCAGGTCTTCAGATCCTTCGTACGGGCGATGGCAGCGGTGGCAGTAGCAGCAGAGAGATTTCCCGGCTGAGAGTCGTCGTGACGCTCGGCACAGAACACACCATAGATCCAGCCGTCCTCGTGCTGCGTGATACGCATGTCATAGATATTTGTGGCAGGAATCACATCGTCGGGCATCGTGATCGGCTCGTCCCAGAAACGGAAGTTGTCGATGCCGTTGGGCGACTCGGCCACAGCGAAGAAACTCTTGCGGTCGGCACCCTCCACGCGAACGACGAGTACGTACTTGCCGTTCCACTTGATAGCACCTGAGTTCAGGGTCGCATTACACATGATGCGCTGCATCAGGTAGGGATTGTCCTGCTCATTGAAATCATATTTCCACTCCAGGGGCACATGGGCGGCTGTGAGGATGGGATACTTATATTTATCATATATGCCGTTGCCCCACTCGATGGGCTCGTTCTTACGGCTCAGCAGTTCCTCGTGATGCTTGCGGAGGGCTGCTACTTTCTGTTCAAATTCTGACATAATATATTAATGATTGACGGGTTGAAGATTGATTATTCAGCGATATCCTTAGCGAAGAGGGTCTTTTCGCTGTTATAGAACTCCACGAAGTAGGGGGCATCGGGCTTCGAGGTGGAAGGACCGAACCACTCCTGCTTGTAGTTACGCCATGTGAGCAGATAACTGATGGGGAACTCCTCGACGGCAGGCAGCAGGGTGGATGTCCACCAGTCGGGCTGCGTCAGGTTCTTCATTCCCGTCTCGGTCAAGGCGGGTATCAGATGGTGCGCCCTAGCGGTCTCACACAAGACGGTCAGGTTCTGCTTGGTGCGTGCGATGAACTGGTCCTTCTCCTGGGGCACCCACTGATAGCCGTCAAGGCCAAGCATATCCACACGGCCGTCACCAGGATAGCGGACGAGCAGGCGCTCGGCAGTCAGATTGTCCTCACAGCCAGGAGAGTACGACCATACGAGATTGTCGAAGCCGTCGGCCCTCAACTTATCCTGCAGCATGTTCCACAGAGCCTTGTATTCTCCCACGGAGCAGAGTTTCTCACCCCACCAGAACCATGAGCCGGAGTTCTCGTGCCAAGGACGGAAGATGACGGGGATCTTCTGGCCGTTGTCGTCTGTCAGCGTGGCCAGGAAGTCGCTCACGCGCTGCATCCACCCGGCAAACTTCTCATGGAAATCGCCACCGGGCAGTATCTTCTTCACCACTGCAGAGTCGGTCACATCCCAGGCTGAGCCAGCAGGGAACTTCTGTCCGGCCCAACCGCCGCCCTCGATGGTGGTGACGGGATTGCGGGGATGCCAACTCAGGGTAACAATGCCACCACGACGATAATGGTTCTTGATCTCCTCGGTCATGCGGGTGAAGGGCACACTGTCGAGATTCTTCTGGTCGCCCATCTCTATGCCGCCCAGGTCGAAGCCCATGATGGCGGGATAGTCACCGCAGACGTTCTTCACGTCGCTTGAATCCTTATCGTATTCCCAGGTCAGACCGTACATCGGGTCGTCCTGATGACCGTACATGATACCTTTCTGCTGGAGTGAGTCCAGGCGCTCGAGCAACTGTTGTGCCGCTGTCTTATCAGGCTCAGCCTGCTTTTGTGCTGTGCAAGCAATCATAACCAATGTGGCTGCTGCTATTATCATCATCTTCTTCATATACACCTTATTTAATAATTATATCACTTGATATGCATTTGTTTCAGTAACCAGTTCTCCCATTCGTCCCACTGCTCCTGGAACCAGAAGTGCCAGGTGGCCTGATAGGGTTTGATCTCCTTGGGACCTTTCACCGTGTTATAGGTCGCCCAAGCGGTGGTGGGAGGCACCACGTCGTCGTTGTAGCCGAACGAGAACCAGCCCTGCTGCTGGTCAGTGATCAGGCGGGCGAAGTTGATGCCGTCGTAGTAGCGCGACACCTCGATCTGCTTTTCCTGTCCTACACCTTTATTAAAATAGAAATAGTGTGGCCAGCCGCAGGCGATGCCACGCAGCGAGTTCGTGTGGTCGCAGAGGGCTGCATGCACGGGGGCATAGTAGGTGATGCGCTTGTCGAGACCTGCTGTCGCAAGGCTGAGGAAGCCTCCCTGGCTGGAGCCCGTCACACCCATCTCCTTACCGTTCCACGGGGTGTATTCCTCGATGTAGTCGAGGGCACGGATACAGCCGAGGATCACGCGCTTGTAGTAGTTCTTGTCGCGGTCGTCCATATAGAACTCCCAGTACCAGTTCAGCGCTCCGTGATAGAGGTCGTCGTAGACCTTCTGGTCCATCGTGACGGGGATGCCGTGAATGCCGATCTCGAGGGTGATGGCGCCCTGGGAGGCTGTCCAGACGTCGCCGCCGTAGGGGCGCACGCCTGCACCAGGCACGCGCAGCAGGGCAGGATACTTGCCTTCCTTCACGGGCACGCAGAGGATGCCATACGTGCGGTAGTCCCACTGCATGTTCTGGAAACTGACTTCATAGACGTTCACGTCCTTCGTGCAGCGCTCGGGCAGCAGCCGCTTCGTGGGGTTCAGTTCCGTCTTGCGGGCCTCCTTGATGGCTGCCTGCCAGAAGTCGGAGAAGTCCTTGGGCATCACCGTCGAGGGCTGCAGTTGCTCAGGAGAGAAGGCAGCGCCGCAGGCACCCTTGTAGTCCTTGCCGCCCACATGGGCGGTCACGTCCACACGATAGAAGCCGGGCTGCTTCATCGTGCCAGAGAGTTTCATCGTACCATCTTTCAGCACGGTGGTCTTCTTCACGTCCTGATACATCTCAGGACCGGCGGCCAGGTCGATGCTCACATTGTCGAGGGGTGTACCCGACTTCAAGACGCTGACGGTGAACGACGCCTTGTCGCCCACCTTGTACGTCCAGTCCTGATGGTCAGGCTGCACGAGCACCTGGATCTCCGAGCCGCGGATTTGTGCAGACAGCGTCGAGAACGCCATCACGCAGAGGATCATTGATAGTAGTTTTTTCATCTCGCTTTTAGTTGATTACAAAATTGCGCTGCAAAGGTACTACAAATCCTCGGAACCATCGTACTTTCTTTTGCCCAATGATGATACTATTTCGTCAACTTGCTCATTCTGTCCACCTGCGAGCGCACGACAGCCAGCGTCGTGGAGTCCGTAGCGAACACCGAGTTCAGTCCTTGTGCCTCCTGGGCAGGGTCGCCCGTATAGTCGTCGCCCACCTGCCACTGCTCATGCTTCGGCTCTGCCAGTCCGCCCCAGCCCCAGAAGTTGCAGCCGGCGAACTTACCGCCCTGCTCGGCATTGTCGGCCACCAGCGAGAAGACGTACTGATAGAAGCCGTCGCGCCCCTTCGTCGGGATGTCCTTGGCGAACTTGAATCCGTCGCGCGGATAGCCGAACTCCTCCATCACGAGGGGCTTGCCGATGCGGTCGCAGATGGCGAGATGGCGGTCAATATAGTCCTTCGTGTTCGCCTGAGCCCTGGGCAGGTTCTCGATGAGCGAGTCGGGCTTGGCCCAGCCCCAGTTGTAGGGCCACAGGTGGATGTTGGCATAGCCGATGTTCTTGTCGGCGGTGATGCGCTCCCAGCAGTCGAAGTCGCCCTCGCAGCCCCAGGCGCCCTCGGAGCCGATGGAGATCAGGTGGTTGGGGTCGAGTTCGCGGATGAGTGCCGATGCCTCAGCGAGCCACTTCTCGAAGGCGGGAAGCGCCTCACGGGAGAAGGCTCTGGGCTCGTTGCCGATCTGCCACGACATGATGGCGGGATCGTCCTTGTAGGCCTTACCTGTATAGCGGTTCGTGCGGGTAAGAATGAAGCGCACGTAGTCGTAGAACAGCTCATGGGCCTTCTCGTTGGTGGCATACTGCGCCATGGCCTGCATGAAGGCGGGATAGCCCGCGTCGTCGGGTCTCGGCTGCTTGCCTGCACCGGCCTGCTCCAGATAGAAGCCGTAGCCGCCGCTCCACTCCCACGAGTTGTTCAGGTAGAGCACGGCCACCATGTCGCGCTTGCCCATCTCCTGCAACAGGTAGTCGAGTCCGGCGAGGATCGTGTCGTTATACACGCCCGGAGCCTCCTGCAGCGTCGGCTCCACCTTGGTTTTCACACCCCGCTGACCGTCGGAGCCCACGAGCACGCGCAGATTGTCGATACCCATCTCCTTCATCAGGTCGAGTTCCCTGGCCAGCCGCTCACGGTTGCCGCCTTGCCCTTCCGAAGCGAGGATCGCACCATACCAGAAGTTCGTACCCACATAATAGTAGGGCTTACCGTTCTTCACAAAGTGGCCGTCCTCAACAGTCACGAACTCCGAGGCCGACTCTTGGGTGGTCCGGCCGCAGGCAGCGATCAGCACTGCCATCACAAGCATCACGAGATATTTCATAATTATAGTTTTAGACATCTTCTTCATAACAGTTGCAAAGTTACAACAAATAAACGAGACTGCCAAATTTTTTACAAAAAATCTTTCAGATTTCAGCAACGATTCCCCAGACCCCCCTATTGCCACCACGCATACATCCTCATTTTTCCTAGACTCATGCCCTGCCCTGTCCGCGTGATCTTTTCTGTCCCCGCGCGACCTTTCCTGTTCCCGCATGATTTTGCAAGAGGGAAAATTTTCCTCCTTGTACTTTCTCCCTGCTTGGCTCCATCTTTCGGCAGAGGCCGGCTCCATCTTTCGAGAGTCATTAAAGTCATTAGTCATTAGTCATTAAGCACTTCTCAAATCTCATCTTAGACTCTTCAAAATTTTATATTATTATATATATTATAATATATATAATAATATAATCTAATAAACCTCTTTTCTCTTACTCCTTAATGACTTAATGACTAATGACTAATGACTTAAATGACTGTCTTTTCCTAATTATCGGTTAACAGTTTTTCCTTATATCCTGATGTGGTTGATAGTCGTTTTACCGAACAACTGACAGCCTTCCTGACATCGTTGACAGCATTCCTGGTTTCGTTGACATTTTCCTGAAAGTATTGACATTGCTCAGTCGGGAATGCCTTACATAATTTACGGCAATGCCTTGCACATTTCACATCGATGCCTGGCATAATTTGCGGCGATGCCTTCCACTAAATAGCGCCAGGCACCGCCGCAAATCACGCCAAACATCTCCATGAGACACAGAAGGCATCCGCATGACTCATGGAAGACATCACAACGGTACTAACCTTTATGATACTTTATCAACCCCTGCATGGGACTCTGGAGGATGGTGCCGAGCCTGAAGCCTTCGAGGCGGGCAGCCTCCTTGAGTTCATCCTTGAAATACCAGGCGATGCTGCCGACGCACGACACGGGAATTTTACGGTTGTCGTAAGGAGCGATATGGCAGGTGAAGAAGGCACGGAAATTGTCGACGACCAGACTCCGCACGGCGGGTATGTGCACCTGGCTGTGGATGAAGTCGGCCAAGGAACCGAGGAAACGGTTGGCCAGCGGCTGGCGGTAGACACGGTCGATGATGACCGGCAGCGAAAGTCCCGTCTCCGTCTCGAAATCAGCCTTCAGTTCATCAGGCAGTCGGCCGATGTAGAGGTCATGCAGAAAGTGCTTGCCCAGCACGGCTCCGCTCCCCTCGTCGCCGAGTATGTAGCCCAGAGCCGGCGTGTTGCGTACAACCTGCTCCCCGTCATAAAGGCAAGAATTAGCGCCCGTTCCTAAGATGCTGGCAATGCCCGACTTACGGCCGCAGAGGGCACGGGCTGCTCCCAGCATATCGCTATGGGCCTCGACGCCGACCGCGTCGGGCAGTGCCTTGCGGATCAGGGCTGCCATCGGCGCCTCCTGCTCAGGACGCACGCCACTACCATAGAAATACACACACAAGTCGCCCGAGTCGTAGGGCCGGCAGGCCTCTACACGGGCACTGACCTCACCCAGCGTGGCTGCGATGAGATCGGACGACTGATGATAGGGATTGAGACCCTGGGTAGTAAAAGTGGACAATACGGAATCCGAGGTGGACAATACGCTCCAGTCGGTCTTCGTGCTGCCGCTGTCGGCTATCACTTTCATAACTATTACATATTACATTACCGCTGCAAAAATAGGAAAAATCCGGCAAACAGAGAAAAGTTTTGCTGATTATTTGTACAAATACGAAAAAAAGTGTACCTTTGCATGGTTTTTGGGAACAGAATTAGACCTATTTTAATATGAAATTGACAAGAAGACTACTCGTATTCGTGTTCTGCCTGCTGATGACGGCGGAGGCAGGAGCCGTGCTGAAGGAGAAAGACCTGCAGCAGACGCTGGCTATCCTGAAGACAGAACTGCAGCGCTACAATATGGAACTGAAGGAACGTGCGAACGTTCGAAAACAGCGCAACAAAGCCATCATCCAGGAGTTGGTGAACACCATGAAGCGCGCCGACCAGAACGCGCTGATGCTCTACTCGCAGCAGCAGGAGAACGTGTTCGACCTGACCTATGCCTGCCACGAGGCAACCCAGCAGTATCACGAATTTCACTCGCGCCAGTTGCCTTTCAAGACGTTTCTCTCGCACAACGAACGGGAGATAGCGCGCTACGACAGCCTGATAGGCAGTCTGAGGATCATGCCCGACAGGGTGCTGGGCAAGGACGGCTCCCGAAAGCGCGACTCATGCGTCATGCTGGCCGAGAGCATCCGAGGGCTGCTGCAGGAGGGTTCAGAACAACTGGAGCGCTACATCACTTACTATGACCGCACGGAGACCCGTCTGAGCGGCCTGAACGACTACGCCCAGAAGCGCTATTCGGACATCAAGCAGAGCGTCTTCATCAACGGCAGTTCGAACTATTTCACGCTGATGTCGCGTTTCAGCCGCAACTGGCACAACCTGAGGGAGGCGATGGAGAAGAAGTACAACCTCTACGCCAATGAGAACTCCGACTGGAGCAGCCAATGGATCCTGGGCACGTTCATCGCCATCGGCGTGTTCGTACTCGTGGCCGTCCTGCTCAACCAACTGTTCTTCCGCCTGCTGCTGCCCAAACGCTTCGACACGCCCGAATACCGCAAGAAACGGCCGGCGATCATCATGGCAACGACCACCGTGACCTTCGCGCTGATACAGGGCCTGTTCGTGAACAACACCGGGCAGAATTTCCTCGTGATGGCGTCGACGTTGCTGGTGGAGTATGCGTGGCTGCTGGGCGTGATCCTGATATCACTGCTGCTGCGCGTCGAAGGAGACCAGGTGCGCAGCGCGTTCCGCATCTATTCACCGCTGATCGTGATCGGTTTCATCGTCATCGTGTTCCGCATTGTGCTGGTGCCCAACGAACTGGTGAACATGCTCCTGCCCCCTATCCTGCTCTGCTGCGCACTGTGGCAGTGGAGCGTCATCCGGCGACACAACAAGAACATTCCGAGGTCGGACATGTTCTACTCGTATATCTCACTGACCGTCTTCATCGCTTCCGTCGTCTGTGCATGGTCAGGCTTCACGCTGCTGGCGGTACAGTTGCTCATCTGGTGGATCATGCAGTTGACGTGTGTGCTGACCATCACCTGTGTCAGCCAGTATATCCGCAACTATGCCCAGCGCCACGGGCTGGCAGAGAAACCCGCCACAAAGACGTGGGCCTACCGCCTGGTAGAGCAGGTGGTGATGCCTGTGCTGAGCGTGCTGTCGCTGATGGTGAGCGTGTACTGGGCCGCGAAGGTGTTCAACCTGAACGAACTCTGCTGGCGCATCTTCAACTATCAGTTCATCAACCTGGAGAACCTGAAGGTGTCGATTCTGAAACTGTCGGTCGTCATCTGCCTGTGGTTCCTATTCCGCTGGATTGCCAGCACCATCCTCTCCCTGCTGCGCATGCACTATGTGCATCGTGACCCATCGACGGCTGCCTCTCGCGAAGTGATGGGAAGGAACGTTATCCAGGTGTTCGTCTGGGGCATCTGGCTCATGATCTCCCTCTCCATCCTTAGCATCAGCGTCACCTGGCTCGTCGCCATCTCCGGCGGACTCTCCACAGGTATCGGTTTCGCCTCGAAGGACATCATCGAGAACATCTACTACGGCGCCTCGCTGATGGCCGGACGCATCAAGGTGGGCGACTGGATCCAGGTGAACGACACGATGGGCAAGGTGCGCACCATCAGTTACACGTCGACGGTGGTGGACTCGCTGTATGGCGAAGTGATTACCTTCCAGAACTCCCAACTGTTCAAGAGCAATTACAAGAACCTGACCCGCAATCACGGTTATGTGTTGGCAGTGGTGCCCTTCGGCGTGGCCTACGGTTCAAACCTGAAACAGGTGACAGAACTGGTTGAGAAGGCAGTCAACGGCCTTCGCCATACTTGGATGGACCGTTCGAAGGAGGTGAAATGTGTGGTGTCGGAGATGGCCGATTCAAGCGTGAACTTCAAACTGTTCGTCTGGGCAGATGCTCCGAAGAAGTCGTACGTCATCAGCGACGTGCTGAAATGTGTCTACGACACACTCAATGCCAACGGCATCAGCATCCCCTTCCCACAGAGAGACCTACACATCATTAAATAAATGCAAAATTATTTGGTAGTTCAATATAAAATGCGTATTTTTGCAGCATATTTATGAACGATAAAGTCACTATCATCGCTGGACCCTGCGTTATCGAGTCGGCAGAACTGCTCGACACGGTGGCGCGTAAGTTGGTGGAAATCAACACCAAACTGGGCACCGACATCATTTTCAAGGCCTCGTTCGACAAGGCCAACCGCACCAGCATCCACTCCTTCCGGGGCCCGGGTCTGGAGCACGGATTAATGATGCTGAATGATGTCAAGTCAAAATACGGTCTCAGGCTGCTGACAGACATCCACGAATCGTGGCAGGCCCAGCCTGTGGGCGAGGTGTGCGACGTCATACAGATTCCCGCCTTCCTCTGCCGACAGACAGACCTCATCGCCGCAGCCGCCAAGACAGGGCGTACGGTAAACATCAAGAAGGCGCAGTTCCTTTCCGGTCGCGACATGCAGTTCCCCGTGAACAAGGCACTGGAGTCTGGTGCCAAAGAAGTGTGGCTGACAGAGCGCGGCAACATGATGGGCTACAACAACCTCGTAGTCGACTTCCGCAACATACCCGATATGCTCGAGATCGTACCGACGGTGATTATGGACTGTACCCATAGCGTGCAGCGCCCTGGTGGTGCTGGCGACAAGACAGGCGGCGACCGCCGCTTCGTGCCTCAGATGGCCCTAGCCGCTAAGGCCTTCGGTGCCACAGGCTATTTTTTCGAGGTGCACCCAGACCCCGACCGTGGTCTCTCCGACGCAGCCAACATGCTGGAGTTGAGCAAGTTCGAGCCGTTGGTAGCCAAACTAATTGAGAAATAAGATGGAAGTGAAGGATTACGCCATACAGTGTTTCAAAGACGAAGCAGCAGCAGTGCTCGGACTGACAGAGAAACTCGACGACAAGTTCGAGCAGGCGGTCGAACTGATGTATGACTGCAAGGGCAAAGTCATCGTCACAGGCGTAGGAAAAAGTGGACATATCGGTGCCAAGATTGCCGCTACCCTCTCCTCCACAGGCACTCCCTCATTCTTCATCAACCCCCTCGACGTATTCCACGGCGATCTGGGCGTGATGACGCCAGACGATGTGGTGCTCGCCATCTCCAACTCCGGCCAGACAGACGAGTTGCTGCGATTCATCCCAATGGTACTCCAGATGCACATACCCATCATCGGCATGAGCGGCAATCCAGATTCGCTGCTGGCAAAATACTCCACCTGCCACCTGAACGTGGGCGTAGAGAAAGAGGCCTGTCCGCTTAACCTCGCCCCCACCAGTTCGACGATGGCGCAACTCGCTATGGGCGACGCGCTCGCCATCGCGCTCATCGAGAAGCATAACTTCCAGCCCAGAGACTTCGCACAGTTCCATCCTGGCGGCGAACTCGGCAAGCGCCTGCTCACCACCGCCCAAGACGTGATGCGGACGGAAGACATGCCCATCCTGCCACCGGAGATGCATCTGGGCGAGGCCATCATCCTCGTGAGCAAAGGCAAACTCGGACTGGGTATCGCAATGGTCAACGACAAAATCGAAGGCCTCATTACCGACGGAGACATCCGCCGCGCGATGGAGAAATGGCAGGCAGAGTTCTTCGACCGTACTGTCAGCGACATCATGACACGCACGCCGAAGACCGTCAAGGCCGACACGAAAATCACGGAGATCCAGAAGATTATGAACAAATACAAGGTGCACTCTGTGCTGGTCGTAGACGACGACAACCACCTGCTGGGCGTCGTAGACCACTACTCATGCATGATATAACGACAGGAAAAATATAATGACGATGAAAAAGATAAAGAAACTATTGATCGCATTACTGCTGTTGCTGCCGCTGGCCATAACAGTCTTTCAGATGTTGCCGATGACAGCAGCACCAAACGACCCCTTGTTCAAGACACTTGATGCTCGCGAAGGTCTCACCTCCAGTCAGGTGAACTGTATCCTCAAGGACTCCAGAGGATACGTCTGGTTTGGTACACCAGCGGGCCTGTATCGTTTTGACGGCTACACCTTCCGCAACTTCCAGAGTGACTCGCAGGACGGTTCCTCGCTGAACGACAGTTACATCAACTCCATCCAGGAGATGCTCGACGGCAACCTGCTCGTCGAGACCTCATCAGGCTACTGCATCTATCACCCGCAGACGGAGACCTTCGAGCGCGACATGAAGCAGACGTTTGCGCGCATGGGTATCGAGACCATCCCCAGCATCGTCTATATCGACCGTCATAAGAACCTCTGGGGCGCGATTCCCAACAAAGGTGTCGTGTGCTACAACCAGCAGCAGCAACTGCTCTATGAGTTCGGCTATACCAACGACGCACAGGGAATCCCTCAAGGTGTGGTCTGTTCGATCAGTGAGTGCAGAGACGGAGCCGTCATCGTGTATGATGACGGAAAACTCGTATGTTGCGATGTGATGCACCAGCAGCATACAGTCTGGGCCACAGAGGCTCTGCCACAGTTGAAGAATCGTCGTACGAAATCGCTGCATGCCTTCGCCGACCAGATGGACAACATCTGGCTCTACGGACAAGGAACACTGTATATGTATAATAAGAGTGCCACCACGTGGGACACGAATATCGGTCCTTCGCTCGGGCTGACGGGCTACGGTGTAGACAGGAACATCAACGGTATGGCCGGCGACCGCTCGGGCAACATCTGGATTGGCAGCGACCAACTCGGACTGTTGAAAATGGATGTTAACACGCATACGGTGGAGAGTGTGGTGCCACGCAATATCAATACGAACCCGGGGGAGATCGACAAGATCAGTATCCAAAGTGTCTACGTAGATGATACGAATCTGCTCTGGGTAGGTACGGAGAAATCGGGTGTCGCCTACTGCGGACAGTATATCTACCGCTTTGGAGCCCGCCATTATGGCGATATCACCGCCATCACCCAGGATGCCAGCGGCACCATCTGGTATGGTACCAGCGACAAGGGTGTCATCGGTTTTACAGGCAACCTGGCCAGCATGAAGGTGTCGTGTCTGGCTACCACCCAAGACGGTAGCCTTTGGGTGGGTTCGAAGCGTAACGGACTGACTCGCATCAAGGATGGGACCTCGAAAATCTATTCGTTGGCGACAGACAGTTCAGCCACCCTCATCGACGACCATATCAACGCCCTCTGCACAGATAAGATCGGCAACCTGTGGATTGCCACCAACGGGGGTATGCAGGTCTACAATCCCAAGATGAACACGTTCTCCTCATATACTCGTGAGAACGGCAAATTGACGACAAACAACATCACCAGTCTGTTCTATAACAAGCATGGCAAGACCAACGATCTCTACGTAGGAACTGCCGAGGGTCTGCTCATCCTGAACCTCTCTACCACAGACAAAGTGATGTTGACGGGTAACAAGGCGAATACCAAGTCGTTCACCAACAACTTCATCACCCAGGTGTTGCAAGACTCCCGCGGCCTCATCTGGGTCGGCACACGTGAAGGTCTGAACATCCTGAACCTCGAAAACGACTCACTGAACTACCTGACAGAGAAACAGGGTTTATGCAATAATAATGTATGCGGCATCGCAGAAGATAAGAACCACAACATCTGGGTGACTACCAGCAGTGGTGTGAGCCGCATCGTCGTACAGCGTAACCACGAGGAAGGACGTGCTGTTAGGAGGTATCTATGGCGTGAACTGGGTGATTGAGAAAACCTCCGACGATACTGACGATCTGCCCCGTGTGATGCTCACGCAACTCTTCATCGGTGAAGAGGAGATCCTGACCGGTCACATGTATCAAGATCGCATCGTTCTGCCACAGGCCCTCAACGAGACGAACAAACTCGAACTGGGACACAACCAAAACACCTTCACCATCAAGTTCGCAGCAGGTAACTACAACCAGAGCGAGCGTCTGCAGTTCATGTACTGGATGGAAGGCAGAGATGAAGACTGGCGCAATGGTAATGCCTTGACTCACGGAGTCACCTTCCGTGATCTGCCAAGCGGCCACTACACCTTACACGTGAAGGCCGTCAGCGCTGAAGGTGCCGTCAGCAACCAAGAGCGTACGCTCGAGATCAACATTGCCCATCACTGGCTCCTGTCGTGGTGGATGCTGCTGGCTTATGCCATCATCCTGCTCGTCATCATCTACTTCTGGCGCGTCGGCATCAAGCAATTGAAAGTCATCAAGGCCCGTAAGAAGGCCGTCATTCGTGAACTCGCCCTTCAGCGGGAAGAGATCAAGGCCGCCAGCGAGGAACTGCGCCAGCCGATGGCTCGCATGACCTCCATTATCGGTAACCTCTCTGAAAAAGAGAAGTCACTGGAGGAGCGCGAACAACTCAACGCCCTCCATTCACAGATGCTGCAGATCATCACACGAGTGAGCGATATGCAGACCAGCCTGGAGCACCCAGAAGAACGGGCCAAGAACGCAGTCCACGATCGTCTCGAACTCAATGGCCGAGGTGAGATCGAACTGCCTGAGATTGTCGGTGAGAGCCTCACCTCTGAGGCTACCATGTCGAGAGCGGCTCTCGACGCTCCGACAATGAAGTTCACTGTCGTCATGATCGACGACAATGACGACTTCCTGAAATTCGCCACTTCACGCTTCAAGTATGTCTACAACTTCTTCGCCTACAACAGCACGGAGAAGGCGGCAGCCGACCTGGAGGAAATGCAGTGCGACATCGTCGTCTGCAAGCAGGACATGCCTGGTCTTACAGGTAGTGACCTCTGTAACCAGTTGAAGATAAACCCGAGGACCCAGAAGATCAAGTTCGTGCTGATGACCGAGGGTGTGCTGACACCACAGGACATGCGCTCGCAGAACATCACGCTCTCTGCAGACGACTATCTCTCGAAGCCATTCAACCTGCAGGATGCCACCATGCGCTTCAACAAGATTCTCGGCCTCGGTCCTATCGAGATGAACAGCAACCTCATCGAAGGTGCAGAAACCCGTATGCTCGAAGACCGTAACTCCAGTATGACAACAGCCACAGAGACCATCGACATGGGTGAGTTCGACAAGAGTGTAGACAACGATACCATCTCGGCAGACGATCCTATGAACCGTGTGGATACGAAGGTCGTCAAGCGCAGCGACAACCAGGTGACTACACAGCAACCCATCTTACAGGAAGAATATGACCAACAGGAGAGCACGCTGTCAGACTTCTCGATGCTCGACGCAATGGATCAGCAACTGCTGAAGAACATCGAGCAGTATGTGATGCAGAACATGAGTCGCGGACAGATCAGTCTCGAGGAGATGTCCAGCGCGATGGGTATGGGACGAGTACCGTTCTTCCACAGAGTGAGGAGCATCACCAATAAGACGCCGGCAGAACTGGTTCGAGATATGCGACTGAAGCACGCCTGCATCCTGCTGAAACGCACGAATATCAATATGAGCGAGTTGGCCACAAATATTGGATTCATGACAGCCGAGAACTTCATCAGCATCTTCAAGGAGAAGTTCGGAATGACGCCACTCGAATACAGACTGAAACACAGGAAATGACACATCTCAGAAGATCAGCAGGAATCATCGCATTCCTGCTGATATCATTGTTTGCACATGCAGAAACCAGTGATTCGCTCATCGTCAGAAAGATGAGCGAATATGGTATTCAGTTCACAAGAGGCAACGAGGTCAGATTGCTGATGTCCGGCAAGGAGAAATTCGCCGACATGTTTGAGGCCATCCGCCAGGCGAAGAGTAGCGTACACCTGGAATATTTCAATTTCAGGAACGACTCCATAGCCGGACTGCTCTTCGACATCCTCAGAGAGAAGAGGAAGGAAGGCGTAGAAGTGCGTGCCGTCTTTGACGGCTTCGGCAACGACTCTAACAACCAGCCGCTGAAGAAGTCGCACCTGAAGGCACTCCACGAAGACAGCATCGAGATCTACGAATTCGACCCCATCCGCTTTCCCTGGGTAAACCACATCTGGCCGCGTGACCATCGTAAGATTGTGGTCATCGACGGCAAGATTGGCTACACAGGGGGTATGAACGTGGCAGACTATTACCTCGTAGGCACAGAACAAGTGGGCGAATGGCGCGATATGCATTGCCGTATTGAGGGACCGGCGGTAAACGAGTTGCAGAGGATCTTTGTCCGTTTCTGGAAAAAAATGACGAAGGAGGACTTGACGGACGAGAAATATTTCCGTGGGACAGAGGCCGGAAACAAAATGGTGGGCATCGCCACCAGAGAGCCACACACGACGAACAAGATCATGCGACAGTTCTACATCAGTGCCCTCGATCAGGCCAAGGACTCCATAAAGATTGTCAACCCCTATTTCTGCCCCACCTCATCGGTCATCAAAGCCCTGAAGCGGTGCGCTGAACGAGGGGTAAAGATGGACATCATCATGTCGTCGAAGTACGACGTTCCCTTGGTTCCTGACGTTGTGTATTACAATCTCCGCAAACTGATGAAGCGAGGAGCCCGTATCTGGCGCTACCGCCCTGGCTTCCACCACTCGAAGATCATGATGGTCGACGGCCAGTACTGTACTGTTGGCAGTACGAACCTCGATGCCCGCAGTCTGCGCTTCGACTATGAGATCAATGCCCTGATCATCGACAAGGACATCACGCGTCAACTGGATGAGAAATTTATTGAAGACACGAGAAAGTGTGACCTCCTGACGGAAGAGGAATATAAGCGCAATCGCACCAGGTGGCAACGATTCCGAGGCTGGTTGGGACATCTGCTCACTCCATGGTTGTAATGGTGAAAGGTTGAAACGGTGAAAAGGAATACCATCATATCCATCGCCAAGGGTATCGCCATCATCCTCATGGTCATTGCCCACGCAGAGGCTCCAGGATGGCTGTGCAAGTTCATCTTCGAGTTCCACATGCCCTTGTTCTTCATCACCGCAGGCTATTTCTTCTCACTGAAATATCTGAACGACGAGGCCACGTTTGTCAAGAAACGAGTGAAAGGTCTCTACTGGCCTTTCGTCAAGTGGGCCGTCTTTTTCCTCATCATCCACAACTGGATGTTCGACCTGGGCATCCTTAATGAAACCTTCGGCAATGAAGCCGGTGGTGTGACCCATCCCTACAGTTGGCATCAGATGCAACAGAACCTGTGGACCATCGTCACGGCGATGGCGGGTTACGATGCCTTCCTCTGCGGGGCCTTCTGGTTCTTCAGAGGGCTCTTCGTGGCGAGTATCCTATACCTTATTATATATAAGGTGGTGGATTTCGGATTACTCCGGATAGCCAGATTACTCAGATTGCCCTCGGGGGCAAAAGCACTAACGCCCTACCTCATCTGCCTGCTTCTGCTTCTGCTATGCGGTTGGAAGACGTATGAAGGCCTGCGTGTTATCAACCTCGTGCAAGGAGGCTATCGTGATATGATGGGGTGTTTCTTCTTCGGATGTGGATTCATCTTCCGCCAGTTCGTCGATGACTACCACAAGGCCACATCCAGACTATATATCTCACTACCGATGACACTTGCCTGCGCCGTTATCGTCTTCTTGTTCTCAAAATACCTGACGGCCAACATGAACTGGCGCTCCACTTATACGCAGTTCCTCTCGCTCCCCATACCGGCGCTGTTGGGTTTCCTGATGACGTATAACGTCAGCCGCTGGATAGACAGCAGTCAAGGTCTGTTTAAGAAATTCCTGGTATATACAGGCGACCATACGCTGAACATCTTCATCTTCCACATCATATCATATAAGGCGGTAAGTCTGCTGAAGATCTGGTACTATGGTCTCGACAGCCGTCAGATCGGCTGCCACATGGTGATCCACCACTACTCCCAGCAAGACCTCTTCTGGATACTCTACACCATCGCCGGTGTCGGTCTCCCGCTCATGGGAACCTGGTGCTCAGATCAGGTAAAGAAGAAGTTCAGGGAGATGAGGGCAAATCAGAGTCATCAGGATGATGGGCTATAGAATGTAGAGCATCATCTGGATTTCAGGATCGGTGATACCCTTTTCACGAATCAGTTCCAACTCATTTTCAATAATCGACTCCTTGGGTTCGCCGCTCTCCAACAGATAGCGGTGGAAACAGTCAGCAGCGTCATCAACATGCCCGCTGAACCAGAGGCAGAAGCCATAGTTCAGCAGATCGTCTGGCGAGGGCTTACCTCCTGCCAACATCTGCTGGTATAGTTTGTCCGCCTGATCGTATTTGCCGTCGCTGGTAAGCGTCCAAGCCAAGACTCGGTTCACGTTCATATCATCCTCTGCCTCATAGTTCAGGCGGAATAGCACCCGTTCCGCCTCCGCATAGCGCTTCAGGTTTGTCAGACAGACAGCCTTATTCAGCAGATAGGATTTCTTTTCGGGCTGCAAGGTCAGCAGTTTGTCATAGAAATCCAAAGCATTCTGATAGTCGCCTTCGTTGAAGACTGCTCTTGCCAATCCAGCCAGAGCACGTTCATTGTCGGGCTGCAGCGACAGAGCCTGAGCATAGTTCTGTTTCGGCTCACGTCCCAGATAGGCAGACATCATGTAGAAATGGAAGTCACGACGATGCTCACCATAGTTGTTGAGCATCGCAGCAGCCTCCTGACGCCTGTTCTTCTTAAGCAGGAAGGCAGTGACATCATTGAAATAAGGTTCGATATGCGTCTGTCTGAAAGTGACTTTCGACAGGAAGATATAATCTACGTCCGCAGGGGCGAAAATATTCCTGAAAGCAGCACGGTCCTTGAAGAGCCGGTAGAAACGATACAGGTCCTGCAAGCACATCCGGCGGATATAGGCGGGCTTACCCTTCTCTTCGGCAGAGAACTCATAGAGCATCGCCTCCCCACTCTCCATCAACTCTATGTAACTGGGGGGAATCTTACTGACCACCTGCTCGAAAGCCAACACAAAAGAGTACTTGTCGCTATTGCAGAAAGGAGCACTCCGAAGGATGTTATTCAGGAACCGGCTATTCCTGAACTTCTCAGAGACAGTTGCGAGACCGGGATGATTGAAGTCAAAGGGAATGAACCAGTTGGCCAGTTCATTGAAATAAGGGAAGCGCTTCATCTGCGAAAAACCGCCGAAATAGATATCAGACCCTTGCTTCTGCATATCGACCATCCTCTGGAAACTGGCTTCCAGACGTTCCAGATTAGCCTCCGTCTCGTCAGGATGCAGGATATCATTGAGTTCATCCTCGGCCTCCTCTTCGATACCGTTACGAGTGATGCGGAAACCCGGCTGCTTTATCAGGTCAGGCATGATCTCCTTCTGGATGGTTGCATGGTCACGCTCGGCATCGATACAGAATACCAGTTGCTTCTGCAGTTCGACCAACTCCTGGCAGCAGGCCTCGTCTTCCAGCATCTGCTCCACCAGCGTCTGCTCCTCTGCATAGATACTCTGTCCGATCTCTGCATGCAGGGCGAAGACCCAGCCGATCAGGGCACGCTGGCGCACCTCCTCGTCTGTGGCTTTCTGATAGAGATGGACCAGCAGTCGGAACTTCGCGATATCGAAGCAGTCGATGACGGCCAGCATCACACCCGAGACCATGAGTTGCTGGTCGTTGGTGTCGATGGTGGGCGACAACAGCATCTCCTCCATCGCCGACGAGAAGCCGTCTGTCCAGATGCCGGAGGTCAGGATATAATCGAACAGTTCCACCATCGACTGGTAGTGCCTTGCGTAGAGTTCCTTACGCTTGGGGGCTGCTGTGTGCGACGGTTCAAGTTCGAGCATCGCCACATCAGACACAAACGACTCCAGCCCCTCCCTGATGGTTTGCGGCGACCAGTCACGGGCAGACATCTGCGCCTTGTAATAGAGTGATGCCAGCAGTGGGGTGTGGCGGATATTATAGGCATTGGCGATATGGGCATAGAGCACATACATCCGCTTCAGCAGCGTATCATAGAGGTTGGGCAGTTGCGGATCCTTGAACCCCTTACGCCAATAGTCGGTCATCAGTTGGTAGTCTGTCCTTATGGCAAAGAGGCGATCGGTATTGACCTGATGAGGATGGACGGCCAGGAAATTGTCCGTCGCCACAATAGCCTCGCCGAGGTTACGCCTCAGCAGTTGAGTCAGAATAAGATTAAGTGCTTCGTTGTTAACCATGTTTTCTCGTTTTACGCTACATTCCCGAGGAGGGTGACCAGCATTTCTCTCACCTCTCACCTCTTACCTCTAATGTACAGCCTCGCCCGGGTCACATCTTTCTCACGCGGCGCCTGTACATGCTGGTATTTCAGCGTGTCAGGCAACTGGCTCAAGGCCTGTTCCGTCAGTTTATAATATTTTCTGATGATATCGCTGTAGTGCTTTACTCCATACTGGTTCAACGAGTCACAGGCAGCATTATAGCCTTTGACCAGCACCTCGCGCTGGCGCTGGCGATTCGGATGGCTCATGCACACGCTATCCTCTACGAGTACTCCCATCCACATATCCAACTTACGGGTGTCGAGCAGCACGCGATGCTTCTTGAGCAGTGCCTGGGTGGCCTGGGGTTCTGTCAGCAGCATGGCATCCATCTCGTTATTCTCCAACATATCCAGCCTGACGTTCACGTCATTCACCTGGATGCGGAACACGCGCTCTGTCTTCAACTTGGCACTGTCGACAGCCAAGTCTCCCAACATATCCGTCACCGAGTAGCGGGTCATCGCCAGCATGTGGTCGTCGAGATGCGACAGGCTGGTGATACGCTGATTGCGATTGCCGATGAGCAGCCAATACGCGTTGGTCGCCGTCAGATAGTGGGCAACCCTCTGGCCAGCCGTTTCCTTCCACTTCTCCACCCTCACGAGGTCAGTGACGGCCACCTCCACCCTGCCCCGCAGGAAAGCGGTGTCGCAGTCCATCTGAGCCGTAAAGCGCTTCAGGCGGATATCGACGGCTGTATCAAACATCTCACGGTCTTCGGCCACGTACAGAGGCAGACAGTCGAGTGTAGGCAACACGGCCACCTTCAGTGCAGCCGAGTCTTCACGCAATGCCTGCCTGCGCTGCTCCTGTTTCAGCCGCTTCGTCTCCTCATACGACTGTCCGCAGCCCGAGTCGGCAAGGGTGAAAAGGAAAAGGAGAGAAAAGGTCAGGACGGCCATTGCTCCCTTGTTTACCTTACATATTACATGGGTCATCATTCTCTATTCTTTGTCTACACAGATTGACGTATTACCAGCCGTATTGCTGCCAGCGGATGACGCTGTTCCATTCGAAAGCCTGAATGGCAGTATTCAAGTTCAGTATGCGGTAACTACTGTACTGGCCCGCATTGTCGTAAATCTGTCGGGGGAAAAACATGCTGACCATACCATAGTCCTGGGTCGACTCGCTGAAAACTTGCATGTCGGCAATCAGTTGATTCATACTTGACAGCCATTTGGCCGAAAAGCGACTGTAGGGGACTGCCTTCCTGAACCAGGGCTCCCATTTGGCGAAATCGGACTCCGACGTATTTTCCTTGAGGGAGTGATAGATATCATAACCGTACTCGGCGGATGTCCTTCTGTCATAGTCATAATACACCAGATGGTCGAAGTTGAAGTCGCCCGCAGGTGACAGTTTGCCGGGGATGGTACTGAGCAGGTCGGCTGTGGCCAGAGCCAGATTCTCGAGTTCTGAACTCTTGATGGCGGCAAAGGGAATGCTGTAACCTTCCAGGTCGCCATATTTACTATTAAAATAATAGGTGGGGTCGTTTGCAAACTCCTCCATATAATAGTCGAAATAGGCATCGACGACCGACTGATAGAAGGTCTCACTTGTATCAAACATGGGAGGTACAATGAGGTGATAGGGTGCGCCAAGTTCGGGGATCTCGGCAGGAGAGGTAATCAGATAGTCGGTCACATGGCGGAGTTCGTAGGCCGATTCGATACAGCCGAAATTACAGCAGTCGGCGAGTATGAAACTCAGATGATCGTCCCCCATGGCGTGGCCGATAGCGCGGGCCATCGAAGGGATGTTCATCCAGTATTTGCCTGCACTGTCGGACATATTGTTCCCCGTATCGCCGCCGTAGGCCCTGGTTCCCGCATAGGACACAGAGTCGCTGAGGACAACCCAGCCGTTGGAATGGCCCCAGAGCACGAGACCATAACTGCGGGCAGGATAGTTCATGCGACTGTAGAGCAACATCTCTTCCAAGACGGCGGGATCGGCCGAGAGGCATTCCTCCAAGGCGAAGGAGTCAACCAGTTCGCCGTTCTGGATACGGGCGATGTAGGGTGGGTCATTTTCTGCCTTATCTACATAGACGAGCAGATTCTGGCGGTCGTCAAGCATCTTGGAGCCTTCCTTCATCTCCCTGAGATCGTCATCGGCAAAGCGCATTTGGGAATACCCCGTAAGGTTGTTCTCGGCAGCGATATATACTAGCACAGTGCGGTCTGCATACTCTTCGGGGGTGACGGGGGTATCCTCCTCGTCACAGGCACCGAACAGCAGGGCGGCCAACAACAGAATCAGGCACTTCTTCATAGACCAGTAATCGGGTGTATTGGTACGGGCGTACGCCTAATCCAGGGGAATCTCGGGATGCTGCACGGCCAGCGGCATGTCCTTCTGCGAGAGGTAGAACATGTAGAGGATGACGGGCTTCGTGCCTCGGTTCTCGCCGTGATGGATCGTGTTCACCATCTCCACGACGGCCTCGCCCTCATGCACGGTCTTCTCCTTGCCGTCCCGACCGATGATGGTCAGTTCGCCCTGCACCAGTATGCCGTAGTTCATCACGGGATGGTGGTGCCAGCCCAGTTTCTGGCCGGCCGGGAACTCGTATTTCACGGCGACCAACTCGGGGCGGCCTTGCAGATAGTCGGGCAGTTCGACTCCATCCCAACTCTGGCTGGTGCGAATCAGTTCAGACGACTGCACCGCAGCAACGGGGTTGGCGTTCACACTACTCTTCTTACACGCTGTCAAGACAGTCGCTGAGCCGCAGATGATGAGGATGGCGGCAAGCATCCATAGATTCATTTTTTTCATCATAATAATTAAAAACTTCTGTTTCTCGTTCTGTCTGCAAAGTTACAATAAAAATCTGAAACGCCGCTACATTTTACTGAAAATTCCACTCTCATTGTCATTTTTTTATCGACTCCTCTCCCCATGGCTCGTGCGGATGCCTTGCGTGCCCCATGCAGACGCCTTGCGTGACTGGCGGTGATGCCCTGCATGATTTATGCCGATGCCTTGCACCATCTCATGGAAAGCATCAGCACGACTCGAGGCAGGCATTCCCACCAAATACAATAATTTCCGACAATCATCATCAGTACAGACAGAAATTTCAGTCATTTAAGTCATTAGTCATTAGTCATTAAGGAGTAAGAGAAAAGAGGTTTTTAGATTATATTATTATATATATTATAATATATATAATAATATAAAAATAAGAAGAATTTAAGAAGAGACTTAGAAGAGTGTTTAGGAAAGTCTTAGAAGAGATATGCAAAGTGCTTAATGACTAATGACTAATGACTATCATGACTGCCGAAAGATGGAGCCAATCAGGGAGAAAGTACAAGCAGGAAAATTATCCTTCCTGCAAATGAGGATGTTTGTGTGGTGGCCAAAAGGGAATCAGTAAAATTATCGTAAAAATCTTAAGGATTTTTAGTGAAACATTTGGTCGTTTGAAGTTTATTTCGTAACTTCGCAACCGATATGGCAAAAGACAAAATCGCATACGTATGCTCCAACTGCGGCCAAGAGTCGCCGAAGTGGATTGGCAAGTGTCCGGCCTGCGGACAATGGAACACGTTCAAGGAAATCAAGGTATCCCCTACCCCTCCCAAGTCAGGAGGGGTGTCTGGAGGACGGGGTGGCCTGAACACGGGCTTCTCCGCCCAGTCTGCCGCACTATCCGCCGCCAAGGTTCTCCGCCTCCGCGACATCTCGAACCACGACGACCCGCGCATCGACATGCACGACGAAGAGTTGAACCGTGTGCTGGGTGGCGGGCTCGTGCCTGGCAGCATCGTGCTGCTGGGCGGTGAACCAGGCATCGGCAAGAGTACACTGTCGCTGCAGACCATGCTCCGTCTGCCGGAGAAGAAGATTCTCTACGTCAGCGGCGAGGAGAGCGCCCACCAGTTGAAGATGCGCGCCAATCGGCTCGGCGGTGACAACGACAACATGCTCATCCTCTGCGAGAACTCGCTCGAGAACGTGTTCGAGCATATCAAGGACGTGCAGCCGGAACTGGTGGTCATCGACTCGATACAGACGATCATGACAGAGGATGTCGAGTCGAGCGCAGGCAGCATCGCCCAAGTCCGCGAGTGCGCCTCATCGCTGCTCCGCTTTGCCAAGACGAGCGGCGTGCCCGTGATCCTCATCGGGCATATCACGAAAGAGGGGACGCTGGCAGGCCCGAAGATTCTGGAGCATATCGTCGACACCGTCATCCAGTTCGAGGGCGACCAGCACTACATGTACCGCATCCTGCGCTCGATCAAGAACCGCTTCGGAAGCACCAGCGAACTGGGTATCTACGAGATGCAGCAGAACGGACTCCGACAGGTGAGCAATCCATCAGAACTGCTGCTCACGCAGGATCATGAAGGTCTCTCGGGCATCGCCATCTCGAGTGCCATCGAAGGCGTCAGGCCCTTCCTCGTCGAGACACAGGCACTGGTGTCGACTGCGGCCTACGGTACGCCGCAACGCTCTGCAACGGGATTCGACCAGCGGCGGCTGAACATGCTGCTGGCGGTGCTGGAGAAGCGTGTGGGGTTCAAGTTGATGCAGAAGGACGTGTTCATCAATATTGCCGGAGGGCTGAGAGTCACAGATCTCGCGATGGATCTCTCCGTCATAGCCGCCGTACTCTCATCGAACGTCGACACGCCCATTGAGGCGGGCTGGTGCATGGCTGGCGAGGTGGGACTGAGCGGCGAGGTGAGACCCATCAACCGCATTGAACAAAGAATCGCCGAAGCGGAGAAATTGGGCTTCAGCGATATGATCATTCCGAAATATAATCTGCAGGGCTTCGATCAGAAAAAGTTCCACATCCGCCTGCATCCCGTCCGCAAGGTCGAGGAGGCCCTCCGTGAACTCTTCGGATAGAGTTCACATGAATTAGCAGATTTCATTTTTAACACGAATTACCACGAATTAATCACGAATTATTCAAAAATTATTGATTATTCATGCTCAATTCATGACAATTCGTGTTCAATTCGTGGTTATTCGTGTTTAAGAAAAAACTTTCTGGTGATTATTCCTCGTATTCCGTGGGATCATCGATGCCGGCTTCGAGGAGTGCTTCGTGGCGCTCCACACAGGTACCGCACTTGCCGCAGTGCTTTTCTTCACCCTTGTAGCACGACCATGTTTCGGCATAGTCGATGCCGAGTTCCTTGCCACGGCGGGCGATGTCGGCCTTCGTCCAATGAGTATAAGGCGACAACAGTCCCACATTGACATAAGTGCCGGCTCGGGCGGCCTCATCGAAGGCATTCACAAACTGCGGTGTGCAGTCGGGATAGATGGTATGGTCGCCGCCGTGATTGGCCATCATCACAAACTGCAGCCCATTCGACTCAGCAATACCCACGGCTATCGACAGCATGATGCCATTACGGAAGGGCACCACCGTCGACTTCATGTTCTCGTCGGCATAGTGGCCCTCTGGAATCGCGTCTGCCCCTGCAAGCAGCGAACTTTGGAAATACTGGCTCATAAACTCCAGGGGGATGACGATATGGCGGATGCCCAGCCGCTCGCAATGCAGACGGGCAAAGGGAATCTCACGGGCATTATGGTTGCTGCCATAGTCGAACGACACAGCCAGGGCAATACGATCCTGCTGGTCGTAAAGCAGTGTCACGGAATCCATGCCACCACTCAAGATAATCACGGTGTCTTTATTCATTTCGGCTGCAAAGGTACACAAAAATCACAAGTTTTTGCTAACTCCGCCTAACATTATTTATATATGTACGCAAAAAAAATATAAATGTTCAAGGCTCAATGTCGAATGTTCAATGAAAATTAGTATCTTTGCACTCACGTTTAATCGAAGTTTTTCACATTATTAATAATAATACAATTATGACAATCAACGAATTCAACTTTGCCGGTAAGAAGGCAATCGTACGTGTAGACTTCAACGTACCCCTCGATGAGAATGGTAAGATCACTATCATGTCGCACATGGGCAAGCCCAAAGGAAAGGTGAACCCCAAACTGTCTCTCGGACAGATCCGTGAGGCTGTGGAGAAGGCTCTGGGTGTTCCCGTGGCATTCGCACCCGACTGCGCCAAGGCTGCCGACGCCGCTGCTGCCCTGAAGATGGGCGAGGCTCTGCTGCTGGAGAACCTGCGCTACTATCCCGAGGAGGAAGGTAAGCCCGTGGGCATCGAGAAGACCGACCCCGCCTACGACGAGGCCAAGAAGGCCATGAAGGCCAGTCAGAAGGAGTTCGCCAAGACACTCGCTTCGTATGCTGACTGCTATGTGATGGATGCCTTCGGTACCGCTCACCGCAAGCACGCCTCTACCGCTGTGATCGCCGACTACTTCGATGCTGACAACAAGATGCTCGGTCTGCTGATGGAGAAGGAGGTACAGGCTGTTGACAATGTGCTCTCTAACATCAAGCGTCCGTTCGTGGCCATCATGGGCGGCTCGAAGGTATCTTCAAAGATCGGTATCATCGAGAACCTGCTGGGCAAGGTTGACAAACTCATCCTCTGCGGTGGTATGACCTACACCTTCGCCAAGGCTCACAATGGTGAGATCGGCGATTCTATCGTTGAACTCGACAAGTTGGATGTTGCCCTGGGCGTTGAGGAACTGGCTAAGAAGAATGGCGTTGAACTCGTACTCGGTTCCGACTGCACCGCTACCAACGGCCTCGACTTCGGTACGATGACCGTGAAGGAGGGTGCTGAGATCATCACCTGCCCTGCCAACAAGGTTCCCGCCGGCTTCGAGGGCGTGGATGCCGGTCCTGCTTCTCAGGACGACTTCCGCCAGGCCATCAAGGGTGCCAAGACCATTCTTTGGAACGGTCCTGCCGGTGTGTTCGAGTGCGACAACTTCACGGCTGGCAGCCGCGCTATCGGTGAGGCTATCGCCGAGGCTACCGCTGAGGGTGCTTTCTCGCTCATCGGTGGTGGCGACTCTGTGGCCTGCGTCAACAAGTTCGGTCTGGCCGACAAGGTGTCTTACATCTCTACTGGTGGTGGTGCCCTGCTCGAGGCCATCGAGGGCAAGGTGCTTCCTGGCGTAGCAGCCATCAAGGGAGAATAAGCGTGAGACGACTCACACTGATACTCATAGTCCTGCTGCTGGCAGTCATGCCGGCAGCAGGATTTCATAAAATATACAGCCCGCAGGTGAAGTCACTGCAGGTTGTAGTCAACCAGAACTGGCAGTCGTTGCCCGTGATGAAACTCAACTCTGCCGACCGTCTGTACGTCGGATTTGACGAACTTTCCCACGACTACCATCGCTACATCTGCCACATTGAGCGTTGTGAGGCCGACTGGACCACGGCAACAGAAATGTTTGAAAGCGACTGGCTTAACGGCTTCAATGACCTCATCGTCGACGACTATGAACACTCTATCAATACGACCGTTCCCTACACTCACTATCAATTTTCGCTCCCCAACGACCAATGTCGCCTGAAGATGAGCGGCAACTACCGCCTTCACATTCAGGAGGACGGCACTGACGAGGATGTGCTGACGGTTGAGTTCATGGTGACAGAACAATCAATGCAACTCTCTATGACAGCCACCACGAACACCGATCAAGACACAAACGGCCGCCATCAGCAGGTATCCATGTCCATTGGCTACATGAATCACTCCGTGGTGCGACCAGACGAACAGATCCAAACGGTGGTGATGCAAAACGGACGCGAGGACAACTGCCGGCGCAATGTCCGACCAGCCTTTGTCAACCAAAACGGGCAGGAATGGAGCCATGCCATGGAATACATCTTCGACGCCGGCAACGAGTACCGCAAATACGAGGTGCTTGACCCCACCCACCCCACAATGGGTATCGACTATATCCGTTGGGACGGTGACCACTATCAGGTATTCCCCTACATCAGCGAGCCACGTCCGAACTACCTCTACGATGAGGATGCCGATGGCGCATTTTACATCCGCAACAGTGACAACCGCGAAAACGACATCATCAGTGACTATGTCTGGATAAACTACCGGCTGAAGTCTGATTCTGTCAGCGACGGATATATTGTCATCGACGGTCAGTGGACGACGGAGAACAGCGAAACCTACCGTATGACCTACGATGAAGATGCAGGAATGTATACTGCTTCCATCCTACAGAAGCAGGGATACTATTCCTATCAGTATCTTTGGGAAGACAATAGAGGGACAAGACGTCCTCTACCCTCTGAGGGCAATTTCTATCCGACAGAAAACCGTTATCAGGCGTTTATCTATTTTAAAGAGGTAGGTGGAAGGACCTGGCGGCTGACTGCTTTCGGGCAAATCACCCTCAACTAAATATAATCAAAGTGCCAGATTATTCTTTTGCCTGAGATGACTGTTCTTACGACGGAAAATCTCAGGTGTCATCTTATGCTTCCCGTAAAAAGTAGCGATGAAATAGTTTGGTGATACGAATCCGCACTCTGCTGCAATCTGCTCTATGTCCTTCTCCGTCATCGTCAGCAGTTCCTCTGCCTTCTTCAGCATCAGGCTCTTGGCCAAAGGTCGAGGACTCTTGAAGATATTGCCTAATATGACCTGATAAAACGGTTTCAATTCCATCTTTGCAGCAGCACTGAGTTCGCGCATGGTCAGTTTATCAACATCCTTCCGGAGTACTGTCGGAATAATTTTTTCCATCGTAGCGATAAACTCAGGCGTCAAGGCATTCAGAGACCGACCATTCTCAATACCCATATATTCCTCGGGCACCGGTTCGAGCAATACCACCTGTTGCTGACTGCAATGCTCAGCAAAGAGGCGGATTTGCCTGACCATGCCCCTCTCTTGGGTACTGCGGGTTGCCCGCATACTGACATTGCGCATATAATAATAGGTATTCACGCCCAGCAAGACAATGAATAGCAGCATGTAAATCCACGTGACACCTTTTGTACGCCACCAAGGTTCGTTCACATTGACGACCCACTCATAAGGTTCCGACTCCCAAACATCTGGAATCATCGAGCACTGCACTTCTATTGTATAAGATCCGGGCTTCAGTGCCACCATCGGCAAGTGCAGCATGCCACGCGAATCGACCAGACCACCAGAATTGTAGTTGGTGAGCACGCGCCAGGTATTATCCAACCCATTGATACGGACACGATAATAGGTCTGTTGTGGGCGGAAATAATTCAGGGCGGAGAAGGTTAGCGTTATTGAATTCTGGTTATAGTTCAGATTGATCTCCGATGTGCGTGGGATAGCCTTATCAAGGATGACTTTCCCGTCGAGTTCCTCTCCAGTATGCAAGTTATTGCCATTGACCATCACACGAATAAGTTTGGGATGGATGTCGTACGACACACCCTCAGCAATAGTACCCATCTTATCGGGATTGAATTCAATCACATGGTCAAGCATCTGCATCGTAATAGTGCCATCGGGCAGTCTGAGGGCCTTGCCGTTGACGAATGACTCGTTGGGAACATTGTCCCACTGGCTGTAACTGTTTACATAGCGCAACTGATCATCTTTAAAGAGCAGACAACTGACACCGTAACTCGTGCCCACCCAGATATTGTGCATCCCGTCCTCAACAATTGAATGAATGACATTGCTCAACAAACCATCGGAATGAGTATAGATTACCGGTAACTGGTCTGACTCTTTACGATACAGTTGTAAACCTGCCGACGTACCGACCCAAGACCAGCCTCGAGAGTCACGGAACACACAATTAGCAGGTCGATGATGATAGTTCGTCTGGGAAGGTGGCAGTTTATCCATCAGTGTAATGAGTTCTTGCGCCCGACCGGCCTCTAGCCCATACACTTTAAAAGGTGCCATCAAGGGTCTGGAATAGAGCAGGCCACGTTTTGCTGTTCCAACCCACAAACCACCTTGTCTGTCAAACGCCATGGCATTAATGTCTGTTAATAACTTCCCACCATTGGCCATCTGCAATTCCACGACGTGTTCCAACTGCTCCGTCTTCAGGTCGTACGTCCAATAGCCTTTTGCAGAGGGGATATATAGCATGCCCTCATGCTCGATTATATTACTCAGGAAGTAAGGTGTCTTCAGAATTGTTTTCCACGTCTGCTGACCGATGTCGAAACGCAGCAGAACGCCCGCATCCTGACCATTACGTAACTGATAGATGGTATCACCGATGGATTTTTGCAGCGACGAACTTTCATATTGCTTCGACTCTTCCTCGTCATACGGCCGACCTGAATATATCTTCTTCCCCATTTCTAAGTCGGTGATATCCAACAAGCCATTGTCATAGAACAAAAGGAGATAGCGTTCATCACAGAGTTCCATGTCCTGCAGGTTTCTACCGCTACGCACAGGATAAGTCTGCTTTGTCGCCACGTTGTAAAGTCCGTGCTCTGTCAACAACCACACCACACTCGTCTGATCCACAAAGAGGTCAGTAACTTTCTCGTTGCAGCCAAACCCTTCAAACACATCCTCGACCGAATCAACGAAACGCTCGGTAGTCAAGTTCACGCAAGTCACATTGTTGCGGTCTTTAAGCCACAGATGATGATAGCGATCGAAATACAGATGACTGTAGCCGTGATAGTTGGAAAGTGCGTAGGTGTTTTCCTTAGTGGGATCAATATAGGTAAAACTGTTTCCGTCGAAGAAGTTGATCTGCCCCATCGTCGTAATGACCAGCCGCCCTGTCTTCGTGCAATAGATAGTCTGTGCGCTGTTGTCGGCCAAGCCATTAGAGGCGTTATACACATAGAATCGGAACTCTCCTGCTTGTAACCGCAGACTAGTTATCAGGCAAGTCAACACTATTGCCATCCGTGTGAGCAGAAGCCTCATTTTCATACCTTCAGAGGTTTACACGACTTATTCCCTTTTTGCCTGCAAAGATACACATTATTTATTTACCATCCAAATTTTTAATGGATAAATCATAGAAAAGAAAAACATCTATAATCTTTTCAGACTATAGATGCTTTCCTTGTGACTCCCGCGGGATTCAAACCCACAACCTTCTGATCCGTAGTCAGATGCTCTATTCAGTTGAGCTAGGGAGCCTCCTTTTTTCTTTTGCGGGTGCAAAGGTACGAACTATTTTTGAATCTGCCAAATATTTCATTGACTTTTTTAAAAAAAACTTCAAATTAAGGAATAATCTTAAATAATTACCCGTGTCTTATGATAGTTTTCACGAAATTCTGACGGACTGCATCCCTTGCGCTTCTTAAAGATACGGTTGAAGTTACTGAGGTTGTTAAAGCCACAACTATAGCCGATTTCAGCAACAGTGCGGCTACTGTCAACCAACTGACGACAGGCATGCCCCAGACGGAGATCGATAATATACTCACTGAGATTACGACCTGTATGCAACTTGAAGAATCGGCTGAAGGAAGAGTCGCTCATACCTGCGATATCTGCTAACTGCGAAAGACGTATCTCCTCACGGTAATGAGCATCGATAAAGGTCTTCACCTTATGCACCCGGCGGCTATCACTTGGCATTTCGATCTTGGCAAAACTTGTAGAAGACAATGCCCTGGCACCTTCACACTTAGACAATTCATAGAGTATGGTAAGAAACTGAGTGAAAGCATAGAATCCGTCCTTGATGCTACTGAGAGAATCAAGTTCACAATAGACTTTCATGATGGCATCGAGGGGGAAACAGAGCCCTTTCTGAGCCTCAACCATCATCTTCTTCATCGAGTTAAAAGGGTTACGGTCGAAAATGGTACCTTCACCAAAATTGATATCAAACTGAATTGTGATTTCACGGATATCTTCACTGGTACAGGTATTCTGCTCCCAGACATGTTCGAGATCAGGCCCCGTGATAAGTACAAGGTCGAAATCACCTATCACTTCATTGGAATCACCAACGATACGGCGCACACCAGCGGCATGTTCCACGAAGTTAAGTTCATAGACTTGATGATTGTGGATAGGGTATGTAAACTCCTTTTTTCGTCTGTCGGCGATATAAAGGACGTCCTTGCCCATGAGGGGCGATATCTCATGAATAATTGAGCGGTCCATCAGATTTTCAGTTCCTTCAGAATCTCAGACATACGCTGACGGTTCTTAATTTGCATCGGAACCAGAGGCAGACGAAGCACATTCTGGATGAAGCCCATCTCTGAAAGCATGGCCTTGACACCCGCAGGGTTACCGTCGACAAAGAGCAGGGAGAAAAGATCAGTAAAACGATGATGAATCTTGCGAGCAGGGTCGTATTCGCCTCGCATCTGCAGTCGAATCATCTTCGAGAATTCCTTAGGCATTGCATTGCCGATGACGCTGATAACCCCGACCGCACCGCAACTGACCATCGGAAACGTGAGTGAATCGTCACCAGAAATGACATCGAAATCGCGCGGTTTATTCTTGATGATTTCATCCACTTGTTCCAGATTACCACTTGCCTCCTTAATGGCCACAATATTCTGACAGTCACGAGCCAGACGGACAGTTGTCTCCGCTTTGAGGTTGACACCAGTTCGGCCAGGCACATTATAGAGCACCACAGGCAGATTGGTCGCTGCTGCAATAGCCCTGAAATGCTGGTAGAGTCCTTCCTGAGAAGGCTTATTATAATAGGGACAAACACTAAGGATACCGTTGATGCCCCTAAAATCGCCCGTCTTGAGTTCATTTACGACTTCTGCCGTATTATAGCCGCCACAGCCCATCAAGATAGGCACACGACCACGGACTTTCTCTACAACGAGATCCTTAATCTTCTGTTTTTCCTCACGGTTCAGTGTCGGAGTCTCACCAGTAGTAGCGAGGATGCAGAAGAAATCTGCGCCATTGTCCAACTGGTAATCGAGCAACCGCATCAGGGCTTCGTAATCCACAGCGCCATCATTCTTGAAGGGAGTAATAAGAGCGATACCAAGCCCTTTGAAAATATTGTGTACCATACAGTCAAATTTCAAAATCGGGTGCAAAGGTACAATAATAAATTAAGAATTAAGAATTAAGAATTAAGAAAATATCCAAAGAGGGGCAATTTTCTCAATTCTTAATTCTTCATGCAACTTTTATTCAGACTTGAAGAGGTCCTTGATGCCTCCAATAGAACCTAACAGATTGGTGGCCTCATAAGGCAGATAGACTGTTTTCGTCTTGTCTCCCTCTGCCAGTTCCTGCATCATTTGGATATATTTCTGAGCCAACAGATAGTTGGCGGGGTTGGTCGATTTGCCTACAGCCTCTGAAATCAGTTCAATGGCCTTGGCCTCCGCCTCTGCTTTGCGGATACGTGCCTGAGCCTCTCCCTCTGCCTCAAGAATGGCCTGCTGCTTGGCAGCTTCGGCCTTGTTGACGATGGCAGTCTTTTCACCCTCGGAAGCGAGAATCTCAGCAGCCTTCTGGCCCTCGGAGGTCAGGATTTGGGCACGCTTATTGCGCTCGGCCTGCATCTGCTTCTCCATAGCGGTGAGGACAGAGTCTGGAGGTGTGATATCCTGCAGTTCCACACGATTAACTTTTACTCCCCATTTATCGGTAGCATCATCAAGCACTGCACTCAACTTTTTATTAATCGTGTCACGAGAAGTCAGTGTCTCATCAAGTTCCAGTTCACCGATGATATTACGCAGCGTCGTCTGCGTCAACTTCTCGATAGCGTTAGGCAGATTGTTGATCTCGTATGTGGCCTTGAAGGGATCGACGATCTGGAAGTAAAGCAGCGCATTGATTTCAGTCTGAACGTTATCCTTCGTAATCACATTCTGCTTGGGGAAGTCGTAGACCTGTTCGCGCAGGTCGATAGTCGTGGAATACTGATAACGGCCGTGATTGAGCACGACGATCGACTTAGCACGGTCGATGAACGGGATGATGATGTTGATACCAGGACGGAGGGTAGCATAATAGCGTCCCAGACGCTCAACGATCTTGGTTTCCGACTGTGGGATGATCACAAGTGCCATCTTCGCGAACAAGATTACGCAAACAACAATGGCAATAAGTACATAAGTCATAATGTCCATAATTAAATTTATAATGATTAATGTTTATTTTTCAATACCTAATGATTCTACAGTAATGATAGTACTCTCGCGACCGATGACACGGACATTGCTGCCTTCAGGAATATCTATAGACTCGTTGGTGACGGCTTTCCAGATGTCACCGTCGATCTGTACACGCCCGAAACCATCGGCCTTGACAGTCTCGACCACCCTACCCTGACGGCCCATCAGCGCATCGGCATTACTCACACGATTGTCCTCGCCCTTGTGCAGATAACGCTGGGCAAAGGGACGCACCCAGAAGAGGCTGATCAACGTGAAGACAGCGAAGACCAGCAGTTGCAAATAGAACCCTAATCCACAGACGGCAGCCAAGGCTGTAAAGAACGCACCAATGGAAAAGCAGATGATGAAGAAGTCACCCGCAGTAAGTTCCAGAATAAGACAGACGACGGCTATCACCGCCCACATCTGCCACAAGTGTTGTGCTAAATACTCTATCATATCCATTTCCTATTTATGATTTATAACTAAAGCGAAAGAACAAAGCCATCCCAGTCTTTGGAAGAGACTGTTGTAACTCTTGCAGCGCACGTACCTTTTCCAAGCGCTCCAGTACCACATAAACGAGTATTCCTATGAGCATTTCGTGAATCATAGCGCAAAAGTACGAAAAAAAAACGAAACGACCAAAACTTTTCGTTCGCAATAGTTCGCAAAAGGCAAAACGGTTCGCAAAAGTTGGCAAAATGCAATAAATGGACGATTAAAACGTTATTATTCTTGATGAAACATATATTAGCGCGATATCTGTGTCTGTTGGTGATGGTACTTTCGGGTTCTATCGCGATGGCTGATGATTTCACATTAAAAGGTAAAGTCATCGATGAAGACGGTCAGGCTTTGGAACTGGTGACCGTCTCATGCCTTGCCCAGGGAAAGGTGGCAATGACTAACCTGAAGGGTGAGTTCTCCATAGACTTGCATAGTGCCGACTCTGTCGAAGTCAGGTTTTCGATGGTGGGTTACGGTCCGAGGAAGCGGGTGTTCAGACGCCCAAAGGGTAAGATGACCGTTCAGATCGTGATGTACCCCATGGAGGCACTGCAGGAAATCACCGTCACGGAACGCCGGCGGCAGACCACCCAGACGGAACAACTCGACACGAAAGACCTGAAGATTGTGCCTTCGATAACGGGCAATGCCGTGGAGGAACTCATCCAACAGCAGGCCGGCGTGTCGACACACAACGAATTGTCGTCGCAGTACAATGTACGCGGCGGCTCGTTCGACGAGAACTCGGTATATATCAATGGTGTGGAGATATACAGGCCGCTACTCGTCAGCAGCGGACAGCAGGAAGGCCTGTCAATCATCAATTCAGACATGGTCGAGAGCATCGGCTTCTCGACGGGCGGCTTTGCTGCGAAGTACGGCGACAAGATGTCTTCAGCGCTGGACATCACCTACCGAAAACCCAAGCGGATGGAGGGCACCATCACGGGGTCGCTGCTCGGTGCCAGCGGCTATTTCGGCTATGGCAACAAGACTTTTGCGATGAGCCACGGCCTCCGGTACAAGACCAACAGGTATCTGTTAGGTTCCCTCGAAACAAGTGGAGAGTACCAACCGAACTTTCTTGATTATCAGACATATATCAGTTACACGCCCAACAAGAGATGGGAAGTAAACCTGATTGGATACATCTCCGAGAACCATTACAATTTCACGCCTGAGTCGCGAGAGACCACATTCGGGACGTTTGCCGACGCCAAATCGTTTAAGGTTTATTTCGACGGACAGGAGAAGGATGTGTTCCGAACCTACTTCGGCACCGCCTCCATCACCCGCTCGTTCGGAGACTCCACCAAGATCAAGTTTCTGGCATCTGCCTTCCACACCAAGGAGAAAGAGACCTATGACATCATGGGACAATATTGGTTGGACGACTCCCAGTCGAGCGAGAACCTCGGCGTAGGAACATATATGGAACACGCCCGGAACTACCTGACCGCCGACGTGGTGAGTTTCAAGTTGATGGGCACGCACAAGACGCGCCACCACGACATCGAGGCAGGTTTCACCTACAAAACCGAGCATATTACTGAGACCTCACGGGAATATGAAATGCGCGATTCCAGCGGTTACTCCATCCCCCACACAGCAGACCGTCTGGATCTGATTTATACGCTGTCGGCCAAGAACGACGCGAAGAGCCATCGTATTGAGGCATACATACAAGACACCTACCATTTCAACAAGGGAGATAACTTCTTCACACTGAACTATGGCGTCAGACTCGCCAACTGGTCATTCAACAAAGAGACCATCGTGTCGCCCAGAGTCTCACTGGCCCTTGTGCCAGCCTTCAACCATGATTATACCTTCCGCTTTGCTACCGGGCTCTATTACCAAGCCCCTTTTTATAAAGAAATGAGAGATACGGTAACTCAAGACGGACTGACCAGAGCCGTTTTAAACGAGAATATCAAGAGCCAGCGCTCCCTGCAGTTCATCGCAGCGATGGATTACCGCTTCAAAATGCTCAACCGGCCCTTCAAGTTCTCGGCCGAGGCATACTTCAAGGCTTTATCAAACCTTATTCCGTATAATGTTCAGAATGTGAAGATTACGTACTTCGGAGAAAACCTATGTTCTGGTTATGCCACAGGATTGGACTTGAAGTTATACGGTGAGTTTGTGCCCGGGACAGACTCCTGGCTTACATTCTCTCTGATGAGTATGCGGCAGAAATACAACGGCCAGTGGATCCCCACCCCGACAGACCAGCGATATGCCATCAACCTCCACTTTACCGATTATTTCCCAGGCACCGACCGTTGGAAGATGACACTCCGTCTGGCCTTTGCCGATGGCCTGCCCTTCGGACCTCCACACAGAGGACTGGAACAACAGCAATTCCGCGCCCCAGCCTACAAACGTGCCGACATCGGTATGAGTTTCAGGGCATTGAAGAATGGCAAGTCCGTCAAGAACATCTGGCTGGGAGTTGATTGCCTGAACCTGTTTGGCATCTCTAACGTGAACAGTTACTACTGGGTAACCGACGTCACCGATCGTCAGTGGGCCGTACCCAACTACCTGACAGGACGACAAATTAACGGTAAAGTGACCATAGAATTATAAAGTTTGTTAAAACATAGGGTTATTTATAAGAAATTCATTCATATATAAGGAGAAATACGTATATTTGCACTCAAAATTATAAACATAAGAACAAAGATTATTTAAGTGATTTTAAGTATGAAGTGTAAGTATCTATTCCTTTCAATTTCGGCTTTTGTCCTTGCATCTTGTGGTATGGATCGTGATGCGTTCAACGAACAAATCTACCAGGAATCCGTCAAGAACAATGCCGCGCAGAAATTGGGTGTTACCATCGATCCCAATCACACATGGTCATCTGTCACCAAAAGCAGCATCAGCATTACAGCAGATGCCCCTTTGATCGACATTCAGAAGGTACGGATTCTCACAGAGTC